>JASJAY010000145.1 GCA_030066775.1 Planctomycetota bacterium
TCCGGCCGGACGTCCGGCAGATCCCGGGTCGGGGAGCGGGGAATCCGCGCCCATCGGTCGCGAGCGCGGGCCGTCCTGCCGTTCCAGGTGCGGCACCCCCCCGCCATCCGAAAGGCCCTCCCCATGCTCCGCTCCCTGATCCCCCTCCTCCTCCTCGCCCTCGTGCCGCTCCTGGCCGTGGGCACGGCGCACGCCGAGGAAGACGCCCCCGCAGCCGAGGCCCCGGCCGTCGTGAAGGTCCCCTCCGTCGTCGGGCTGACCCGTGCCGAGGCCGAGACGCAGCTCGCCGACCTCGGTCTCCGGTTCACGATCGACCTCGTCGTCGAGACGGCCATCGAGGCCGACCGCGTCGTGGCGCAGGACCCCGCCAGCGGCGGTGAGATCCTGCGCGGCGCGACGATCGCACTGCGCATCTCGAAGGCCGCCGCCGAGTCGGCCCCGGCGCCTGAGTCCGTCGAGCCTGCACCGGTCGAGCCCGAGGTCGTCGAGCCCGAGCTGCTGATCCGCATCCCCAACCTGCGCGGCATGAGCCGCCGCGAGGCACGCGACATCGCCCGCGAGCTGGGCCTGCGCTTCGCCTCATTCCCCGTCCGCTCGCATGAGCGCCGCTACAAGGTGCTGTCGCAGGCACCGGGCCGCGGCAGCCTCGTGCGCGCCGGCAGCTACCTCACCGTGCGCTACTCGGACGGGTCGATCGTGCCGATCGATCCCGGCATCGGGGGCCCCGGCATCCCCATCGATCCGGAGCCGCGCTTCGCCGAGATCCCGAACCTGATCGGTGTCGACCGCAACGTGGCGCGTGGCCGCCTCCTCGCACGCGGTCTTCGCGTTCGCATGCGCGGTCCGAGCTCGAACCCCACCGGCGCGACGCGCACCCGCGTGACCCGGACGAACCCGGCCGCCGGCATGAACGTGAGTCTCGGTTCGCGCGTCGAGGTGGTCTGGGAGTACGTCGTCGAGCTCCCGCCGACGCCCACACCGATCCCCACCCCCACGCCGATCCCCACCCCCACGCCGACCCCGACGCCCGGCGTCGTCACGCCGATCCCGATGCCCATCGATCCGGGTCGCACCGTGCTGCGGATGACGCGTGTGCCGGACCTCTACAATCTCACCTGGGACGCCGCGCGGATCCGCCTTGCCGCGGCCGGCCTGGAGATCGGCGGCACGGAGCCCCCCCGCCGCCTGTGGCACCGCATGCGCGTGCGCACGCAGTCCGTCGAGAAGGGCAAGCGCGTCATGCGCGGCACGACCGTCCGCGTCGGACTCGTGCTGCCGATGGGCCGCTAACGAAGCGCCGCCCCGGGCCCCCCACAGGCGCGGGGCAGCGCTCCAGAGCCCAAGTCCCTAGAATCGGGGCCGTGCATCGCGCGGCCCCGGTTCTCGTCGTCCTCCTCCTGCTGCTGCCGGCGGGGATCGCGACGGCCAAGGAGACCGCCGCGCCGCCCGCTTGGCGGCTGCACCCGTCCGAGGTGATCCACTACGAGCGCCGGGTCGTCACGACCAAGGACGGCAAGGAGGCGCTGAGCGGCCCCCATCGCTTGACCCTCTACGGGCACGACCTGCGCGCCGAGGGGCAGTACCGACCGGTCACGCTCGAGCGCGCCGATCTGCCCATGATCCTGGCAATGTGGCTGCCGGGCGCGGCGAAGGCCGAGACCAAGCACAAGGTCGACCTCGTCTTCCCAAAGGTGATTCCCTTGCGACTCAAGGGCAAGACGCGCGTCGTGTCGAGCACGGCGGAGGCGCACGAGCTCGCCGGCGAGTGGACATTCCAGAGCCGCGGCTCCGGCGAGCGCACGGACACCCATGAGATCAAGAAGGGTCGCGCCGCCGTCACGGCCACGTTCGATCGCACCCAGGGCCACGTGGTGCACGCGCGTGTCGACCTCGCGTACCGCTACGTGAAGCTCAAGGCCTCCTCGGCGGAGAAGCCGACGCGCGTGAAGACGCTCTTCGACATCCGCGTGAAGCGGCGGTACCCGTTCCGCTACGAGGGCTTCCAGGCCGACGTCGACAAGGCGATCGACAAGGGCGTCGCGTACCTCAAGACGCTGCAGATCAAGGACGGCGAAGAGCATGCGCCGTCCTACGTGCCGCACGGCAAGCACCGCATCGGCTCGACGGCGCTGGCCGTGCTGACGCTCGCAGCGTGCGACGTGCCGCGCGACGACCCGACCATCCGCAAGGCGCTCGACTGGCTCCTGACGCAGGAGCCCAAGCGCACCTACGACCGCGCGATCTGCCTCATGGCGTTCGACAAGGCGTATACCCCGAAGGGCGAGCACGCGGCCCTCGCGCGCGGGAAGCAGAAGCGTCCACGCCGGGACCTGACGCAGGCCGAGCGTAGGTGGTGTCGCACGGTCGCAGACGACCTCCTGAGCTCCGGCTCGTCGCCCGGGTTCTGGGGCTATCCCTCGAACTCGCGTCGCTCGCTGCTCAAGTTCGACACGTCGAACAGCCAGTACGCCGTGCTCGGCATGCGCGCCGCGGCGAACCTCGGCTTTCCCATCGACGAGAGCCAGTGGCTCGGCGTTGTGCGGTACTTCAAGCAGCTGCGCGAGCGCGGTCCGGTGCCCGGCGCCGTACGACTCGTGCGCAAGGGCGAGGCCGTCCACGACGACGGTCGCTACGCGGACACGGTGAAGCCCAAGCCCGTCAAGGCCGCCGGCGGCTTCCGGTACAGCACGCTGGAGGGCTCGAAGCGGCCCTGGGCTTCGATGACCTGCGCCGGGATCGCCTGCCTGGCGATCGCCCGCAACGCCCTCGCACGAATGGGCAGCCCCAAGCTGAACGCCGCTCTCGACAAGGAGATCCGCCAGCTCATGGACGGCGGCTGGGCCTGGATGGAAGCCCACTGGGGCGTGGACCGCCACCCCGAGAAGCCGAGGAACAACTGGTTCTTCTACTACCTCTACAGCCTCGAGCGCGCCGCGGTGCTCGACGGGGTACGGCGCGTCGGGCTCAAGGACTGGTACTTCGAGGGCGCCGTCCAGCTGATCCTGCGGCAGGGCGGCAAGGGCAACTGGGACTACGGCGGCGGCAGCGACATCGCGGAGACCTGCTTCGCCCTGCTGTTCCTGAAGCGCGCCACCTCGCCGCTGGTCACTACGGGCGATTGAGAACGCGCCGTTCGGCTAGAATCCGGCGCGTGCGATTCGTGTTGTGCTCGGCCCTGGTCCTGCTGCTCGCGGGCTCCGCGATGCCCAAGGAGCCCGACGAGGAGCTCGAGTTCCAGAAGCAGCTCGACGAGCGCTACTCGCCCGAGTTCCGCGAGCGCGTGAATGCCGCCATCAACCGGGGCATGAAGCACCTGCTGGCGCAGCAGAAGCCCGACGGCTCGTGGAGCGGCCCCCACGACAAGGCCTACCCCATGGGCCACACCGTGCTGACGGTGCTGACGCTGCACAAGGCCGGCATCCCGCGCACGCATCCGCGCATGCAGAAGGCATGGGAATACCTGTGCAAGCTGCCGCTCCGAAAGACCTACAGCGTCAGCCTGCTCCTGATGGCGCTCGACGCCAAGTACGCGCCGGCGCGTGATCCGTTCGAGGTCGTGGAGACGGACCGCTACGGCTTCGACAAGCGCAAGAAGGGCGACGACCCCTGCGCCGTCGCGATCAGCAAGAAGGACCGCGAGCTGATGCGGCGCGGCGTGAAGTTCCTGGTCGAGGCCCAGACGGGCGAAGGCGTCTGGCGCTACCCAACCAAGCAGCAGTTCGATCTGAGCAACACGCAGTACGCCCTGCTCGGGTTGAAGTCGGCCCTGCGCTGCCGGATCAAGGTGCCGCAGTCGGTCTGGCTGCGTGCGCTCGAGTACTTGCTGGCGTGGCAGGACCAGGACGGCAAGGCCGTCGAGCTCGAGGGCAACGAGCTGCGCGGCCGCTACCGCCTGACGTGGAAGGAGAAGGCGAAGGCGCGGGGCTTCCGCTACGCGAAGCGCGATCACCCCGTCACGGGTTCCATGACGACCGCCGGCCTGGCCGGCCTCGTGATCTGCAAGGGTGCGCTATGGAAGTCACGCCGCTTCAAGGGGAAGCTGCGCGGGCAGACGCGGCGCGGCATCCGCGACTCCATGGCATGGCTCCAGGAGCACTTCGACGTCACGACGAATCCCAGCGATCCGCCGCCGAAGGAACAGTCACCCTTCCTCTCCCTGCATGCGAACCACTACTACTACCTCTACGGGCTCGAGCGGGCGGGGATCCTGACCCGTGCGCGCTACTTCGGCGAGTTCGACTGGTACGAGGACGGCGCCGAGTTCCTCATGCACCAGCAGAACGACGACGGCAGCTGGAACGGGCCGCCTGAGGACACGTGCTTCGCGATCCTCTTCCTGAAGCGCGCGACCTCGCGCATGCGCATCCCGGCCGTCACGCCGTCGGCGCCGGACAAGTAGCGGGCGAGGGCGCCTACGCCTCCGTCGAGGCCGCCGACTTGGCCATCACGGCCGCGGCGAGCGCGAGCACCGCGCCCACGACCTGGATGTAGAACCCGAGCCCCGCGTCGACGGCCATCTTCGAGAAGTCGGCCATGGGCACGATCTGGAACGCGACCGCCAGCCCGCCCAGGATCAGCGCGATCTTGCGGTGCTTGGGCGTGGTCAGCGTCTTGAGATTCGGCAGGAAGACGAACGCGACGGCCGCCAGGATCAGCAGCGTCGAGAGGTGCGCCTCCATCACCTCCGCGCCGTACGTGGGGATGGTGCGGCCCTTGGCCGCCCCGAAGAGGTTCACGTACTTCCAAACGAACGCATAGCCGAGCAGCGCGCCGACGGCTGCGCCGATCCCGAGCTTCTTGCTGATGTGCATGCCGGCCCTCCCGCGGCCGCAGACGGTACGGGACGGGCCCTCGACGCGCCCGGGAATTGTGTCGATCCGCGTGTCCGACTCGGACGGATTCCGCCGGTTCACCTCAAAGGCACGCACCCCGTTCCCGGCACGCCGACCCGCTCGGCCCTCGGTTGGAGAGATCCCATGCGCACGATCCGCACCCTGTTCGTCCTCTTCCTCGTGACCAGCCTCGCCACGGCCTGCGGCGGCGACGACCCCGTAGCGAACGGCGACAGCGCCGGCGGCGGCGCGCCCGCGACGGGCAAAGCGGCCGAGGTGAAGGCGGCCCTGGAGTCGCTCTTCGCGCTGGCCAAGGCCGAGAAGTACGAGGAGGCCGCCAAGTACGTGGTCTACAGCGGTCGCGCCGCCCCCGAGCGCCGCTGGAAGGACGTGAGCAACTACGGCGACATGGTGGAGAAGGCCCAAGTGGACGCCGTCTGCGGGCGCCTGCGGATGGCCATGAAGCACAGCGGCGCTCCGAACTTCAAGTCGTTCGCGACCGAGAAGGAGAGCGAAGGCGAGTGGCTCATCTGGACCGTCGGGTTCGGCACCGGCATCGAGGAGATGGAGATGCGCATCGCCTGCCTCGAGGTGAAGCCCGGCCAGTACGGCGTGGCGGACATCGACTAGACGGGGCTCCCGCCCCCATCCCGCACGAGGAGGACCCGCCATGCGTCGCATCGCCACGCCCGCTGCGATCCTGCTGCTGATCGCATCGCTTCAAACGTCGACCACGGCAGCCGAGGGCCATGCGCCGGGCGTGCTGCACTCGTCGCTATTGAACGCCGTCAAGCTCGACTTCGACAGCCATGAGTTCTACCTGGACCGGTTCACGGCGGTCTTCCTGCCCAATCCGGAGAAGAAGACCAGCTCGATGTGGCCCTACAACCCGGATGACGGGGAGGCGCTCGTGGGCACCGTGACGGACGCCAAGGGCAAGGTCGTCTTGCGCTACGGCTTCTACGCCAGCATGCAGCGCGCGCCCTTCTGGGTCGTGCACAACTACAAGATCCTCGAGAACAAGACCGGCAACGCACCGAGCGGCAAGCGCGTGAAGCTCGCGCCCGGCTCCTACGCGCTCGACCTCACCGCGAAGGGGAAGAAGTTCTATCACTTCCCCTTCGAGGTCTCTGAGGTCGCCTCCGACGACGCGTTCACGCCCGAGCCGTATCGCTTCCTCGAGGGCGGCTGGCAGGACTGGGCCTACGTCTTCTATCCCCAGGCCAACCCGGAGATGAGCATCTATCTCAAGGTCTGGCTGCGTCTCAAGGGCCGCACGAAGCACAAGAAGACCCACCCGCAGATGGAGGTGTTCCGCGGCGACAAGCGCGTGGCCGTGTCCCCCGAGAACATGCACTTCACCCTGCGCCCCGAGTGGAACCGCTTCGACCTGCAGATGCGTACGCCGCCCGACGCGGCGCCGAACACGGGCAAGTACCTGAAGGCGAAGGACATCCTCGATCAGGACGGCGCCTACCGCATCGAGCTCGCACTCGACGGCAAGCCCTACGGCACCTGGCGCTTCGAGGTGAAGGACGGCAAGCTGGTCCCGAAGGGCCGCACGCTGCGCGGCACGGCCGACCCGCTGACGTTCGTCGAGGGCGGCCGCGACGCCTTCTGGTACGAGCGCGACAAGTAGAGCGCGCTACCGGCGGCGTTCCGGCTCCGGCTCGACTTTGAGGACCAGGTCCTCGGCGCCGGCCGTCGCCTCGACCTCGCCGCGATAGGCATCGTGCTCGGCGTTCAGGAGGTGCACCAGAACGCGAACGGTCCACGTGCCCGGCGGGAGACCGCGGAACTCGAACGTCTCGTGACCGAAGCTTCGCGACGGCACGATCTTGTGCCCTTGGCGTGCGTAGACATGGAAGTGGAACAGCTTGGCGCCGGGCGGGAGGCCTTCGATCCGCCCGCTGATCGTCCCGCCAGCAACGAGCCGTAGCTGGACGGGTGGGCCCCCGGGCTTGTCGACCCGCTGCAGGGCGTACTGCTCCTCCCCTCGCCTGTAGGCGAACAGCACGCCACCGGAGCGCGCGGGCACGTCGAGGCTGAACCGACCGGTCGCGTCCGGCCGGGCGTCGGTTGGCGTGAGCAAGGCCTCTCCTCGAACCTCACCCGGATACCACTGGACGCGCCACGCATTGGCATTCTCGGCATGGAGGACACCGGAGATGCGTGCGCGCCGGCGTAGCTTCACCTCGAGCTTCTTCGCCGGCGCGCTCAGCTCGACCTGGTCGAGAAGCTCGCGCGATCGCCCGTCCCGTACGGTCAGCCAATAGCGCCCCGGATCGAGCGGCACGATGGCGAACTCGCCCTCGTCGTCGGACTGTCCTGCATCCCTCCCGAAGTTCCGGTGGCTCCACGCACCATCGGCAAGCGCCTGCGCCGACGCCTGGGACTGGACTGAGAGCCTCGCATTGTCGACCGCCGTCCCGTCCTCCCAGACCAGACGCCCGATCAACCCCTCGTGCTGGGTCACGACCACGCGCACGTAGTGGTCGCCGCCGGATGCCAGAAAGGGCACGTACGACTTGTACCCGGCACGCAGGTGCAGCCTGGATGGCTTGGCCTTGAGGAGGAGCCGCTTGCGTTGATTCCACAAGTACAGGCGGAACGAGCCGTCCTTTCGCGTGACGGCCTCCGTGAGGCCCAGGTCGATCGTCGCGCCGGCCATCGGCTTGCCGGCTTCATCGACGACCTCGCCGGCGATCAAGCGGTCCGCCGGCATGATCAGCGCGACCGACGGCTCCGACGCCTCAACGTGCATGGCGAGTGCGTCGAGCCGACTCCATCTGGGCCCGGGCGTAACGACGATCGGGAAGACCTCTCGCGGCAGGTCTTCCTCGAAGCTGCCGTCCGCTCCCGTCTTGACGCTCAGGCGCCAATCCCATGCGTCGCCCTCGATCCGGATCCAGGCATGGGGAATGCCGAAGCCGTCCGAGTCCTTGAAGGTCCCCGTCAGCCGAACGGTGTTGGTGCGGTCAAGCACCTCTGGAGCTGCGTCTCCCGGATCCGGATCCCCTCCTGCCTCGTCCGCGTCGGTGCGATTGCCAGCACGGCCTACGAGCTCGCCGGCGTCATCCTGCCCATCCGCCTGGGTCACCCCCGGCGACGCCGAGGGCTCGCCGTCGTCATCGCCGAGGACCATCGTGATCAGCACGACGACCCCGACCAGAAGGACCCCGATGACAAGCGAACGCCGCATCCGCGCATGCTAGCCGCCCGGGCAGCGACAGTTGACCGTCCGGCTCCTCAAGGCGACGCGTATCCTCGGCCTCCGCCATGACGATCAGCCGCGACCAGTTCCTCGAGCAGCGCAGCCCCCGTCGGGGGACCGCGAACCCGGAGCGCATGGACATGCCCGTGTGGGCATGGCTCGTCGAGGAGGACCTCGACGCCTACAACGCAAATCGCAAGTTCGACGGCCCGGACGCCTGCGAGGCCGGGCCCGGGTGGTGCTTCGACCGGTTCGGGATGTCGCGCACGGAGCTGCCCGACGGGCGCGTCGTGTACGTGGCGGGCGAGCACGAGGACAGCTACGACCCGGACTTCTACATCTACAACGACGTGATCGTCCGCCATCCCGACGGGCGCATCGAGATCTTCGGCTACCCCGAGGCGATCTTCCCGCCCACCGACTTCCACGCGGCGACCTTGATCGGCGAGCGACTCGTGCTGATCGGCAGCCTCGGCTACCCCGAGCAGCGGCGCTTCGGCACGACGCAGGTTGCCGTGCTCGACCTCGTCGACATGTCCATCGCGCTGCAGGAGACCCACGGCGAGGGCCCGGGCTGGATCCACGACGCCGAAGCCCGCTTGACCGACGACGGCCGGGCGATCGTGATCTCGCGCGGCCTCGTCCAGCACGATGCCGAGGGCGGGCTGCCCGAGAGCTTCGCCGACTACGAGCTGTCGCTCGAGACGTGGACCTGGCGGCGCATCGCAGAGCGCCCCCACCAGCAGTGGGAGATCAGCCGCCAGGACCACGAGAACTTCTCGCTGTTCCTCCTCGATTGCGCCGCCCTGGAAGAGGAGCATCCCGAGATCCGTGAGGCCCACAAAGCTGCGGACACCGGCTTCGATGCCCACGAGGACCTCGCCGAGGCTGGCGTGCGCTGGGACCCGGCGCTGTACGCGAACCTCTTCGTTCCGCCGATCGAGCACACGAAGGTCGAACCCGACTTCGACGACGAGCCTGCATTCGGGCGCAAGACGCGTCACGCCACGGCGCGCCTGAACGTCGGCGACGCGGCCGTGCGCTACCACGACGAGATGGATAGTGTCGTCGTCGTGATCGAAGGCGAGCTCGATCCGGACACGACGCGCACGTTGGTCGACGACCTCTGCGACAAGCTCGCCCGGCTGCACGGCGCGAAGTGCCTCGCGACGCGAATCCCGTAGACGGGAACGACAGCGCCCCTCCGCGTCGTCCAATTGCCCGACTGCGGCAAGCGGAGGAGGCACGATGCGAACCAGGTTCGCGCTGGGGCTGATCATGGTCATGGCGCTGGCGCTGCCGTCCGCGCGCGCGGAGGAAGAGCTGGAGCCGCAGGCGTGGCCCGACGAGGTGCCGCTCGAGCGGTTGCTCCGACAAGTGAGCTCGTTGCTCGACGCCCCCATCGTCTGGAATCCGGACGATCGCGAGCTTGCCCGCACGCGCATCATCGGCAAGCTCAAGCTGTCCTTCGCCGGCACGCCCCGAAGCGAGCGCGTGGACGTGGTGCGCGCCGTCCTGCGCTTCTACGAGTTCGACCTCGTGCGCTGCGAGCCGCGCGAGCAGCCCGTCTACGTGCTCACACGCTTCGAGACGCCGCGCGGCCAGTGGCGCCCCGAGCCCCTCTCGCTCGACGACGGCGCGCTGCGAACGGCCATGCAGCAGTCGGGCCGGCTCGTCGCG
>JASJAY010000025.1 GCA_030066775.1 Planctomycetota bacterium
ACGGGGCGTCTCGCGCGCAACGTGGGCGTGCCGATCCACACCCCGGTCGTGCCCGGCCAGTTCGAGGGCCCGGTTCGCCCGTCGCCCGCCGGCAATGGCTGGTGGTCGCGCACGGACGTCAGCCGCGACCAGCTCGCGGGCGTCGTGCTCGGCTGGGCGCTCATCGGCCGCTACGTGAAGGAGCCGGAGATCCAGGCCCTTGCCAAACAGCAGATGGAGCACATCGCCCTGCGCCTCGACGCCGAGGGCATGTGGATGCGCGACGACCGGGGCAAGAAGACGAAGTACGGCGAGCTGCGCAAGGACGTCGAGTACCTCCCGATGCGCAAGAACGGCTCGTACGCCGCCATCGGGCTCGCACCGATCATCGTCGCGGCCGACCTCAACCCGACCCACGCCGGGCTGCAGGGGCTCGTCCGGAGCTACGACAAGAAGGGCTGGGACGACGCGCTCGTCGAGCAGAACACGCAGATCCGCGATCTGGTGAACAGCTCGAACGTGAACATGACCACCCTCGCCTTGCTGTGTATCGCGCTGGGGGAGCGCCCCAAGGAGGCGCGTCGCGCCCGCAGCGGGATGTGGCAGCTCCGCCGCGCCACGGTGGGCTGGTGGAACGCGGGCATCTGCGCCTGCTTCCTTCTCGGGGGGCTTCACAACGACCAAGCGCGCCTCCTGGGCGAGATCCGCTCGACCCTGCACCGCATGCCCGACCGCGAGAAGCCACGCATCCTCGTAGAGGCATACAAGCGCTGGGCCGTCGCACCCATCGACCAGCGCCAGCCCTCCGCCTGGCACTGGACCAACAACGTGCGCCACTTCCACATCTGGAAGCCGGGCGGCAAGCTGCCCGACGAGGTCATGTACACGGGCGCCGACTGGCTCTTCGCCTACTGGATCGCCCGCGCCGCCGGCGCCCTCACGCCCAAGACGGGTCCCGGCGCCCGCCGCGAAACGAGCCGCTGCGAGGTCGACTACCCGCATTGGATGCGCCAGCGCTGATCGCCACGTCCCGTAGACTCGACGCGGGATGGAAGCGGGCAGCAAGCATGACGAACCGGCCACGACGCGCCAGACGGAGTCCGTGCGGTCCATCCTGACAGGGGTCACGTTCGGGCTCCTCTTGCCCGTTGCATGCCTCCTGGTCGATCCGTTGGTGTTCAAGGCGCACCCAACGGAGCCGGTGCTGTTCCACGTCGATCCGCTGTATCCGCACCTGTGGGCCGCTGCCTGGGCGTTTGTTCTGCTAGAGGGAACGGCGCTCGTGCTCCACATGCTCTGGCGTCCTGTTCGACGCGGGGACCAGGCCCTCTTCGCAGGCGTATTCCTGGTCGGCGCCTTGGGCGCATGCGGCATCGGTGTGCGCCTGCTTCCGTACACGATCCCCGGGATCTTCGTCGGGGTCGGGGTGCTGGGGCTCGTGCCGTTCGCCACATGCGTCGTGTACCTCCGTCGCGCCGTGCGCGCCCTACGTCGCTCCGAGGTCTGGACCGTGCGTTCCTTGGAGGTCGTTCTCCTCTTGGGCATGGCCCTGGCCGTCGGCACGCCTGCCATGGTCTGGAAGGCAGGACGCATGATCTCGGGATCGACACTCCATGAACTGGAGGTCGGCCGCGCGGGGGGCGTCGAGATGGGCATCCAGCGGCTGCGGCGATACCGCTTCCTCGTCTACATGGACGATCTCGTCATTCGGTACGACCTGAGCGGCGATCCGGAGGAACGGCGACGCCTCGGGCGCGTGTACGCGGCCGTCATGGGGCGCTCCATCGATGCCCGATCCGAGGAACGCAGGATGCTCATGGACTGAGACGGGGGCCGCCCCGGACGGACTCGGCGCGGCCGACGCCCCTTGGTACACCACTTGAGCGGAGGCCGCGAACGCGGCGAACCGGGAGGCCCCATGAGCTCGACGCCGACGATCGTCTACACGCTGACTGACGAGGCCCCGGCGCTCGCGACCCATTCGCTGCTGCCGATCCTCCGTGCGTTCGCAGGTGCCGCGGGCGTGGACGTCGACATCCAGGACATCTCGCTCGCCGGTCGCATCCTTGCCGTCTTCCCGGATCGCCTGACGGATGAGCAGAAGACTCCAGACGCGTTGGCCGAGCTGGGACGCATGTGCCTCACGCCCGAGGCGAACGTCATCAAGCTGCCCAACATCAGTGCCTCGATCCCGCAGATGAAGGCCGCCATCGCCGAGCTCCAGAGCAAGGGCTACGACCTGCCGGACTACCCCGAGGAGCCGAGCACCGACGAGGAGCGCGAGATCAAGGCGCGCTACGACAAGGTCAAGGGCAGCGCGGTGAACCCGGTGCTGCGCCAAGGCAACTCGGACCGACGAGCGCCGCGTGCGGTCAAGACGTACGCGCAGAACAACCCGCACCGGCTGCGGCCCTGGTCGTCCGATGCGCCGACGCACGTCAGCACAATGGACGCGGGCGACTTCCGCTCGAACGAGACCTCGGTGACACTCGACGCAGCGACCACGGTCCGCATCGAACACGTGGACGGGGGTGGCACCGTCACGGTTCTCAAGGACGGCCTGGCGCTCGAGGCGGGCGAGGTGCTCGACGGCACGTTCATGAGCAGGCGCGCCCTCGTCGCCTTCTTGAAGGCACAGATCGCCGACGCGCGCGAGCGCGGGGTGCTCTTCTCGCTGCACATGAAGGCCACGATGATGAAGGTCTCGGACCCGATCATCTTCGGCCACGCCGTGGAGGCCTACTTCGCGGACGTCTTCGAGAAGCACGCGGAGACCTTCGCGACGCTGGGCGTCGACGCGAACAACGGCTTCGGCGACGTCGTTTCGCGGATCGCCTCGCTGCCGGACGAGCAGCGCGCGGCCATCGAAGCCGACATCCAGGCCGTCTACGCAGAGGGCCCGGGCCTGGCGATGGTGGACTCGGATCGCGGCATCACGAATCTGCATGTGCCGAGCGACATCATCATCGACGCCTCGATGCCGCCGATGGTGCGCGACGGCGGGTGCATGTGGAACGCCGACGGCGAGCTGCAGGCCTGCAAGGCGGTCATCCCCGACAGCAGCTACGCGCCCATCTATCACGCCGTCGTCGAGGACTGCAAGGCGCACGGCGCGTACGACCCCGCCACGATGGGGACGGTCCCGAACGTCGGGCTCATGGCGCAGAAGGCCGAGGAGTACGGCTCCCACGACAAGACCTTCGAGATCGCCAAGGACGGCACGGTGCGCGTGGTCGACGCCGACGGCAACGTGCTGATCTCGCACGACGTCGAGGCCGGCGACATCTGGCGCGCCTGCCAGACGAAGGACGCGCCGATCAAGGACTGGGTCCGACTCGCCGTCTCGCGTTCACGCGCCTCCGGCGCGCCGGCCGTGTTCTGGCTGAACGAGAACCGCGCGCACGACGCGGAGCTCTTGAAGAAGGTCCGCCCGTATCTCGAGGCGCACGACACCGACGGCCTAACGATCGAGATCCTGCCGCCCGTGGACGCGATGCGGTACTCGCTGGAGCGGATCCGCCGCGGTGAGGACACGATCTCCGTCACGGGCAACGTGCTGCGCGACTACCTGACCGACCTGTTCCCCATCCTCGAGCTCGGGACCAGCGCCAAGATGCTCTCGATCGTGCCGCTCTTGAACGGCGGCGGACTGTTCGAGACGGGCGCCGGCGGCTCTGCGCCGAAGCACGTCCAGCAGTTCACCCACGAGGGACACCTGCGCTGGGACTCGCTCGGTGAGTTCCTCGCCTTGGCCGTCTCGCTCGAGCACCTGGCGGAACGCTTCGACAACGCATCCGCCCGGGTGCTCGCGGCCGCACTCGACGACGCGACGACGAAGCTCCTGGCCGAGCGCAAGGGGCCGTCCCGCAAGGTGCACCAGATCGACAACCGCGGCAGCCACTACTACCTGGCCCGCTACTGGGCCGAGGCCCTCGCAGCTCAGCAGGACGACCCGGCCCTGGCCGCCCGCTTCGCTCCGATAGCGACAGCACTTGCCGACGGTGAGACGCAGATCAATGAAGAGCTGCTCGCGGCCCAGGGGCCGGCGCAGGAGCTGGGTGGCTACTACAAGCCGGACACGGCCCGCGTGAACGCAGCCATGCGCCCGAGCACGACGCTCAATGCCATCATCGAGAGTGTGGGGGAGAGCGCGGGCGTCGCGTAGGCGCGCGAGCGATCCCGGAGCCCCTCGAGGCGTTCGTCCGTATCGTTGCTGTGCAGACATCGGGACCTTGAAGCGTCCTCTACCCCGTCGATAGGCTCTCCCACCGCGTGAGGGAGCGGCCGACATGGCGTCTGCGGAAGGGTTGCGTGAACTGCTGATCGCCGACCTCGCGCTGATGCGCGGGCTGGTCAAGGCACACGACGTGGCCGCGGCCCTGATGCGCACATGGAGCGAGGACGCAGGGGCGGACCGGCTCCTCGACGAGCTCACGCGCATTGCGAGACTCGATCCTTCGGCTCTGCGCGACGTGACGACCGAGGCGGACGATCTCATTTCGCAGGCGAAGGGCAGCGTGCAGGGAGCCGTCTCGCGCAGAGGTGGGCTCGATCGATCGATCCACGTGGCGCTCTCCGATGCCGGGGCCAACTTGTCGAGTGCTCTGACTTCGATCGGTGCTGGTGCGCGGGCGCCACTCCGATCGCTTCACGCGGATCGCTATGTGGACTTCGAACCCGCTGGTGAAGGCGGCATGGGGCTCGTCTACCTCGCCCTGGACACGGAGCTGAACCGCGAGGTCGCCTTCAAGATGGTGCGGCCCGACGGAGGGCGTGGAGGAACGACGGACTCGCCGACGACGCCCATCCGCGCGCCCACGCCGGAGCGAGACACCCCTGCCTCGGCTGCCTTCGAAGAGCTGAAGGCGCGCTTCCTCCAAGAGGCCTGGGTGACCGGTGGGCTCGAGCACCCCGGCATCGTGCCCGTCTACGAGCTCGGTCAGACCGAGACCGGCATCCCGTACTACACGATGCGCTTCGTCCGCGGTCAGCGCACGCTGCGCGACGCGATCGACGACGTGTACGTGGACGAGCAGCGCAGCGGACCGAAGGAGGTGACTCGGCTGCCTGATGACGGGCGTGCGCCCGAACCTGCGGCCGGCCTGGAGCGGAGACTGGCCCTGCTCGAGCCGTTCCTGAAGCTGGCGGACGCCGTCGAGTACGCCCACGCCCGCGGGGTGATCCACCGCGATCTGAAGCCGGAGAACGTCGCGCTTGGCGAGTTCGGTGAGGTCGTCCTCCTGGACTGGGGCTTGGCCAAGCTCGAGGGCCGGGAAGACGTCGCTGCCAGCGTCTGGCAGGACCGGGTTCACGACTTTCGCGAGGCGGCTGACCTGCGGACGCGGGCAGGCCCGCTCGGCACATTGGGCTACATGTCGCCCGAGGCCGCGCTGGGACAGATCGAACAGGTTGCTGCGCAGAGCGATGTCTACAGCCTCGGTGTGATCCTGTTCGAGATCCTCACGGGGCGTCTGCCCTTCGCCTTCGCGAACTACCTGGAGCTTCGGGAGAAGCTGCAGCAGGAGTCGCCGCTCCGTGCCCATGAGGTGGATCCGACCGTGCCGAAGGGGCTGTCCGCCATCTGTGAGGAGGCGCTCGCAAAGGAACCCGATGCTCGGCCGGCAGGCGTATCGGCCCTGGCCCGTTCCGTCCGAACCTGGCAGGCCGAGCAGGCGACCTCGCGTCGCATCGAGTTGTTGCTGCAAGAGGCGGACACGGCGCTGAGTGCGGCCGGGGACCTCAAGGGCGACGATCGGGTGGAGCTTGCTGCGCGGGCTCTGGCATCGGTTGCGCAGGCAGAACGGCTTCGTCCTGAGCATGATGCGATCGTCAGTCGACGCCGCCGCGCAGACACGCTACGCGCCGAGGGCGTGAAGCAGCGCGTGCGCGAGAGCATGCGCCGCCTTGGTGCGGCTGTAGCTGTCGTGATGCTGCTCCTCGGGCTCGGTGTGACGATCTGGATCGCAGATCGAGAGGCGCGCGAGGCCGAGGACACGCGCAGAGAAGCGGCCCTACGCGCCTATCGCTTGGGGCGCGAGTTTGCCCTGCAGGGGCGCCACCGTGCTGCCCGGGACCAGCTCTTGGAAGCGGGCGAGCGCGGATTGGATACGCCGGCGCTGCGACTTCTCCTCAAGGAGTCCCTGCGCCACGAAGCGCACGTGCTGACCCATCCTGCGGAGGTGAGTGGGGCGACGTTCTCGTCCGGCGGAGACGCGGTCCTGACGACCTGCAAGGACGGGCGTGTGCGCCTTTGGTCGACTCTGGGCGACGAGGAGCCGCGCACGTTCGAGTCCGATGGCCAAGCACGTGGCGCTGCGTGGCTCTCGACAGAGGAGATCCTGATCGCAGGCGAGGGAGGACTCGAGGTCTACGACGCTCGGACGGGATCGCGTCGGCGGCGGATCGGCGACGCCAAGCCGATCTCGGCCCTGGCCCTTGCCCCGAACAAGCGCTGGATCGCCAGCCTCGCTACGGATGGGAAGGTCGAGCTTCGCGACCTCCGTTCGGATCCCGTGACGGTGGTGACGCTCGACACCCGGAGCGCGAGGATCACCGACCTGGGGTTCGATCCCACGTCTCGCTTCATGCACACCACGAGTGAAGGCATGGGGACATGGGTATGGGTTGTGGGAGAGGGAGAACCGCTGTTCTCTGTAAGCAGAAGCCGGCGCGTTGCGTTCGCACCAGACGGGAATCGCATCGCGATCATCGACGAGCGCGCCGTGACGCAGGTCTTCCAGTTGCCCGAGGCGACACGTCTACAGCAGTTCCGCCATCCGTCGATCTCGACGTTCGTCCAGGGCACGAGCCTCTCGTTCACCCCGGATGGGTCCCTCCTGGCTACAGCTGCCACCCACAGCACCATTCACGTGTGGAGCGTGGAGACGGGCGCGCTTCGCTATGAGCTGGAGCATCCGGATTTCGCGGTGGGGTGCATCTTCTTGCGTGACGGAGAGCATCTGCTCACGCTCTGTCGCGACGGGGTAGGGCGGATCTGGCATGTGAGCGCGTCCCGGGTCGTGGCCGAGCTGGTCGGTCACGACGGCTGGGCAAAGGGATGTCGGCTGGATCCGACAGGTCGCAGGTGCGCCACGGTCGGTCACGACAACACCGTGCGGATCTGGCCTACCCCTGGTGCGCCGGTGCGCTGGCGGGTCCCGGAGAACGTCGTGCCGGAGCCGGCGCTCGCCTTCTCGCGCGGGCGGCTCTTGGTGGCCGACGCAAGCGCGACGGTCTTGCGCGATGCGCAAACGCGGGAGGAGATCGCTCGCGCGCCCGGGGTCGGCGGCACTGCGTTGGCACTGCCCGGTGACCACACGATCGCCACGATGCACAACAACGAGATGGTGCTCCTCGAACCGGAGGACCTGAGCGTCCGCACGCGACTGCGTGGGCATAGCGGTCTGCTGCGGACGCTCGGGTACACGGAGGACGGCGCGCTGCTCGTGACCGGCGCCGAGGATGACAAGGCCCGTGTCTGGGAGCTGCCCTCGGGGCGCTTGCGCGGCGAACTGCCTGGGCACCAAGGCGGTGTGCCGATTCTCGTCGTCCTGCCTGGAACGCAGCGCGTCGTGACGGGAGACAGCACGGGTGCGTTCCGCGTCTGGGACGCAGCGCGTCTCACGCTCGAAGCGACCCTGGAGGCGCATTCTGATCGGGCGACAGGGATTGGGGCGTCGCCGGACGGGCGTCGCTTCGCGACGGCGGACTGGACGGGTGTCGTGAACGTCTACGACGCCGCAAGCCTGCGACGCGTGCAGACGCTCAGGGCGCCGGATCAGACCATGGGGCCGGCCGGGCTCGCGATGCTGGCTTTCGACGCGCGTGCAGAGCGGCTCTTGGGTGCGTCCCTAGGCGGCCGGGCGTTTCTGTGGGATCTGGGAACGGGTCAACTCGAGCACACGTTCGTGCACGGAGACCCGCTGACGTTCGCACAGTTCGTCTACGACGATCAGGTCGCCCTGACGGTCGGGTGGGACGGCGTGCGTCTTTGGGACTTGGACTCGGGAGAGCTTCTCCTGCGCCAGGAGCACCGGCAGGCCCTGTGGGCGTGGGTCCACCCCGAAGAACAGCTCATCGTCAGCACGGCGTTCGAGGGCGACACGCGCGCATTCGAGATCGGGCTCGAGACGCGACCGTTCGCGGAGATCCGACGGTCGCTCGAGGAATCAGGCGGAGCCGAAGACCTGAAGTAGGCCTGCTAGCGGGTCGTTTCCGGGCCTGTTGCCATGCGCATCTGGGAGCGCGTGAACGTGCGCTCCTCGGCGACGAGCCCGCTGCGATGCAGCACGCGGATGTGGACGCTCGGGTCGGCCGCCGTGGTGTCGAAGGCGAGCGTGGCGAAGGTGGCGTCGGGGCCACCCGAGATGCCGGACGAGATGACCTCGATCAGGTCGTAGAAGCCCGTCTCGGATGCGGGGTGGATGCCGACGAGGCTGCGGTGCAGGTCGCCCGAGAGCCACAGCACGCCCTCGAGGCGGTTGTCCGCGATCATCTTGAACACGCGCTTGCGCGCGAAGTCGAACGGATGCCAGCTGTCGTCGACCTTGCCCTTGAGTGTGCTGCCCGAAGCGATGACCTTGAAGGTGGCCTTCGAGGCGAGCATGCGCTCGCGCAGCCAGCGGAACTGGCCATCGCCGAGCATTCGCTTGCGGGCGTTGTTGCGCGCCTCGTTGGGTGAGCGGTGGTAGCGCACGTCGAGCACGAAGAAGTCGACATCACCCCACGAGAGCTGGAAGAACGCGCCCGGCACGCCCGGGATCCCGCCGCTGGGGTTCGCCCAGAGCTCGCGAAACGTCATGAGGGACTCGAGCTTGCCGGGCTCGGTTCCATCAGAGTTGTCATCGGCGAAGTCGTGGTCGTCCCAGACGGCGTAGGTCGGGAAGCGACCGATGACGCTGCGGAACGGCTCCTTGCCGCGCATCGCGAGATGCGCGCGCCAGAGGCCGCCGCGATGGGTCGTGTCTGCGTAGGCGTTGTCGCCGAGGAGGAGCTGGAAGGCGGGCTCCTGCACGGCCAGCACGCTCCAGGCCTCCTGCTCACCGGTGGGCTTCATGCACGAAGCCACGGCCATGGTGAACGCGCCCTTGCGGCCGACGGGCGGCGCCGTGCGGAAGCGGCCGACCCAGCGGGCGTCGCGCCTGCCGCGCGCCGTGACGCGGTAGACGTAGGCCGTGTCGGGCTCGAGACCCGTGATCTGCGCGCGGGCCATGCGCGGGCCGTTGGTGTCCGTGCTGAAGGGGATCGAGCGGGAGGCGCTGCGCGGGAGGTCGGCGCGCCGGTAGTTGAGGCGCAGGTCGCGCAGGCGCGGCTGGTACGCCCAGATGACGGCGGTGTCCGGTCCCACGTGACCAACCATGGGGCCGTGCAGCTCCGGGCTGCGTGCCTCGCTCGGCGAGGCCGTGACGACGACGAGCAAGGGGAGCAACAGGATCCCGCGCCAGGGCCGTCTGCGCATCGAGGAGGTCTCCAATCGGACGCGCGCATCCCACCATGGGTCGAGGGCCGCACGTAGAATCCGCGCCGGTCGGTCCAGGGGAGGCCGCGGCAGGAGGAGCCAGGTGAACGCGTCGGAGGGACCGACCGGATCGGGGGGACGGCTCACGCCGTATCTGCCGATCATGCGCGCCGTGCTGTACGCGGTGCTGTTGATCGTGCTCCAGCTGAGCTTGATCTTCGTGTCCCCGCCCGACGACCCCATGACCACGTTCGGTGAGAACGGCCGGCTCGAGATCGCGCAGGTCGTGCTGCTCGTGCTGGCCGCCGGCATTGCGATCAGCGTGGCGCGGACCCACGCGAACGAACGCGGGCTCGGCATCCTCATCGCCGGGCTCGTGGTCGCGGTGTTGGTACGTGAGCACAACAACGACCTCAAGGCCATCGACATCCCGCGGCTGTGGCAGATGCTGGTGGGGGCGGTGATCGGCGGCACGGTGGTGGCCACCTGGCCGATGCGGAAGTCGCTGCCCGGAGCGATCGCTCGCTTCGGGCGCACCACGGCCTTCCCGTGGGTTGCGGCCTGCGTCATGACGCTCGTGTTCGTCCAGGCCCTCGACGAGAAGGGGATCTGGGTTCCGATCCTGGGCGAGGAGTTCCCGTACGCGGTACGCCGTGTCGGGGAGGAGACCTGCGAGCTGCTCGCCTACTGGTTCTTCCTGGTGGGGATGTTCGAGTGGCGCCTGGGGCTGCCGCGTCGAAGCCTGGATGGAGGCGAGGCACCGGGCCAGGGGTAGACTTCTGCCCATGTCGGCTACAGGTCGCCCCAATCGACGGAGTGTGCTGCGCGCCCTCGGCGGCGCTACGGCGCTCGCGTCCATGCCCTGGCTCGCGTCGTGCGGGTCGTCGTCGGTCAACTGCTGGCCCGAGGTCGGCTTTCCGGAAGGCGTCGACTGGGGGCCGTACGTCGCGCTACCGACGACGACGTCCATGCTCGTCGTGTGGCGTTCCGAGAAGCGCGTCGTCGGTCGGGTCGAGGCGGCGACTGCCGACGGGATGCGCGACCCGCCGTTCGGCGAGGTGCTTACCTTCGAAGACGAAGGGCCACGCCGCCGCCACGTGATCCGATTGACGGGGCTCGAGCCGGGCATGCGCTATGCCTATTGGATCCAACACGATGGCGAGCTGGTCGGGCGCGCCCACCACTTCCGTGCGCAGGCGGAAGCGGAGTCGTGGATCCGATTCGCCGTGGTGGGGGACTCGGGCTCGGGTTGTCCTCCGCAGTTCGACGTGGTCAAGGTCATGCGCGACATGGATCCCAAGTTCGTCCTCCACGTGGGGGATCTGGTCTACAACCGGCCGACCGAGGACCGCATCCGCTCGCGCCACTTCTGGCCGTTCGCCGACCTGATCAACTGTGCGCCCCTGTACCCGACGTGGGGCAACCACGACGTGAAAGGCGAAGGCTGGCAGCGGATGCAGGAGGCGTTCTACGCGCCGACGAACGACGTGGACGGCACGGAGAGCTTCTACTCGTTCGAGCGCGGGCCCTGCCGCTTCGTGGTCGTGAACACCGCGAACGTGCCGTACCACGCCGGGAGCCCCCAGGCGGCGTGGCTCGATCGGGAGCTCGCAAAGCCGGCGCGCTGGAAGATCGTCTCGGTCCACAATCCGCCCTACACGTCGCACTGGGTGCCCAGTGCCGCCGACGTCCGGAAGGCGCTCGTCCCCATCTTCGACCGGCATCGAGTGGACGTGGTGTTCAGCGGCGACGCGCACTTCTACGAGCGGACCTTCCCGATCCGGGGCGCAAACGCCATGTCCGAGTCGACGGGCCCTGATTACGAGAATCCGAGAGGGACCATCTACATCACCACCGGCGGTGGGGGTGGAGAGCTCTACCCGCTTGGCGACCTGCCGCTTCGGGCGGCGGGAAAGTCCGTCTATCACGCGCTTCAAGTCGACGTGGAGCCTGGATCGCTCTCCGTCTACGCACTGGATCGCTACGGCCGGAACTTCGACACCGTGCGCATCCGGAAGAGCGGCTGAGCCCGGCGCGCGCCTGATACCGTTCCGCGCATGCTGGACGTCCTGGCGCCGATCCTCGTCACCTGGCTGGTCATCTCCGTGATGATGCAGATCGGTGCGTGGTGGACGGTTCGTCTGGCGCGCCGAAAGGCATCCCCGTGCTTCGGCGCCGACGTCGTGCCGCCGGCCGAAGGCGAGCCGCTGTGCATCACCGTGCTGGGGGACCTGCAGAAGGGCGTGACGGACGTCGTGCGTCCCTTGGCGGCCTCTCTGCGGGAGCGGAAGCCACATCTGCTGCTCTCGACCGGCGACCTCGTGAGCCACGGCGAGGCGCCCTACTTCGGCATCGTCTTCGACGCGTTCGAGCATGCAGGCATCGAAACGCCGACGCGCGTGACGCCGGGCAACCACGACCTGTACCCGAGCCGCTGGAAGGATGCGGTGGGGGGGCCGCTCTTCGCGAAGCACTTCGGCGGCCGTCGGTGGGTGCTGGATGTCGGGCCGCTGTTGATCGTGAGCATGGATACGGGCACGCGGGAGTCCCAGGAGCCCGAGATCGAGTGGCTGAAGGAGCAGAGAGCGACCCATGGGGGCCGTCCCTGGATTGCGCTCACCCATCGTCCGCTCATCGACATCCGCGACGATGGCACGACCCACGAGCACGACCTCAGCGATCTGCGCGCGGTCCTGACGACGGATCGACCCGAGCTGGTGCTCTGCGGTCATCTGCACGACGACCACGATCTGGTCCATGACGGGGTGAAGTACGTTGTCAGCGCAGGCGGCGATGTGAGCGGCACGCCGTTGGTGCGCGGCGCGTTCTCGTTGGTCCACATCGAGGTGGGTCAGGACGGGAATGTGAGCGTCGAGCGGACGGTCCACAACCGGAAGCGATCGTGGCGTGCGCTGTTCAACAAGCTGGCGGTGCGGTTCTGGAAGGACCGACGCAAGCCGATGTACGCGTTCCTGGCGGCACCAGCAGTACCGATCATGCTGCTGCTTGGGGCATACGTGCCCATCCGAGATCCAGGGACGGCGTTCCCGACTTCTTGATCGTCCGCACGAGGCGAACTGCACGTGTGACGGCCTGGACGTGCGTGATCGCAGGTTGGTCTGCACAGTTGACGGTCGGACACGCAAGGGAGTCACACTGGCTGGGGCTCGCGAGGAGGCGATCGCCAGTTGGCATGCCTGAGGGGGCGTCTGGAGCCACGTGGGCGCCGGCCGCGTAGCGGCCCGCCACTGCGGACATTGATCAGACCCACCGCTTTGCGGTGCGTCTGATAATGTTTGTTATGTGGTTATGGGGAGATGGGGGCCCGCAAGAATCTGGGCCTCGCTAGGTATAGGCCCAACTGGCCCCTGTCCGTCCGCCCAGGCGTCAACAGGCCAGTCCCCATGCCCGCCAACCCGCCCACCAAGCTCTGCGCCGCCTGCGGCCGCCCGTTCTCCTGGCGCAAGCGGTTCGAGCGCGTCTGGGACGAGGTTCGCTACTGCTCCAAGGCCTGTCGCCGTCGAAAGGTCAGTCGTGTCGATGCCCAGCTCGAACAGGTCATCCTCGATCTCACGGGCCAGCGACCGTCCGGCAGCATCTGTCCCAGCGAGGCCGCGCGTGCCGTGGAGCCCGATGCGGACGCGTGGCGTCCTTTGATGGAGCCTGCAAGACGCGCTGCGCGCCGATTAGCGCACCAGGGGCTGATCGAGATCACCCAGAAGGGCCATACGGTCGATCCAGGCACGTTCCGGGGCCCGATCCGGCTTCGGCGGGCTCCTGGCAGGGGGGCTCGATAGGGGTCTCCCCCACCCGGGCCCCCCCATCGCTGTCGAACCTGGACGGCATGCGCAATCCGGATGGCTCGGGCTCAGGGGCCGGTCGATAGGACCCCATGACCTCTCCCTGGTGGCTGTTGAAGATCGGGGTCGGCCTGGCCCTGGTGACGTATGCGGTACTGGTCGCGCTTGGGTACGGCCCGGTGGCCCTCCT
Source organism: Planctomycetota bacterium (assembly GCA_030066775.1). GTDB lineage: Bacteria > Planctomycetota > PLA2 > PLA2 > JAEUHO01 > JASJAY01. The sequence continues at coordinate 13,427 of JASJAY010000025.1, forward strand.
GCTGGAGGTGCCCCTGGTCGTTGGGCAAGCCCTCGTGCTCCTCGGTGCCGCGCTCAACCTGGTGCACTACGGGATCCTGAAGCGCCGCTCGGGCTGTCTCAAGACGCCTACGACGCTCGTCCGGACGGGCGGCCTCTTCCGCTACGTGCGGCACCCGATGTACCTGGGCGACGTGGCCATCTATGCCGGGCTGACCCTGCTGGCACCGGACGTCATCGCGTTCGGACTGCTGGCCTTGGGTCTGGTCGCCATCGAGCGCCAGAGCCGGCTGGAGGATCGCGAGCTCGGTGCGCGCTTCGGCGAGGACTTCCGTACCTGGGCCGCGGATACCCACCTCCTGGTCCCCGGGCTTCTCTAGCCCCCATTTTGGCGCCTCGGGGCGCTGGCTGGCGTCGCTAGAGGATGCGCATCGCCACCCTGCTGATCCTGCTTCCGTGCCTCGCCATGGCTGTCCTGGCCCTGACTGCGGAGGCCGAGGAGGCCCCGAAGCCCGCCATGGACATGAAAGCCATCGACCTCTCTTGGCAGACCGTCAACGACGGCGTGATGGGCGGCCGCTCGCGCGGTGGCTTCGCGCGCACCGATGGCCGGCTCGTCTTCGCGGGCAGCACCAACACGAACGGTGGCGGCTTCTCGTCGCTTCGTGCGTCGCTCCCCGCACGGCTGGACCTCAGCAAGGCCGACGGCATCGAGATGCGCGTCAAGGGTGACGGGCGCACCTACACCCTCATGCTGCGCACGAACGCGCGCTACTACGGCCGCTCGCTCATCTGGTACCGGACCGACTTCAAGACGAAGAAGGACACGTGGACGACCGTGCGCGTGCCCCTCGAGCGCTTCCAGCCTCGATGGCGCGGACGCGCGCTGCGCGGGCCGGCACTCGAGAAGTCGCAGATCAGCGGCCTCGGGCTGATGATCTACGACAAGCGCGACGGCCCCTTCCGCCTCGAGGTGGAGGGGATCAAGTCCTACAGCAGCGAGCCGGCGTTCGACCTCACGACGCTCAAGTGGAAGAAGCGCCCGCTGCTCGTCTTCGCCCCTACCGCGAAGGACATGCGCCTCGAGCGGCAGCTGGCCGGCATCAAGGCGGCGAAGGCCGGCTTCGACGAGCGCGACATGGCGCTCATCGTCATCGTGGCGGAAGGCCAGTCGACGATCGACGGCCGCCCGCTTCGCGCCGAAGACGCGCGGGCGATCCGCGCGCGCTACGACATCCTCGATCGGGCCTTCGCCATCCGCTTGATCGGCAAGGACGGTGGCGTGAAGCGGTCGCTGGATCGGCCGATCGGCATGGACCAGCTCTACGCGCAGATCGACGGCATGCCGATGCGCAAGGCCGAGATCGCGCGCGGCAGCTCGTAGAGCGCCAGGCCCTCTAGGACTCGTCGGAAGACGCCGCGGCGCGACGTCCGATGAGGATCGGGACGGCGATCAAGAGCAGCAGCGAGATCAGCGCCAGGATGAGGTTGCGCCTGGCGATGGCCTCGCCCTCTTCCTTGGACGCGACCTGGTCGGGCGTCAGCGGATCGCCGTCGTAGCCGTACGAGAAGTCGTTGCGCGCCTGGTCGATCCACCAGAGCTGGTGCTCGCGGTGCTTCGACAGCGTGCCGGCCGCCTGCGCTTGCCGGAAGCGCTCGGCCAGCTTGCCCAGCGGGTCCGCGGCGCGAACGGCTGCGAGTCCGCCTTGCTCACGCAGGAGCCGATCCTGGACCAGGGCCGTGAGCACGGGCCACGGATCCGTTTCGCCGGCCTGCGGCATGGGATAGGCCGCCTTGGGCCCCGGCGCGGCGATCCAGTCGATGCGGCGTCGCGTGAGCGCGCTGGCCTTGCGGTCCGCGCTGTCGGGCCAGATCTCCTGCTCCGGCAGCGTGCTCGGCTCCGGGGGCTCCGCCACCGTCGGCGGGCGCCACCAGTGCTCGAAGAGGATCATCGGGAACCAGTCGTCGGCGTTGCGGCCCGATGGCAGCAGCGCGCGCAAACCGGTGGGGTTCCCCTCCAGGTACGCCATGACGATCGCATGCCGCTGCTCGGCGGTGAGCTCCTCCGCGTGGGCCGAGGGCACGACCAGACAGAGCAGGGCGAGGACGAGGATCAGGCGGCTCATATGCCCAGCTCCTCGTCTGCGAGCTTGTCGGAGGGCGCCTTGTCGTCCGTCAGCACGACGACGCGCTCATCGGTCTCGGCCTTGGGGTCGTAGCGCACGAGGACGCGCTCCGTCGCGTAGGCCGCGCGACGCATGAGCAGCTGCGCGAGCCCCGGAGAGCCGACACGCGGGGCGTGCTTCACGTCGGCCGAGGTCCAGAGCAGCACGTTCCCCGGATAGGACGGGTTGGGCACGATGTACGTGGCCCCCACCGCGTCCGTCATGGTCATGGCAACGGACTTGGCGACGGGGCTCTTCGTGCCGTCGCCCAGAACGTTGACGCCGATCCATCCGCCGGGTGCGAGGTGCGCCTCGAGCTTGTCGAAGAACTCACGCGTGGCGAGCTGGAACGGGATGTAGTTCGTGCGCGCGTACGCGTCGACGAGGATCAGCTCGAAGCGATCGTCCTCGGGCAGCGCGTTGATCACGGTGCGCGCGTCCTCGCCCGTGACGAGGCGCAGGCGGCCGGCCTTCTCGTCGTCGTAGACCGCGCGCAGCGCCTTGTGGCCGAGGTACTCGTCCGCCACGTCGATCACGGCGGGATCGATCTCGATGCCGAGCACGTCGAGCTTCGTGTTTCGTGGCTTCGTGCGATGCAGGACCGAGTGCACCGTGCCGCCCGCGTAGCCGATGATCAGCACGCGGATCGGCTTGTCCTCGTCGTAGCGCACGTAGTGCGCGCCCAGCGCCATGTGCTCGAAGTACTGCCCGCCGGTCAGCGGATCGCCCGCGGGGGCGGCCGGCAGCGGCTGGCGCACGAAGGCGTTCGTATCGGCGCTGAGCGTGGGCACCACGCGATCGGTGGGCACCAGCAGGTACGAGCTCTGGAACGTCTCGGCGTCCTCGTCGTGGCGCAGGAAGCGCACCGGGATCTTGCCGGTGGGCGCCCCCCACGCAGGACGCGGGGTGGGCAGGAGCAGACCGTCGTTGCGCTCGACGACACGCACCGTCTGGTAGCGCGACTCGATCTCCGTGATCTGGCCCTCGTGGCTGCGCAGCGGCGTGCCGTGGAAGAACCAGATCGCGAAGACGCACGCAAGCAGGCCCGCCGCAGGCACCATGCCGGAGTCGAAGCCCCACTTGCGCTCGCGGTGGATGCCCCAGCCGGCGACGGCCACGATCGCGGCGCCGGCGATCAGCAGCGTGCCGCGCGAGCCGAGGGCGGGCACGAGGACGGTCGGCGTGAGCAGGCAGCCGGCGATGCCGCCCACCGTGCCCCAGGCCAGCACCGCGCCGGCGCTCTTGCCCACCGACGCGTTCTCGCTGGCCTTGCGCACCAGGAAGGGCGTGGTCATGCCGAGCAGGAGGAAGGGCACGCCGAAGAGGATCGCCGTCGCCGCGAGGCTGCCCCACCGCGCGGCCCCGAGCACCGTGACGCTCGTGAGCGTGGTCGGCGCGAGCCACTCGAGCAGCAGCGGTGCGAGGCCGGCTGCGATGTAGATCCAGAACGCCGACGTGTTGAGCACGACCCAGAGCGCACCCAGCGAGCCGGGTCGGTCGGCGTAGCGACCGCCGAGCCACGAGCCGAGCGCGAGGGCGAGCATCAGGACGCCGATCACGTGGGCCCAGACGTGGTTGCTCTGTCCGAACCAGGGCGCCATGAAACGCACGGCGGCGAACTCGACGACCGTCACGCCGAGGCCGACGACCAGCGCGACCACGAGCCAGCGGCGGAGCACCGGGCCCTCGGGCTGAGAGAGCGCACGGTCTTCCGCGCCGCTGCCCCCCGGGGATGGCCGCGACAGCAGGAGGCCGAGCCCCCCCATCGCCGCGGCGAGCACTGCACACAGGAGGAAGGTCCCGCTGGTGCCCAGATCCTGCAGCAGGATGATCGGCGTGGCGTAGCACGCGATCAGGCTGCCGACGGTGCCAAAGGCGTAGATCGAGCCGGCGGCTTCGCCCGTGTGACCGGCCCGTGCATCGAAGCGGATCAGGTACGGGCTGGTCATGCCCAGCAGGAACGCCGGCGGCACGAAGAGCACGAGCGTGGCGATCAACCCGGCGACGAACGCCATCGGCAGCCCGCCCGCTTCGGGCAGTCCCGCTGGCACGAGGGCGGCTACGAGCGACGGCCCCCCCGCCAGGACGATGACCGTCCACAGCGCGGCGCCGAGGTGCGCCAAGGAGAGCGGGCGCAGGCTCGTGGCACGGTCGCCGAGGCGGCCCCCGAAGGCGTAGCCCGCGGCGAGCGCGGCGAGCACGAGCGCGATGACCGTCGACCATACGTAGGTCGACTGTCCGAAGGCGGGTGCGAACAGGCGCACCGCCGCGAACTCGAGCGAGAGGACCAGGAACCCGGAGACGCCGGCGATGGCGAGTCGCCCCGCGTGCGCCCCAGCGGTGGTCATCTGGCCCTCCCCGTTACGCGGCGATCAGCCGCCCTTGAGCTTCTCGAGGAGCGCCTTCGCAGCGCCATAGACCGACGTGTTGCCCTTCTCGAGCACGGCCTCGAGGCGCTTGATGGCCGCCGCGGTCTTGCCTTCATCGGCCAGCTTCTTCGCGCCCTCGAAGACCTTCACCGCCCACGCTTCGTCCTCAGGCGAGGCCGCGGGGGTGGTCGGCTTCTCGGGCTCCTTCTTCACCGGCGCGCGCACGCCGATGCGTACGAGGCGGGCGGGGAAGAGCAGGCCGAAGTACATGCTGGTGCGCAGCTTCAGCGGGTCGCGGTTGAAGAGCATGTCGAGATCGCGCGCGACATCCTCTTCGCGCTCGACGTGGCCGTTGACGACCACCTTCACGGGCCTGCTCAAGTCCACGACGTCGTCGTTGAGGAAGAGCGAGAGCTCGGTGATGGCCTTGGCCTCGATGTTGATCGTGTTCTCCGCGTCGTCGACGGAGACGACCACGCCACACTCCTCCGCAGCGAGGGTCACCTGCTCGAAGTTGATCCAGTGTGCGAACTGGTGCTGCGGGCCCTTCAGGTTCCACGAGAACTTCTTGGGCGTCGTCCGCTTGAGACCGCCGAGCCACTTCATCAGCGAAGCGCCCTCGTCCCCGACGGTGATGTTCTCGTGGCCGGCCTTCTTGAGCGCCTCGGCGAGCTTCTCCTGGCCCTTCACGACGTACGTCGGCACGTGCGAGAAGTTCACGACGGTCTTCTCGATCGTCTCATCGACCTCACCGCCGCGCAGCACGAAGCCGGCGAAGGTGACGGGCTGCGACGTCGCGGCCAGCAGCGCCTCCTGCATGCCGTCGAGCACGATGCGGTCGAAGTCGATGTGGTAATGGCGCAGGAACTGGACGAACTGCCAGGTCAGGTACTCGCGCCGCAGCTTGCCGGTGGCGGGATCCACGTAGACCGCACCCGGCGCCACGGGGGCCAGCACGATCCACTCGTCCAGGAACGCCTGCCACGGGTTCTTCGGGAAGCGCTCCTTCATCATCTTCCAGGGCGGCGGCTCCTTGGCCATGGCCATGAACCGGCGCTCGACGGTGGAGATGAGCAGCGGCCACGGTCCCGGGCGCGGCTGCTTGTCGAGCTTCTTGTTCTTGTTGGGATACTTCTTCGGCAGGCTGAAGCCGATGTTCAGGCCGTCGCCCTTGATGGCGTAGAGGCGACCCTTGTTGTCGTACTCCTTGATCTCCTGCTCGTTGCGCCACTTCTTGTCCGACATCTGCTTCTCGAAGTAGCGAGATGCGTAGATGACCTTGCGCAGGCTCTCGAGGTCACCGAGGAAGTCGTAGCCTTCCTTCGCCTTGGCCACCTCGGCCATCGAGGCCAAGAGCGCCTTGCGGCCCTTCCAGGCGTCTTCGCCCAGGTCGAAGTATCGGGTGGCGGCCTCGACGATCTTCTCGTGCTGGTCCTCGTTCAGCTCGGCGGACGCCGGGATCGCGAGCGGGAAGAGGACGGCGATGCCGAAGAGCAAGGCGAGCACGGGGTGGCGCCTGGTCAGGGGCATAGGAGTCTCCGTTGGGGGCTGGTCGTCGATTGTACGAACGCTGGGGCGGGTGCGGGCGCAGCGGTCGACCGCGGCCCGCCAAACCCTAGCGAAGGGATTCGTCCTGTCGAGTGCGCCAGACGCGATCCAACAGGAACCGGAAGGTCATGGGGTTGCGGTCGAGGTGGCGCGCCTTGCGCCCGGCCGTCGATAGCTGGGTTTCCGCCTCGTCGTCGCGCCCCGTGAGCCAGAGGGCGCGCCCGGCGTTCTGCCGGCCCGCGAGATGGCCGTCGTCCATTGCCACGGACGCGAGATAGGCCTCCAGGGCGGCCTCGAACCGACCTGCGGCCGAGAGCGCCAACCCGTGATCGCTCACGATCGTCGGGTCGTACGCGTTCTCTCTGCGTGCGCGCTCGTAGGCGGCGAGGGCCTCGTCGGTCTGCCCCCCCACCCGGAGCGTGTTGCCCAGATTTCCCCACCCCAACGCGTCGTCGGGCGCGGTTTCGAGCAGGGCCCGTTGCACGCGGACGGAGCGCATGAATCCGGGTCCCGTCGCGGCGGACTTCCACAGCCCCTGGTAGTCCAGGCCGGCCAGGTGCCAGAGCGACGACGCCACGTCCTTGTGGGCCGGATCGCGCGTGAGGGCTTCCAGGAGGACGTCCACGGCCTTTCCGCGCTGTACGCCCGGATCAGCGGTGATGTCGGCGAGGTGGATGCGCGCGATGCGGATGAGCGGATCGACAAGCGCCGTATCGAGGGCCGCGGCTTCCTGCAGGAGCGGGATGGCCTCGTCCGTCTTGCCGGATGCTTCGAGCAGGTCGGCCCGCGCCACCAGGTAACGAGCTTTCCAGGCGCCTTCGACCGGCACCTCGACGAGCGCGGCCTCGAGCTCGGCGACGCCGCCCGCGTAACGCACGGCGGAGATGGCCTCTCGCAGCAGCGCGAGGTCTTGCGGGGTCGCCTTCAACAGCGCCACATAGGCCTTGACCGTGCGCGGCCCATCCTTGGCGGCGGACCACGACGCAGCCGCGCCGCGGGCGTTGCCGCCCCTCTCGAACGCCTCGGCCGCCCCCACCATGTCGCCCGTGCGATAGAGGGCCTGCGCGCGCAGCTGCCAGCACACGCCCGTGTGCGGCGCCTCCAGGGTCGCGAGCACGTCCGGGGCCAAAGCCTCGAGTGCGTTCTTCATCTCGCCCGCGTAGTACCAGGACTCCGCACGCACGCGCACGAGGCGGCCGCGCAGATCGGCGTCGTCCGCCGCCTCGACTTCCTGTACGGCATTGCGCGCATCGGTGAGGTACGGCACGACACCGGCTGCCGTGGCATTGCCCGACGCGAGGTTGGTGCGCGCGGTCATCACGAGCGCCTCGCCGTACGCGACGCGCAGGAGATCCGTGGCGCCTTCGCGCACGAGCGTCTCGTAGTGCTCGAGCGCGGCGTATGCGTTGCCTTCCTTCACGAACCGCACGGCCAACGTCTCGCGCACGAGGCGCTTCGCCGCCGGGTCGGTCACGGACTCGAGCAGCGCTTCCAGCGCCGCGATCGCGTCCGGACCGGACTGCTTGGCGATGGCCGCGAGGCGGGCCTCGAGATCGCCCTCCTCCGCGGCAAGCGGGGCCGCCGCGAGGGCCAGGACCACGGCGAAGGCGAGAGCCGTGAAGGGGCGCATGCGATCAGCCATCGATGGGTCCTCCGTCGCGTGCGCCTTCGCGCTCCGCAGCCAGGGCCTGTTGCTCCCGGTACCAGGCGCGGATGACCTCCGCGTCCTGGACGTACTCGCGCGTGGTGCCGCGCGCGCGCGGCCGCCGCGACTCTCCGGCGAGCATCGTGAGCGCTTCCGCCGCCGCGCGGCGCTCGAAGTCCGTGCGACGGCCGGTGTAGATGTCGAGCAGAACGGGGACGGCCTCGAGCACGTTCGCCTGGGCGAGTGCAACCGCGATTGCGTCCATGCCGGGTCCGCCGCCTGCCAGCCGCGCGATCAGCACGTCGGGCTTCGTGCGCGCCATGTCGAGCAGGCGGCTCTGCGCCTTCATCGCGTAGAAGCGCGAGTCGCGCGCGCCCTTCCAGAGGAGGAAGTCGATGTGCGCTTGGTCGTCCAGCTCGGGCAGGGCGTGGTGTTCGTCGAGCACGTTGAGCCAGCGCGGGTCGCGCTCGGTGGGAATGCGCTCGCGGTAGGACAGGAGCTCGTCGCGCGCCTCACCTGTGAGGTTCACCAGCCGGCGCTCGGCCGCCCGGCTCGCCTGCTCGTCGGCGGAGAGCAGCCAGCCGACCTCGCGCCCGATCTCCACGCGGGACGCGACGGCCGGCGCGCGCGCGACGTCCACGGGCGTGCGCCGCCCCGGCGTCGTACAGGCGCCGAGCAGCAGCGTGCAGAGGATGATCAAGTGCGTGCGGTCCATCACTCCCCGTACGTGAACTTCAGGACGTCGACGACCGTGGCCACCTGGGTGTTTCCGAGGTCGTGCGGGTTCTTGGGCTTGAAGCTGCGCTCGTCGAGCACGTCGCGGGGCGTCAGGCGGTAGACGAACCACAGCTCGCCGTTGCCCTTCTTCGCGGCCGGCACGTCGATGTAGCCGTTCCAGCGGCCCAGTCCCGAGACGCGCGCGAGCGGCGGGATCTGCGTGTCCTTCAGACCCGAGTTGCGGTACTGCAGCCGGTACTTCGCGACCTGGCTCTTGGCCTGCTGCGCGAAGTCGAGCGGATCGAGCAGGACCGTGCCGTCGGACTCGGTCAGCTTGACGTAGACGTCGAAGGAGCGGTGGCGCGCGTCCGTCGGGATGTTGTGGCCGGCGCCCACGTTGGTGACCCAGGCGCGGAAGCGGAACCCGCCTCCGTCGAGCGGGGTCACCTCGGCCTCCAGCTTGGCCGCCTTCTGGAGCTGGTAGAGGCTGTGGCCGCCGAACCACGTGTGCCGGCGTCCCTTGCGCACCGGACCGCCGGGCACGAGCGGGCGCTCGACCTCGGGCATGTGGCACTCGATGCAGTTCATCTCCGGCCGTTGGCGCGGCTCCGGTGCGCCGGGCGCGTAGGGTCCGCGCATCCACTCGTTGCCGGTGTCGTGCTGGTTGTGGCAGATGAAGCACATCTTCACCGGGTCGGTCTGTGCCGGATCGTGGATCGGCTGGCACGCGCCGGTCATGCCCTTGCTCGGACCGGCCACGTTCTGACCGACCTGGTGGCAGGTCAGACAGGAGACGGCGTCCTCGCGACGCTCCGCGCGCGCGATCGGCGTCTCGAAGCCCACCTCGCGCAACGGCTCGGGCGCGTGGCAGCGGATGCACTCCTCCTTGTTGACCTCGGCGGAGAACTCGAGGAAGAGCGGATCCGACATGGCCCGGCCGTGATAGCTCTCCTTCCACTCCTTGTAGATCTCGACGTGGCACTTGCCGCACTGCGCGGCCGAGGGGAAGCGATGCTCGTCGTCCTCGTCGAGCAGGTCGATCGGATCGTCGCTCGAGCCGGGGTTTCCGTCGGCCGTGGCGGGATCCTCGTCCGTCGCAGCGGCATCGCCCGGCTTCGAGGTCCCGGCGTCGCCGGACGACGTCGGAACGGCCTCGTCGCCGCACCCGGCGAAGAGCCCGACGCCCACCAGGGCGCACAGGACCGCGAGCGGCCAGAGGGACGAGAGTCGACTCATGCGTCTTGCTCCTTCAGAACCACGACGGCCGGGCCGTCGACGCGCAGCGCCACGGCCTCGCCCGGGGCGACGCGACGATCCGCGCGGCCCTCCACGGATGCCTCACCCACGCGGGCGACGAAGCGCCAGCCCGCACCGTGGACGTGGGCCTGCTCGATCTCCGCTGCGACGCCGCCCTCGCCGAGCACGACGTGCTCCGGGCGGATGAGCGCGAGCAGCGGCTTGGAACCGGCGGACTCGGGAGCGGCTGCGCGGGCATGCTCCCCCAGCGCCGTCTGGACGCGGTCGTCCGTGAGCGTCGCATCGAGCGCGTTCACCGCGCCGAGTGCGCGTGCGCCGGCCAGCGTCGACGGGCGTCGATAGAGCGTCTCGGGATCGGCGCGCTCGACGACGCGGCCCTGCTCGAGCACCACGATCTCGTCCCCCATCTCGACCGCCTCCGTGGCGTCGTGGGTCACGTAGAGCACCGTGGTCTCGTGTTGCGCCGCGACGCGGCGGATGAGCTGCCGGAGCGAGGCGCGGCGATCGGGATCGAGGCTCGCCAGGGGCTCGTCGAAGAGGATGACGGCGGGCTCGGGGGCCAGCGTGCGGGCGATCGCGACGCGCTGTCGCTCGCCGCCCGACAGGGTGTCCGGCCGCCGGCTCAGGAGCGCGGACGCCAGCCCGACTTCCTCGGCCAGCCGGCCGACGGTCTCGTGGGCGGCGGCCGCGCGCCCGCGGGGACGGCCCGGCAGGCCGAAGGCGATGTGCTCGGCCACCGTCATGTGCGGCCAGAGCTCGAGCGCCTGGAACACCATGCCGATGCGGCGCTTCTCGGGCGCCACGCGGATGGCCGGGTCGCTCAGGACGGTGCCTCCCAGGACGACCTCGCCGGCATCGGCGCGCATCAGGCCGGCCACGATGCGCAGCAGCGTGGACTTGCCGCTGCCGCTCTGGCCGAGCACGACCGTCGAGCGCCCGGCCTCGACCTCGACGTCCACGGCGTCGAGCGCCGTGACACGATCCCGGTCGAAGCGTCGGGTGACGCCGCGGATCTCGAGCCGACTGCCGCTCATGCGCCGCGCCTCCGCTCGACGGCCGCGCGGAGCGTCGCCTCGTCGATCCGGCGCGCCCACGCGGTGTCGGGACTCGAGACTGGATCGTGGAGCGGCTCGGGCAGGTCCAGCGCCGCGCGGACGAGGTCCCACCAGATGCGCCGCTTGGCGCGCTGCTCGTGGGCCAGGCCTTCGAGGACTGCGGGCAGGTGCGCATTGCCGTCCTGGACGAGGCGCACGACCGTCAGGGCGATCTCGACATCGGGCGAGCGCCACGTCGGACGTTGGCCCTCGACGCGCTTGACGTCTTCCGCGAGCCACGCGTCGATCGCCTCGCGCACGCGCGCCGAGGGCGGCGCGTTGACCAGCCCCTCCATGGCCGCGACGCGCAAGCCCGCGCGCTTGCTGGACAGGAAGCGCAGGAGCAGGCCGAGGGCCTCGGGCGAGTCTTCGACGTAGCTGCCGAGCGACTTCACGGCCTTCTTGCGCACGAAGATCTGCTTGTCGCGCACGAGCTGCATCAGGCCCGCGACCGCACGTGCGTCGTCCACGAGGCCGAGCGACTCCGCCAGCTCCGCGCGATGGAACGCGTTGCGGGCCGTCGGAATGGATGCAAGCAGCGCCTCGGTCATGTCGGGCCCGAGCAGCCCGATGGCGGCTTTGGCCATCATCATCTCGCGCACCTTGGGGCCCGCGAACACGTTGGCCAGGCCCGCAGCCGCGGCCTGGTAGCGCGGGTCGGACGTGTCGAGCGTCGTGCGACGCATGACGACCGTCTTGCGGTTGTCGTGCCACCAGTGGAGCAGCGCCAACCACGCGGCCTCGCGCTGGGGCAGGCCCCCGTCGACGTTGTACGGCTGGACCGGGCAGTCCTTCACGCTCCGCCTGAGCGCATCCGTGGCGTCCTGCAGCACGCGGATGCGGTGGTACTTCTTGCGCGGGTCGAGCTGGTTCGTGATCAGCCAACCCGCGGCCCCGCGCACGCCCAGGCGGAGCAGCGAGTCCGCTGCGGCCGTGTCGATGGCGTAGTACTCGGCACTGGCCCACTGCGACTCGGGGATCGGCGTGTTGTCGGTGCCCGGGTACTCCCACTGATCGCGTTGGCGGTCCGGGTCGCCGAGCAAGGTGCACTGGCGCGCCAGCGCGATGACGGCCGCCGGATCGCCGAGATCCCCGAGGGCCGTCGCGGCGTACGCACGCAGCCAGCCGTCCTTGGATCCCATCGCCTGGATCAGGACCGGCGTGGCGCGACGGTCGCGGATCAGCCCGAGGACGAGGGCGGCTCGCGTGGCGCGCGCGCTTCGGCCGACCGCGGGCGTCTCCGACGCCTTGCGAACCTCGTGGAGGAGCAGTGGGACGGCGGCGCCGGCGAGCGTCTTCAGGCCGTCCAGCCCCGCCCGCGAGGTCGTGAGGTCGTCCTGTGCGGCCTGGTCGAGCAGCCGGAGGGCGGGCAGCTGCGCCTCGAGCAGCGTGCGCACCGCGGCCGCGTCGCTCTGCTCCGAGAGCGGCGAACCGTCTTCGAGCGGCACGCTGCCGACGTCTTCCCTCAGGGTGGCGAGCACGACGGGCGCCGGCGGCCAGGACGCGATGATCGCCCCGGGGATCTCGTCGGGGCGGTGCCCCAAACGCATGCCGATAGCCGCCAGGACCGAGCGCGCACGGGCCCCGGTCGCCGCGCCCAGCTGGGTCTCGACCGCCTTGACGGCCGCCTCACGCTCCTCGGTGGGCAGGTAGCCGTCGACCAGGCCGCGGTGGATGAGCCATCCGCCGACCTCGGGGGCCTCGGCCAGGAGCCGACTGCCGGCGCGCACCGCCGGGACCGTCGGCATCGCGCGCGCCCGCTCGAGCACGCTCTGGACCAGGGCCAGGCGCTGCTCGGCAGGCAGATCGCCGCGCGCGGCCCGGCGCAGCGCCGCCGTCGCCTCGTCGGCCGTCATCGGAGCGGGCTCCTCGGCCTGCGCGGGGCCGCCCAGGAGCAAGAGCAGGAGCAGGAGGGCGCCGAGCATCTGCAACCTGGGCGTTACGCGACCGCGGCGAGCCGTCGTCCGAACGCTACGTTTGGTGCCCAAATCACGCCTCCACATCGTCGATGGGCCATTCGTCACGCACACGGCGTACCGCCTCGGCCTTGTCCGTCACCTGCCCCTCGAGCTGCAAGTCGAGCACCCAGCGCAGGATGCGGCCGAGCCGGGGTCCCTGGCGGTAGCCCAGCTCGAGGAGGTCGCGCCCCTGGACCAGGGGCGGCGGCACGACCGGCTCGGCGCCGTAGGCGGCGAGCTTGTCGCGACAGAACTCGAGCGCGTCCGTCTTGCCGTGGGACGCCCCGCAGTCGGCGGCGTGCAGCGCGAGGTGCAGCGGCGTGTCCTCCTGGCCGAGGAACCGCCGGAGCTTGCTCTCGCGCATCGCCTGCACGGCGCCGAACTTCATGTGCTGGCCGACGAGGTCCGAGACGCGCTCCCGGACCCGGCGCGGCAGGCGCAGACGCTCCAGGATCGACGCCGCGGCGTCCCGCCCCATCGCCTCGTGCCCGTTGAAGCGCACGCGACCGTCGTCGTCTCGGGTGTAGGTGTCGGGCTTCGAGACGTCGTGGAGCAGCGCCGCGAGCAGCAGCGCGACCTGGGACTCGACGTCGTCGATGCCGTCGCGCTCGGCCAGGTCCTCGAGGTCCACGCCGTCGAGGACAAGGCACGTGTGCACGAAGACGTCGCCCTCGGGATGGAACTGGGGCGGCTGCACCACCCCCTGCATGGCGTCGATCTCCGGCAGGACGATCGGCAAGAGGCCGGCGTCCCGGAGCAGCCTGAGGCCGCGCCCGCGGCCGTGGAGCAGCAGCTTGAGCAGCTCGTCGCGGATGCGCTCCTGCGAGACCGACGCGACGAGCGGCGCCAGCTTCACCACGGCCCGCCACGTCGCGGGCTCGATCGCAAAGTTGAGCTGCACCGCGAACCGGATCGCGCGCAGGATGCGCAAGTGGTCCTCGCGGAAGCGCGCCTCCGCATCGCCGATGGCGCGCACGAGGCGGCTTTGGATGTCCGCCATCCCGTCCACGTAGTCGTGCACCTCGCCGGTGTCGGGGTCCTCGAAGAGCCCGTTCACGGTGAAGTCGCGCCGCGACGCGTCCGTCGGGGGATCGCTGAAGTCCACGCCCTCCGGCCGGCGGCCGTCCACGTACGCGCGATCCGAGCGGAACGTGGCGACTTCCACGTCGCCCACGTCGTCGGGGATGATCACGACGCCGAACTGGGCCCCC
>JASJAY010000146.1 GCA_030066775.1 Planctomycetota bacterium
CGTGATCGACCCGTCGTTCGCGATGACCACCAGGTCTTCGCCCTCGTGCTCGATCTCGACCACGACCGGTGTGAACGAGTCGCCGTTCACGAGAAACACCACGCGATTCGGGCCGTCTTCGGCAACCGCGCCGCGCGGCAGGACGAACCGGTTTGCGAAGCGGCGCACGGGCAGCTCGACGAGGTACCGCATGCCCTTGCGCAGCGCCCATGAGCGGCGGTCCGTCTCGGCGTCCGTGTGCACGATCGCGTTGCGCGTCGTCATGAACGCGGTGCCGGCGCCGGGTCGACCGTCGGCCTGTGCCATGCGCTCGACCTCGAGGCCTGCCAGGGCCGGCCCGGCACCCTTCACCAGGGGATGCGCTTCGAGGCGCGTGTGGTTCTCGAGCGCGTCGATCACGAGCCCGAACTCGCGGCCGATCGGATCCAGGCGCAGCCAGACGGTGCGCGGATCGTGCAGCGTGACGAGCGGATCGCCGGCATCGACGTGGGCGCCCTCGCGGACGGCGACGTCGATCACGTCGTAGTCCACGACGCCGTTCTTCGGTGCCTTGATGACCACCTCGGCGGCCAAGGCGCTTTGCGCCGCGAGATGCTCGATGCTCGAGAGCGACGTGCCCTGGAGCAGGAGCGACGCGACCGTCAGGAACTGCGTGCGCGCCTCGTCGCTGCCTCGAAGGAACTTCACCAGATCCCGTGATACGAGGCCGGATGCCGAGAGCTCGCCGATCGTGGCGATCGTCCACGGCTCGCTCTGGTGGTCCTTGGGCAGAGCGCCGAGGACGTCCTCTGCAATCTGGGGCCAGAGGCCGTTCGATGCCAGCGTGCGCTGCCAGAGCGCTTGGTTGGGCGGGGGGCGGTTGCCCTGCGCGACGGAGAGAATCTCTGCCTCCGACAGCCCGTGGTGGTGCAGCTCGTGTTCGGCGTTGTCCACGGCCTGCGCGGCGCGTTCGATCTCGTAGGCGAGGTCGATGACGCGTTGGCGCGAGACGAGTGGCAGGTCGCCCTTGTCGAGTGCTTCGAGCCGCGCCTTCTCGCGTTCCGCGATGCTCTTGCGACGTCGCGCGGTGCGCAGCGCGGCCGCTGCATCGTGGACCTTCTCGCTGACGGGCGTCAGGATCTCGGCAGCCATCGCGGGGGCGGGCCGCGGCACGGCATCGCGCAGCAGGGTGACCACCGGATCGCCGGCCTTGACGGGCATCCCGACGTCGACGTGGACCTTCGTGATCACGCCGCCCACGAGCGCGTGCACGGGACGCCGCGAGAGCGGCGGCTCCACGACGACCGCCGCGACCTTGCGCGACTCCGTGTGCGTCGTGAGCGCGGCCACGCCCCGACGCACGCCGAGCGAGCGCAGCGTCGCTTCGGGGATGGCGTCGTCTTCTGCGTGCGCCTCTTCCTCGGCGGCTTCGGGAGGCGCTGCGCCCTTGGCGCCGGCCATCCAGCCGGCCGCGGCACCAAGCGCCGCCACGAGCACGTAGAGCAGGATCGAGAGCAGTGCGCGGTTCATCGGGTCTCCTCCGCGGTATCCCAGCCTTCGAGGGGCAGCAGCGGGGTGCCCACCGCCTGTTCCAGTCGGCTCCAGGCCTCGAGCACGTCGGCTCGCGCTTCCAGAACCTCCAAGCGCAGCGCGCGAACCGCGCGCATCACCTCCACGTAGCGAAGCCCGTCCACCGTCCCGGCGGACAGGCCGTTCCTAGCCGCCTTCTCGGCGCGATCCGCGCGGGCGCCAGCGCTCTTCTCGAGCGCGTCGGCGCGCGCCATGCGCTGGACGAGGCGGAGGTGGGCCGCGTCCACGTCGGCGAGGATCGTGTTCAGGCGCGCGCTGTACTGCGCGCGCAGCTCGCAGCGCCGTCCGTTGGCGCGCGCGATCTCGACCTGGTTGCGATCGAAGAGCGGCACCTCGATCGAGAGCGGGAAGCCGAGGCGGTTGCTGTCGTCCTCGCGCTCGAAGGTCGCGCCGAGGTCGAGCGTCGGGATGCCCTCCGCGACGGCCAAGCGCATCTCCTTCTCCGCGACGAGGTAGTCGGCACGGATGCGGTCGAGCGCGGGGTGGTTCTGCTCGGCAAGCGCGTAGAGCGCGTCGCGGTCTTGCGGCGCGTTGCTCCCTACACGTTCCGGGTCGAGGGCGAGCGCGGGCACCGTGATCGGGTCGAGGCCGATGCGCTTCGCGAGCGCCGCGGCGGCTTCCCCTTCCGTCACACGCGCGGCGGCGAGCTCCGCCTCGAACTGGCTCGTCTCGAGGGCCATGAGCTCGGCGTCGAGCGGTTCCACGCTGCCCGCTTCGGCGCGGCGCGCGAGCAGGCGGCCGTCCTCGGCGACGCCTTCAGCCTGGCTCGCCTGCAGGGTCACGGCGGCGCGGGCTGCGGCGAGGGTGAGCGCGTCGCCGCGCATGGCCAGCAGCTCCTCGCGCTCCGTCGTCGCTGCGCCCACGAACGCACGGTGCGCGCGCACCTGCTTGAGGCTTTGCTCGAGCTTGCGCGTGTTGGCCAGGAAAACCGTCCAGCCGAGGACGGTCTCGAGGCCCCACGTGCCGGAGCTCAGGACGTCGCTTCCGCCAGTGAGCAGCGGACCCAAGGCGATCGTCGGGTTGGGGGCCGGCGTGCCGGCGCGCTCGACGGCGCGCGCCGACGCGAGCGCCGCGCGGGCCTCACGGATGCGCGGGTTGTGAGCGCGGAGCAGCGCGACGGCGTCCGGCTGGGCCAGCGCCTCAGTGGGCGTTCGGCCCGCGCGCGCGGCGAGGCTCTGCTCGAGCGCGTCGGGGGGCGCGAGGGGCGCCGGGGGGACCCGCGGTGCCGCGCAAGCCGTGGATACGGCGAGTGCGCAGACCGCGGTCAAGCGGATGGGGCGTAGCACGGAGAATGACCTCGAAACGAACGAACGGCGGGGTACGGACCGATTCGTTCGGAGGTCAGCTCAGAAGACGGACGTTGTCCTCGAGGCAGGTGGCGGACGGGGGCCGGTTCTGTGGCGGCTCGGGCCCGGCGGCACCCTCCAGGACCACGCTCTCGCCCACGTGGGGCGGGAGCGGCGCCATCTGCGCCATGAAGGCGATCGTGTGCGCCGGCAGCTCGACCGCGTCGGCGTCGGCGACGAGCACGGTCGTGAGCAGGCCGTGCATGTGGGGGACGCACTCGCACGAAGGCACGTCCGGCGGCGTGTCGCACGGGCTGGCGGGCACGTGCGTATGGCCGTGGCCGTGGTGATGATGGCCGTGGTCATGGCCGTGGCAGTCGCAGTCTTCGTGCCCGTGGCCGTGGTGCACGTGGTTGTGCACAGTGTGCTCGCCCAGCGCCGGGAAGAGCTCCATCTGATCGGCCTCGGGGCACGTAACCCACGGCACCTGGGCCGCGAGCAGCATGAGACCGGTGAGGAGCGAACCGACGCGAATCACGCCGCAAAGGGTGCCCCGACCGAGGGACCTTGGCAACTTCCGAGTCGCCGGGGCCTTGGGGGTTTGCTTACTTCAGCCCCACGGCCGGCCCCACAACCTCTATGCTCGGGCCATGTTGCGACGGGTGGCCGGGATCCTGCTGATGGCGATTGGCGCCGGCCTTGCGTCGCCCGCGGTCGCCGACGACGAGCCCGAGCGCTTCGACGACAGCATGTACTCCGTCGACTTCCGGGTGCGGGTGAACGACGCGATCCGGAAGGGCGTGGCGTCCCTCCGGACGGCCCAGCGGCCCGACGGGTCCTTCAACCTGCACGGCCACTACCCGATGGGCGGCACGGCGCTCGCCACGCTCACGCTGCTCAAGTGCGGCGTGAAGGCCGACGACCCGCAGATCGTCAAGGCCTTCGCGTACATGCGGGGGCTCGAGATGCGGGCCACCTACTCCGTGGCCGTGTTGCTCATGGCGCTGGACGCCAAGTACGCGGCGGACCGCGATCCGTTCACGGAGAAGGACTACGACAAGTACGGCAACCTCGTGAAGCGCGATCCCTGCGCCAGGGTCATCTCGAAGGACGACAAGGCCTGGATGCGCGAGGGCGTCGAGTGGATGACGAAGCACCAGCGCCACGACGGCGTCTGGCGATATCCCCACAGCGGGTACGACATCTCCAACACGCAGTTCGCGTTGCTCGGCCTGCACGCCGCCACGCGGTGCGGGATCGCGGTTGATCGCGACGTCTGGCTCGACGCACTCGAGGCGATCCTGAAGGTGCAGGAACAGACCGGCGAGCCCGTCGAGTTCCGCGCGAACGAGGTACGCGGGCGCTACCGCTTCGAGTGGACGGAGCGCGCCTTGACGCGCGGCTTCCGCTATCACGCCGGGCATCGCATCAACGGCAGCATGACGAGCGCGGGCCTGACCTGCCTGATCATCTGCCAGAACCGGCTCTGGCGCTCGCGGGCGTTCACGGGCCGATTGCGCGTCGCGTCGCGACGCGGGATCCGCGACGCGATGGCGTGGCTGCAGCACCACTTCGCCGCGGGACACAACCCGTACGGCAGCAACGAGTGGACCTGGTACTACCTCTATGGTCTCGAGCGCTGCGGCATCCTCGGCCGGTTCCGCTTCCTCGGCACGCACGACTGGTATCGCGAAGGGGCCGAGGTGATCCTGCAGAAGAACGCGGTCTCGTGGCGCAACTACCACGCGTGCTTCGCGCTCCTCTTCCTCAAGCGCGCCACGCCGCGCATGAACGCGCCGGCGATCACGCCGAGTGGCGGCGTGGGTACGGAACCGGCCACGATGCCCGAGACGGCCAAGCCGCGTTGGGCGCGCAAGCTCGACGACGTGCCCGAGGACAAGCTGGCGGCGATCGGCTACTGGGTGAAGAAGCTGAAGTCGAACAACCCGCAGCTCGTCTTCCGCGCCACGATCAAGCTGGGGCACCTCGGCAACCGGCTCGCGGCAAGGCCTCTCGTCGCCACGCTGCGAAGCCACACGGACCCCTATGCTCGGGTCGGCGCCGCCGTCGCCCTGGGACGCCTGCGCGCATGCAGCGCGGTGGAGCCCCTGATCGCCCAGCTCGCGGACCCGGACGACCTGGTGCGCCACGCCGTGAACCAGGCCCTGATCCGGATCACGCGGCACACCCAGCTGGTCTATCTCACCGCCATGTCGTCCGACGACCGCGTCCGCCTGCGCCGCGCCTGGCGCGCCTGGTGGGCGGAGAACGAGGCCGCCGTTCGCAAGACCCTGCGCCAGCCCAAGCGCGGCTGAGCCGGCGCTCCAGGGCGCCCACTGGACGGAAGCCCCTGCGCCTGCCTGGGCCAGAGCGCCTCGTTCCGTACCATCGGCGGCCATGAACGAGCCCTCCCTGCGTTTCTCCACCTTCGATGTCACCGACCCCGACGAGGCCGAGCTGCTCGGGCGCTACAAGGGCGCCCTCGCCTCGATCGACGCAGCCGAGGACGACACGTCCCGGATCGAGGGCCTCGAACAGTGGGACCAGCTGCGGCGCGGCTTCTCGACGTGGCGCTCGCTGGTCAACCTGCGCTTCCAACAGGACACCCGCGACGAAGCGCGACGCACCCGCCGCGAGCTGGCCGACAAGCTCGTCGCCGAGGTCTCGTTGATCGATGCCGACGTGAAGCGTGCGCTCGTGGGCCGCACCGATGCCGCAACGCTCGAGGAGCGCGCCGGCGGTCAGGCCATCGCGTGCTGGCGCGCCGACATGGAGGCGTACGCGCCGGAGCTCAAGGACGACCTCGTCAAGGAGTCGAGCCTCACCGCCGACTACGTTGCGCTGCTCGGCGCCGCGGAGATCCCGTTCCGCGGCGAGACCTACAACTTCCCCGCGATGGTGCCGTTCGCGCGCAGCGCGGACCGCAGCACCCGTCACGACGCACTGCGTGCGACCAGCGGCTGGTTCGCCGAGAACCGCGAAGCGCTCGACGGCTACTACGACAAGCTCGTGACGCTGCGCGCCGGGATGGCGAAGAAGGTCGGCCTCGACAGCTTCGTGGACCTCGGCTACCGGCGCATGCATCGCGTCGACTACGACCGCCACGACGTCGAGCGCTTCCGCGACGAGGTCCGGCGCGTCGTCGTCCCGCTCGCGACCGAGATGCGCGCGAAGCAGGCCGAAGACCTCGGTCTCGAGACGCTGATGATGTGGGACGAGGACACGCACGATGCGCGCGGCAACCCGAAGCCGATCGGGGGTACGGACGAGCTGATCGAGCGGGCCCAGCAGGTCTTCCGCGCTGCGCACCCCGAGATCGGGGGTTTCTTCGACGACATGGTGAAGCACGAGCTGCTCGACCTGACGCTGCGCGACGGCAAGGCGGGCGGCGGGTTCTGCACCTTCTTCCCCGACCTCGACTCGCCCTTCATCTTCGCGAACTGCAACGGCACGCAGGACGACGTGCGCGTGCTCGTGCACGAGGCCGGTCACGCGTTCCAGATGTGGTCGAGCCGCAAGCACAACCTGCTCGACAAGCTGCACCCGACCTACGAGGCCTGCGAGATCCACTCGATGGCGCTCGAGTTCCTCGTCTGGCCGCAGATGGAGTCGTTCTTCGGCGACGATGCCGACCGCTACCGCCGCATCCACCTGGCCGATGCGCTCACCTTCCTGCCCTACGGCGTCGCCGTGGACCACTTCCAGCATCTCGTCTACGACAAGCCGGACGCGACGCCTGAGGAGCGCCACGGGATGTGGCAGGAGATGGAGCGCATGTATCTGCCGTGGCGCCAGTACGGCGATCTCGCGCACTACGGCGACGGCGGCCTCTGGCAGCGCCAGCGCCACATCTACGGCATGCCCTTCTACTACATCGACTACACCCTCGCGCAGACGTGCGCGCTGCAGTTCTGGGCGCGGGCGTTCGAGGACCGCGAGGGGGCGTACGCCGACTACGTGGCGCTGTGTCGTCGCGGCGGGACCGCGCCGTTCCAGGCGCTGGCGAAGAGCGCGGGGCTGATCTCGCCCTTCGAGCCCGGCTGCCTGGAGGACGTGGTCAACCGCGCCCGCACCTGGCTCGCGGAGAGCAACGCGTAGATCGACCGTGACCGGAGGGGCCGCTCGCCCGAGGTAGGGGGGCGCGCATCGTGCGCGCCACCGGGAGAGCGCGTATGTCCTCCAAAGCGAACGGCTCCGTGCCGCCGGGCGACCCGTCTGCCTTCGAGGGGGTGCCGCGCGCGGGGCTCCGCTTCCTGCGGCGCCTGGAGCGCAACAACGAACGCGAGTGGTTCCAGGCGCACCATGCGACCTATCGCACCGAGCTGCGCGAGCCGATGCTCGCCCTGGCTGCCGCGGTCAACCCACGCCTCGAGCGCTTCGCGCCCGCGTACGTGATGCCGCCGGGCCGGGCCGTCACGGCCATCAACCGCGACCCGCGCTTCGCGCGCGAAGGCGCCAAGACCTACAAGGGCTGGCTCGCGCTCGCGTTCCGCCGGCCCGGAACGATCCTCGGAACCGGCGCGTCGTTCTACGTCTCGGTCTCCCCGCGTGAGGTGCGCATCCGCTGCGGGCTGCCCGTGGCCACCGTGCAGGCCGGTCGGGCGCTGCGCGCGCACATCGTCGACGCCTACGTCGAGCTCAAGACGATCTTGCGCCGCCAAGGCCTCAAGAACGCCTTCGACGGCGTGTTCGGTGATCGGTATCGGCGCGTGCCACCCGACGTGCCGGACGACCATCCGGCCACCTCGCTCTTGCTCTACAAGAGCCTCTACGCCGAGGCGATCCTCGAGCCCGCCGTGTCCGAGACGCGGGGCCTGGTGCAGGAGGTGGTGCGCCGCTTCCGCGCCGCGGCCCCGCTGGTGCACTTCATCGATGCGGCGCTCCTGGACGTGGCGCCGGCCTCCGTCCGGGCAGAAGACTGACCGCGGGCCTCCGACCCTCTAGAGTCCGGGTGGAGGTACGCCATGGCCGTTCCCGCCCGCCTGACCGACGACGAGATCCAGACCCGCCTGGCCGACGTGCCCGAGTGGCGCCTCGAGGACGGCGCCCTGTGCCGCGACGTCAAGCGCAAGGACTTCGCCCAGGCCTTCGGCTTCATGAGCAGCGTGGCGCTGATCGCCGAGGCGATGAACCACCACCCGGACTGGTCGAACGTCTGGAACCGCGTGGCGATCCGCCTCTCGACGCACGAGGCCGGCGGCATCACCGAGCTCGACTTCGAGCTCGCGAAGCGCATCGACCAGCTCCCGTAAAGGGCCTTTCACGGGCGCGGAGCGGCCCTCCCCGCCGAAAGGACCAGATCGGTCGGCGGAACCCGACCCCCTTCCCACGCGCGTGCAGGTGCCGATAGACTCCGCCGCGTGAGTGGAAGACCGCTGGTCCTTGTGACGGCGGGGTTGTTGCAGATTCTGGCGATTGGACTGCTGTCCGCCTGTGGTGGCGGTGGCGGTGACTGTGGACCGGGCAACCTCGTCAATTCGAATGCCGTGCTGTATGGGGTGCCCACCCTGCAGGACGTGGGGAACTTCTACGCCGTCACGGAATACACCTGAAGCGGCCCGACCGTCGTGCGCGTGTCGCACGAGACCCCGGCCGTGCTCCTCGACCGCGTGATCGCCCACGAGATGCTGCACACCGCGGGCATGGTCGAGCACGAGTCGAGCCCCCAGTGCTTCCTCTACCAGAACGCATTTCCGGGGCAGTCGAACATCCCCTGCGGGCCGGAGGTCGACCGGCTGCGCGAGATCGAGCACACCATCACGATCAGCGTCCCGGACCCGGAGCTCGTCGAGCCGTCGCGCGAGTGCGCCGCGATGTGGAACGAGGTCGCCGGTCGCGAGGTCTTCGTGATCGTCGACGCGACCCCGCCGGCGCCCGAAGCCATTCGCTGAACCGACGGGCGGAACCCGCGCCCACGCCTCGGCACCGGTAGACTCCGCCGATGGCGGGCGAGAGCAAGGACACGCGATCGAATCTGGGCTATCTGGCCTTCGTACGCGCCAATCCGCTCTTCCTCGGCTTCGGCTTCACGCTGACCTTCTTCTCGAGCTTCGGCCAGACGTACTTCGTCTCGACTTTCGGCGACTCGATCCGCGCCACCTTCGACCTCACGGAGGCCGAGTGGGGCGCGAGCTACGGGGGCGCGACCGCGGCGGCGGGCGTGCTGCTGGTCTGGGTCGGGCGCTACATCGATCGCTTCGACCTGCGCGCGTGGACGGCCGGCGTCGTGTGCGCGTTGACCAGCGCGTGCCTGCTCATGGCCTGGACACCCGGCGCCGTGTTCCTCGTGGTCTCGCTCTTCGCCATGCGCCTCGCGGGCCAGGGCCTCATGGGCCACACCTCCGTGACGAGCATGACCCGCTACTTCGAGGCCGAGCGGGCGCGCGCCGCGACGATCGCCGGCCTCGGCTTCGCCGCCGGCTTCGCCCTCTTCCCGCGCTTCGGCGGATGGCTGCAGACGCAGATGGACTGGCGCGACGCCTGGCTCCTGCTGGGCGGGGTCGCCTTCGCCGTGCTTCTGCCCGTTAGCCTGACACTCCTGCGAGGTCACGCAGCGCGACATCGCGCGTGGGTCGAGCGCGCCAAGGCGAAGCCCGACGGGGTCGTGACCCCGGCCTCGACGCATCAGTGGACGCGCGGGCAGGTCCTCGCCGACTGGCGCATGTGGTGCCTCTTGCCGGCCGCGCTCTCGTCGCCCTTCCTGCTGACGGGGATGATCTTCTTCTATCGGGAGCTGGCCCGCTCGAAGGGCTGGACGCCGGAGCACCTCGAGCTCGCGATGCCGTTCATGGGCCTCGCGCTCTACGTCACCTCCCTCTTGCTCGGACCGCTCACGGATCGCGTCGGCGCGCGGCGGGTCGTCGTCTTCGCGCCGCTGCCGCTCGGCCTCGCGATGGTCGTGCTCGGGCTCTTCGACCATCACGCATCGGCCTATGCGTACGTCATCCTGGCCGGCGTGGCGATGGGGGGGATGGG
>JASJAY010000147.1 GCA_030066775.1 Planctomycetota bacterium
GCGCCCTTCGAAGGCCCCGTTGCCAAGCGGCCCGCCGCGCGCAAGCGGAGCCTGCGCAGCAGCGCGGAAGCGATGTACGACCGCCGCGGCCAGCCGTCCTTCGGCCAGCGCTACTACGGCGGGCGCCACGGGCATCTGCCCTCGCACCGCTACATCGGCGAGCTGGGCCAGCACCTCGTCTACCGCGTCCACCGGCGCCCGGCGCCGATGTCCCTCCAGCTGCTCGGCTGGCCCGGCCTGACGCCGGCACCCGACCCGACGAAGCAGCCGAAGCTCGACAACCCGGCATGGGACGACGAGATCCTCGCGCTCGTGAACGCGACCTGGCGACGCCCGCTCGTCCTCGAGGGGGAGGGCGCCTTCCACTTCACCTTCGCCGCGTCGAACCTGCATCCGACGCGGGGGACCGCGCGCGACATGCAGCGCCGCGAGCTCTGGGTGCGCAACGACGCGTGGTACAGCCAGAGCGGCACGCTCTCGCATCAGCCGTTCGACGCGTGGGTGTACGGCGGCAAGCGCGGCAGCCTCGCAGCGGCGTTCCGCCTGGCGCGCACGCGCGACGCCAAGCCGAGCGACGCGACGGACTGGGGGTTCGCGTTCCAGTCCCTCGGGCGCTACGCCCCCGCCATCGGCTGGCGCAGCATGACCGCACGCATCGTCTCGCGTGAGGGCGATCTCGTGACCGTCGCCCTCAAGGCGCCCGGCGTGCACGAGAACGAGACCTGGCTCGTGATCGACAGCAAGCGGTCCCTGCTGGTCGAGCGCCGTCAGCTGCGCGCCGGCAAGGTCGTCGGCCGTATGACGTGGTCGAAGCCGATCGAGGCCGGCGGCGCGTGGTGGCCCACCGTCGTCGAGCAGCACGACGACAAGGAGCGCCTCGTCTACCGCGCGACCCTGGGCGTCAAGGCCATCGAGCGCGCGGAGCTCGACGCCGTCGTGAAGCGTGAGCAGGCCGCCCAGGCCGACGTGGTGACCGTGGACGGTCCGCTGCCCACCGTGGACGAGGCCAAGCAGGCCCGCCACGACCGCAAGGCGGCCTTCAAGGACGAGGTCGTGCTCTCCCTGCACTTCGCGTCGACCCAGCAGTGGGACGAGACCTGGACGCACTGGGACGCCGCCAAGCGCTTCGTGGCGGACAAGCCCGGCGCGAACTTCGCGCAGAGCGTCCTGATGCAGCGCAGCCGGCGCGGGGAGGCGTTCAAGACCTTCCTCGCCGAGCTGGCCACCTACATCGACGGCGTCGCGGACGTGCGTCGCGCGACCTTCCTCGCGCCGCACCTGCTCGGGCTCGCCAGCGGCGTGCTGGGCTACAACGAGCAGCTCGCCCTGCTCGAGCGCTACGAGAACGCCTGGATCGCGCCGAAGGCCCCGCTCGCAGAGCTACGCAGGAAGCGGTGGCTGGAGTATCGCGCCCAGTACCTGTGGAACGTGGGTCGCCAAGAGGACGCGCGCGCGGTGCGCCGCACCCTGGCCGAGTCCTTCCCCCACGACGTGCGCACCCAGACGACCTACGAGAACGACCTGTGGGCCACGGGCCGGCGCGTCGAGGCGCTCGACTACCTGGGTGACGTGCTGTCCCAGCGCGAGCCATGGCTGCCGTCCGAGCGCGAGCAGCTCTACGTGCACTGGACGAACCGACTCTGGCAAGCCCGTGACCTCGATCGCCTCCAGGCGGCGCTCACCGTCTGGCTGACCCACGAGGCCCGCAGCGCAACGCCGCAGATGCGCTTCAACTCGATGCTCTACCTGCGCGGCCAGACCGAGGCCGGCGACACGCTCGTCACGGACACCCTCGCGGAGCGCCTCGACGACGGCGCCGAGCAGGCTGCGTGGTATCGCCTCGACGCCGCGGTCCGGATGGCGCTCGGCTACGGCTGGCACTTCCAGATCCGACGTGTCGAGCCCATGTGGGTGGAGCCCCTCCGCGACCTGGCGTTGCACTACGCCCGCGCCGATCTGAAGCACGGCACGCCCGCAAACCAGGTCATGGGCGACTGGCGCTTCCGCCGGACGCAGGGCTGGCGCGACGTCCGCGCCGGGCTGCGCGCCGACCTCGCCGCCGACACCACGCTCGAGAGCTTCTCGCTCCGACGTCTCGGGTTCTACCTGCAGCACCTGCCGTGGGATCGCCGCAACGTCGACGCCGACTTCTGGCGCTCGGTCGTGGACGCCCTGCGCGCCCGCTACGAGGCGGCGACGGACGCGAACGACAAGAACGTGCTTGCCGGGCACGTCCTGCGATTGCTCGACGCCCACGACGAGAAGGACGAGGCGCTCGACTTCCTGCGCGCGCGCATGGCCGCCGCCGAGGACAAGGTCAAGCACACCTTCGCCCAACAGATCTGGGAGCGGCTGCTGCAGCGCGACTACGCGCCCGAGCGCGAGAACGAGCTCTTCCAGCTGCTGTCGAAGATCGGTGGCCCCGAGCTCTCCGATGAGCAACGGCGCAGCTTCTTCGCGTCGCAGATCCGCCGCCTGGCGGACCGCATCTACACCTGGCGACAGGAGGACCACCTCGGTCCCCCCGCCTCGCGCAAGGACCTGACCCGCGCCGCGCTCAAGGCCCTGCAGGCCGAGGCGAAGCAGAAGGCCCGCGCCGCCGTCGTGTCGCGCCTCAAGGCGGCCGCGCTCGACGCGCCCGCCGTGGCGCGCGAGTGGATGCAGATCGAGCGACTCGGCTATGCCGTCCAGCTCGGCGAGATGCTCGACTCCGTGGCCGCCGAGGCCACCGGCCTGCTCACGAAGACGTGGGCGACGGACGGCGATCCGCTCGACCGCCTGATCCGCGAACGCGCCGCCGTGATCCTGGCGTACGCCTGCTCGCGTCGCGGAGCCCCGGACGAGCGTATCGAGGATGCGCTCGCGCTCTTCGCGTTGGGCGCCAAGGCCCAGGACGAGCTGCTCGAGAAGGACGACGAGGCGATCCAGCTGCTCGACTGGCGCTACCAGACCTTCCGTCTGCTCGTCGCGCTCGATCGCGCCGATCCGCTCGAGAAGACCCTGGCGTCGTGGATCGTCCCGAGCCGCGTGGAAAGCCGCTGGCGCATCGCGCTCGCCTACGTCCAGGCCGAGCTCGGCAAGCTCCAGCCGGCCGTGCGCCAGCTGGAGGCCGTCGAGGCCGCCGACGAGCTGGGCATGGACGAGTACCGCGTGCTGGCCGACTGGTACCTGGTCCTCGACGAGGACGCGAAGCACGACGCGGCCAAGCTCGGCATCTACAAGAAGATGAACGAGTGGTCGCTCGCCGACCTGCTCTCGCGCTACCAGCGTCGCGCATCGCGACGGAACGGCGTGCCGGAGGATCTCGACCCCGAGGCGCTCCGCATCATGCGCGTGCTCATGCGCAAGTCGCAGTGGCCCGCCAACCACGTCTGGCGCATCCGCAACTTCTACCGGTCCGTGAAGGACTTCCGCCTGCTCGAGAGCATGGTGGACGGGCTGACGGGGCACACGAAGGAAGGCATCTACGGCTTCCTGCAGCAGTTCCAGTCCATCGCGCGAGAGATCCACGAAGAGGCGACTTGTGACGCCATCGTCAAGCGCATCGACGAGATCTCGAAGGACGCGTCGCTGACGCCGCTCGACCGTCGCGCGCTCCAGCTGCTGACGGGCCTGATCGAGCAGCGGGCGAGCCAGGTGCCGGAGACGGATCCGACCCACGAGGCCCGCGCGCTCGCGGCGCTGAAGCAGGCGCAGCAGGGCGAATGGCAGTCCGGCGAGCGACGGCTCATGGCCGGCTTCCTCTCGGCCCTGCGCTTCCCTGCGGACGGCGCCTTCCACAAGGAGCAGATGCGCCAGCTGCGCAGCCTGTTCGACGCCGAGCCTGCGACCTCGTCCGACCGGCTGTGGATCGGGCAGTCGTTTGCGCAGGCCTGGTGGGCCTACAAGCGCTACGACCAGGCGATCGACACCCTGGCCGAGGCGATCCAGTCCGAGCGCGCCCGGACGAAGGGCGTGCTCGCCTCGAACGCGGACAACGCCTTCAACACGCTCATCAGCTGGCTCGGTACGCGCAAGCGCTTCCGCGACGCGGAGACGCGGCTCCTGGCCGAGATGCGCCGCCGCAAGCTCCCGAGCCGGGTCGAGATGCTCGAGAACAAGCTCTTCCAGCTGTACGGGCAGGCGCTCTACCACGGCGGCAGCACGAGCCTCGGCCGGGGCAAGACGCTCTTCGACGCCGCCTCGGCCAAGATCCTCACGATCCTGGATCGGGAGGTGATCCGCGCCAACCCGCTGCTGAACACCTACGGCTACCTGCACGTGGCCGCGAACCACAGCCGCGCCCTCACCGACGCGGGTGCACGACTGCGCACCTGGAGCAAGGAGGAGGCGCCGCGCTACCTCGCCCGATTGCCGCTTCAGGCGCACAGCCATGCGGGCAGCCTCGCGGGCAACCTGCGGTCCCTCCTGGGACCGAACGGCGGGCTCGAGGCCCTGCTCGACCACCACGACCGGCAGTCCGCGTGGATCACACGCATCGGCTACGACATCTGGTCGCAGCAGACCTACAACCTCGCGCGCTGGCGTGCCGAGTCGAACCAGCCCCTGGGTGGCCTCGAGCCGCGCCTGTGGGCGTTGGTCGAGCGTGCCGCGGAGAAGAAGCTCATCACGGGCGACAACCGCGGCAGCTACTTCTGGAACCCGCGCCACAAGTGGTACTGGGGCGCGAAGCGCACGGCGTTCGCCGCCGTGGCGACGCGCGTCCTCGAGCTGCACGAGACGAAGCCCGCGATCCTGAAGCGGGTGGCGCAGTTCCAGCGCGCTCTCGGGTACGGGCGTGAGGCCATCGCCACGATGATGCGTGCGCTCGAGCGCGAGACGGCCGACGTCGGCATGCGATGGACGCTCGTTTCGTGGCTGCACCAAGACAGCCGCAACAAGGAGGCCCTGCCGCTCGTCTCGGCGCTCGTCACCGAGCACCCCGCGACGCTGCGCTACTGGCGCATGAAGATCGATGTGCAGGGCGCCCTCGGCCAGAAGGACGCCCTCGCGCTCACGCTGAAGGAAGCCGAGGCGTGGTACCGCGAGAACGACCGCTGGCGCGAGAGCGTCGCGGCCGGACTCGGCGAGGAAGCCGTCCAGCACGGCCAGCACAAGGAAGGCGTGCGCCTCTACCAGGAGGCCATCGAGCTGCGCATCGCGGCCCGGGGCTACAAGGGCGGGCGCGACACGCGTCTCGCGCGCTACTACCGGATCCTGGCCGACGGCCTGGGCGGGTTGGACCGCACCGACGAGGCCATCCGCGCCGTGTCGGCCGCGCTCGTCGCGGGCAGCCGCTCGCAGAACGAGCGCAACAAGACGATCCAGGTCTTGCAGCGCATCCTCGATCAGTCCAAGGACCTCGACGCCTGGAGCAACGCGTACGAGGCCGAGGTCGAGAAGACCGGCCTGGACGCCACGCCCCTGCGCAAGGCGCTCGCCAAGGCGTATGAGAAGCGCGGCAAGCACGAACGGACCCTGCACCACCTGCTCGCAGCCCGCGACGTCGACCCGCGCGACGCCGCGATCCACCAGGGGCTCGTGGCCGCGTACGACCGGCTCGCCGATGCGAAGGGTGCGATCAACGCGCTCTTCGGCTCCATCCGCCTCGCGCCGCAGAACATCGCCGCCTACGAGCAGCTCGCCGAGCGCTACCGGAAGGCCGGCGACGGCGCCGAGGCCGAGCGCGCGCTGACGACGCTCGTCGAGATCACGCCCCACGACGCCGCCGGCCACCAGCGGTTGGCGGAGATCCGCGTCGAACAGAAGCGCTTGCCCGAAGCCGCCGTGCAGTGGCGCCAGGTGATCCGCACCCGCACGCTCGAGCCGACGGGCTACCTCGGCCTCGTGCGTGTGCTGATCAGCCTCGACGAGCGCGAGGAGGCGCGCAAGACGATCGACCACCTCATGCAGAGCCAGTGGGAAGAGCGCTTCGGCGACGTGCGCGCCCAAGCCGCGCGGCTGTTGCAGCAGCTCGACGGCTGATCTCGGCCCAGAACCCGGACCGTGCATGCCCTTCCGCGAGCGGGAGGGTGCTCGGCCGATACACTTCCGGCATGGCCACGGAGAGCCCCACCACCACGCCGGAAACGACGACCGAGACCCGGGACGAGACCGCGCTCGCCCCGCGGTGGAAGGTGCTCTTGCTCAACGACGACGTCACCACCGTGGACTTCGTCATCTGGCTGTTGATCAAGGTGTTCCAGAAGGAGCGCGAGGAGGCGGTCCGGCTCACGTGGGAGATCCACTACACGGGCTCGGCGCTGGTGACCGTCACCACGCTGGAGCGCGCCGAGCTCTACGTGGAGCAGGTGCGCTCGCTCTCCCGGCCGCGCGGCTATCCCCTGGCCGCCACCATGGAGCCTGCGTAGGGGGCCTTCGAAAGAACGTTGCGCCGTCCGCGGTCGGCGTGACAGCATGACGCCCGGAGGGAACGCCGTGGTCCGCCTTGCTTCGCGTTTGAGCCTGGTCCTGCTGGTCGCATCCGCGCTGCTCGTCGCGGGCTGCGCCCACGGCACGCAGCCGCTGCCCGGCACGCCCTGCTGCGGCGTCGAGTGCCAGACGACCTGCTGGCCCAAGGGCCGGATCGGTCCGTTCTGCCCCCAGCTCTGCGAAGACTGCGAGGAGCCTGAGTGCCCGCGCTGCCCGCCGGGCACCTACCCCGGCTACACGGGTCCGAAGCCCGGCAAGATGTCGAGCTGATCGACCCGCGCGAGTAACCGCTCTACCTCTCCACGTGCTCCGTCGAAGTCGAGATCGAAGGCGTACGTCGGCTCCACCTCACGGACCCAGAGGTCGTGGAACCGCCCGGTCCACTCCGGATCGTCGTTCAGGTGCTCGCCTGGGGGGCGTTCCCCAACACGCGCCACGCACACGTCCCGAGGCGCGAACACTCTCACGAGGAGCGTGCCGGGTTCACCGCGTAGGCGCTCGATGAGCGCGCGATCGCTGAGCCCCGTCGACTCGAAGACCACGGCGGTGTCGCTTCCCGCGATGCGCTCCCTGAGCTCGCGTTCCAGACCGGCCAGGGCGGCCTCCTTGTCTTGGAGGAATGCCTCCTTCGAGCCGTAGTGCGCGAGCAGCTCACGCTCCGTCTCGCGGAACGACCAGCCGCGCGCCTGGCGCAAGCGTCGGCCAAGCCACGACTTGCCCGAGCCCGGCGGCCCGATCAGGACGACCACCCGGAGGCGACGCTCAGCCTCCGGGCGTCCCGTCCCCACCTACTCGAACTCCAGCACGACGTCCGTCGCGCCGGCGGCCACGCCTTCGACGAACGCCTTGTCCTGGCTGTTGTAGAAGCCCGCGGTCACCGTGTAGGTGCCCGGCGGCAGCGCGTGAACGGTGAAGCGACCCTCCGCATCGCAGGAGGTGGTGCTCGAGTACGCGTCCGATGACGCCGTTACGAAGCAGTTCGTTACAGGCTTGCCCGCCCGAACGACGCGACCACGGATCTCCCGCCCGGTCTGGACCTGGAGCTCGATGTCGGCCCGTCCGGCGTCGAAGGGACCCGCCATCGCGTATTGGTTGATCCGGGCCTGCGCATACGCCTTGACCATCCACCGGCGATCGGTGGGTACGGACGTGATCTCCCACGTGCCGTCCGCCGCGACCTCCACGTGGCCGCCCGGCAACCAGCGGCCGTCGCTCACCCCGTACGCCACGACGTGCCACACATGGTCGCCGCGCTCCCCGAGGACGCGACCGCGCAGGGTGCCTCGTTCGGGCAGGGCGATGCGGAGATCGGCCCTCGGAGCGGCGTGCTCTCCCACCATCGTGACCGTCCCACCGCTCTCGCTGACCGAGAGTTCGTAGGTGCCGGGCAACAGACCGCGCAAGCGGAAGGCCCCCTTGTCCCCGACCCGGACGGAGTGGTTGCCGAACGTCGGCGCCTTCCCCACGGCGCTGACGTGCGCGCCGGTCACGGGTTCGCCACGCGCATCGACGACGACGCCGGAAAGCTCCACCCCGGCGACGAGCGTGACGACCAGATCGTGGGTGCCGGCGCGAACACCCCGGACGGCGCCGGGTGCGAGCCTGACGCCCGCCTCGCCTCGATGCCACGGACGGACCTCGATGTCGACGCGGACATCGGCGGGCAGCCCCGTCACCTTGAAGCTGCCGGACTCGCTCAGGCGTGAGTGACTGCGCTGCGTTCCCGACGCGCGATCGGTCCACGTCGCCGTGACGCTGCCACCGGTGAGCTGCGTCCCTTCGGGCAGGGCCACGCGGCCCTTGATCTCCAGGCCTGCGCGGAGGCGGATCACGACGTCGATGTCTCCGGGCGCAGCGGACACGCCCGCAGGACGCATGAACGGCGCCGGAGGTGTTGCGTGCAGCATCACGGCGCCGTCCGCCAGACCGAGCAGCTCGAAGCGTCCGTCCACGCCCGTCGTCACCCGCCTCGACCCCGCAAGGACGCGGACGTCCGCCACGGGCTTGCCGTCCTCGTCCACGACGCGGCCGCGAATCGTCCCGCCCGCCTCCATGCGGAGCGTCACGGGTTGGGCGGGGTCGTCCACCTTCACGCTGACGAAGCGCAGGTTCAGCGGCTTGCCGTCGGCGTCGGTCGGATCGCTCGCCGTCACCCAGAAGGGCCCGTCGCCCTGCATGGCCAGGCTGAAGGCGCCGCCCGTGACGCGGCCCGAGCGGTTCGCGCGCACGGGGCGCCCGTCCTTCGTGCGCCCGATCACCGTGCAGCCGGGAATCGGCTCGCCGTCCGGTCCCACGACCGTCCCCTTGATCGTCGTGACCGGCGTCGCCTGGAAGGTGAGGCGATGATCGCTCGAGGGCGCCTCGATGATCTGGGTCAGCATCACGCCGCGCTGACCGTCACGCGCGCTGATCTGGATCTTGCCGGGCGGGATCCCTCGGAAGCGGAACGCGCCCTTTCCGTTCGTCGTCGTATACGCGCTGTGCGGTGCGCGTTGATCGCGGTAGTGCGCCGTCAAGCCGAGCTGCGCGACCGGCTTGCCCTGGGGATCGGTCACGACGCCGGTCACGTCGACGCCGGTCTCGAATGCGAGGACGACGTCCTCGCGCACTTCGCCCGGCGTGAGTCCCGTGAGATTCACCCGCACGGTCTGGGAACCGGAGCGGAACACGCTGAGCGTGAGCGACGCCGCGGGCAGGCTCGTGAACTCGAACGTCCCGTCGTCCTGAGTGGTCACCCGGGCGTCCGCAGTGCCGCGCAGCTCGCTCCGCCCGCTCACCAGCACCGAGACCTGCCCGAGCCCCGCGCCGTCCTCCCCGGTGACCCGACCGCGCACGGTGCAGCCCGCAACGAGTCGAAGGACGATCCCCTCGATCTCCGCGCCCGGCCGGATGTCGACGGGATCGCTGTAGGTCCCCGCGTATCCCTCGCGTCGCGCGAAGAGCACCCAGCCCTCGCGCGGCGGCGCGCCTTCGATCACGAACGCGCCGTCGTCTCCACTCGTGGCAAGCGTGAGATCGGAGGCGCCATAGAAGCGGCCGATGCCCCAGTTCTGGGCCAGCCACTGCATCGTGTAGTGCCGCGCGTGGATGCGGGCGCCGGAGACCCCATCGCCGTCCGGGCCGACGACGCGTCCGCGCAGCGTGGTGCCGGCCTCCAGCACGATGTTCCGCTCGTAGGTTGCGTCCTTCGCACCGATCTCGAGCGTCAGCGTGGCCGGCGTGCTCCGCCGGCCGGCCACCATGCGGCCCGTCGGATCGAGCGCCTGTGCGACCTCCGGACTGAAGTGCGTCCGATGCCAAGCGAGGAGGAAGAACGCGCCCTGGCCAACGCCTTCGAAGGTGAACTGGCCCGTCGCGTCGGTGGTGGTGTCCAGCCGCTGCGGTGGATGCCAGCCCTTGAAGTACAGGGTCACCTGGGCGTTCGCGAGGCCCGGGCCGTCCTCCCCTCGGGTGACGCGTCCGGTCACAACGGATCCGCGAAAGAGCGTGATGTCGAGTTGGGTCGTCTTGCCCTCGACGACCTCGACGTCGGTCCAGTCGGGTCCGCCGCGAAAGCGCCGCGTCGAGCGAAAGCCCTCGGCCGCGGCACGCAGCGACGTGAGATGGCCCGAGGGGACGTTCTCGAAGCGCACGCGCCCCGCATCGTCGGTTCGCGCGCCGAGGCGGAGCGTCACCACAGCCTTCGCGTCAGCGCCCTCCGTCGCCGGGGGCACCTCCAGCTCCAGCAAGACCGACGCGCCCGCCACGGGCGCGCCCTGCGGATCCGAGACGACGCTCTCGATCGTGGCCGCGCCGGCTGGGAGCACGATCGTGACCGGGCCGTCCGTCGGGGTGGTGACAACCGCCACGCGTGCGAACGTGCGTTTCGCCGCGACGACGCCCAGCGTGACGACGCC
>JASJAY010000148.1 GCA_030066775.1 Planctomycetota bacterium
CGCGACGAGGTGGCGTAGCGCGTGGTGCCGTCCTTGGCGTCCTTGAGCTCCAGGTGGGGGCGCGGGGGGCCGTCGAGGCGCTGGTGCCGGAGGAAGTGGCCCAGCACCTTGAACCAGACGTGCCGCGGAACCTCGACGCCGCTGAGGGAGGCCGAGTGCAGACCGAGCACGGCGTACTGGGAGTTGCTGTTGTCCCAGTAGTCGCTCGCGTCACCGCCGCCCAGCACCTCCACGCCGGCGTTCCGGTGTCGACCCGGGTAGCCCCAGCGGATGTACTCCTCGCCGCTGGTCGCGCCGCGCCCGCGGCGCTTGCGACGCCCTTCCGGCGCTGCCGCGCCGCGGCGTGGCGTCACGGGGCCGATCTGCCCGTTCTCGACCAGGTAGTCCGTGAGCGTCTCGGCGAAGCGTCGCTCGTCCTTCGTGAGCGTTCGGGTCCCGTGCTCGGAGTCCGCCTTCTTCTCGCCCAGCCCGAGCTCGCGATCGGGCGCGCGATAGGCCTCGATGGCGGCGAGCGCGAGGCCGACCGAATAGGTGCTCTCCGGTTCCTGGGCCAAGAGCCACTCGACGATCTTGGCGAGGGACTCGTCCGAGCGATCCCAGCCGCCCTTGACGAGTGCGAGCAGCCCGAGCGAGGTACGGCCCATGGGGTAGTAGCCCTGCTTGCTCCAGACACCCAGGTCGTCGCGCTTGGCCCGGATGCCCTCCATGCCGCGCTCGATCGCCTTGCCGACCTCGCGCTCGAAGCCCGGGTACCGGTAGGGGAGCCGCTTGTGGAGGACGAGCGTGCCCTCGAAGGTGATGCGCCGCTCCTTGCGCGCGCCGCTGCCGTTCGGATAGGTGCCGTAGCCGGCGTCGTCTACCGAGAGCGCGAACTCGGCGCGGCGCATCAGGCCCTCCTCGAGGTCGAAGGTGGCCTGCCAGGTGAGGCGGCCGCTGCCCTTGGGCGTCTTGCCCCCCCGGACGTACTCGGGATCCGGCGCGGTCTCGAACACCACCGATCCCACGAGATCCACCTCGTGCGTGTCCTCGGTCTTGCGCTCGGCCGCGGCGGAGAGCTTGCCCCGGCCCCGGACGGTGGCGTGCTGGCGTCCGTACTCGACGGGGTCGTCGCGGATCGCGATCGAGCGGCCCTTCCGCGTGAGCCGCTCCGGCATCCAGAGCACGTAGTTGAAGACCAGCCACTCCTCGTTGAAGAGCGCGCGCATCGGCCGCTCGCCGTCCTGGATCTCGTAGCCGAAGAGGCCGAACGCGTTGTGGAGCGGCTCGCCCGGCGTGGTGTTCGGCTGCTCGCCCCGGCCGAAGCGCTCGACGTCGAGCTGGTAGTGCACGAAGTCGTTGGGACCCACCTTCCACGGCCCCTCCGCGCCCGGCTTCGCCTTGGGCGGACCGGCGTCGGCGGCCGAGAAGGACAGCAGGAGCAGGAGCGGCAGGAGGCAGCGCCCGGGTCGGCTCATGGGTGGATCTCCCGCCCAAAGAACGTCTCCGCACCTCGCCTTTCAGCGCCGATCGACGGGCGGATCCAGAACCCCGCCTTGCCCCTCGGGACCTTCGCCGGACGGTACCCCGGCGGAGGTAGGTTCTCGTTCATGGCGCTGATCCGACCCTTCCGGGCGCTGCACCCGCAGCCCGAGCAGGCCGCGCGCGTCGCGAGCGTGCCTTACGACGTCGTGGACACCGAGGAAGCGCGGGCGCTGGCCGCCGGCAACCCGGACTCGTTCCTGCATGTGACGCGGCCGGAGATCGATCTGCCGGCGGACGCCGATCCTCATGCCGACGCCGTCTACGCCAAGGGGCGCGACAGCCTCGCGGACTTCCGCGAACGGGGTGTCCTGGCCCCCGACTCGACCGCGTGCCTCTACCTCTATCGCCTGACGTGGCAGGGGCAGTCCCAGACGGGCATCGTCGCGGCCTACAGCGTCGAGGAGTACGACCAGGACCGCATCAAGAAGCACGAGTTCACGCGGCCCGACAAGGAGGAGGACCGCACGGTCCACATGCTCACGCTGGGCGCGCAGCCGGGCCCCGTCTTCCTCACGTTCCGCCCCGACGCCGGCGTCCGCCAGCTCATGGCCGAGGCCATGCAGGCGGAGCCGTGGATCGACTTCACCGCGCCCGACGAGGTGCAGCACACGCTCTGGCGCCTCGACCGCCCCGAGGCGCTGGTCGACGCGTTCCGCGTCGTGGATCCGCTCTACGTGGCCGACGGGCACCACCGCTCGGCCTCCGCGTCCAACGCGCGCCGCCGGCTCGGCGCCGAGGGCGAGCTCCCGGAAGACCATCCGGCGCACGGCTTCCTGGGCGTGGCCTTCCCGAGCGACGAGGTGCGCATCCTGCCCTACAACCGGCTCGTGGGGGACCTCGCCGGCAAGAGCCCCGAGGCGTTCCTCGCGGCGCTGCGCGAGGCCGTGTCCGTCTCGGATGCCGAGGACGGCACGTCGAGCGGGCCGACGGACGTGCGCATGTACCTCGGCGGCGCCTGGTACCGCCTGGACCTCGAGCCGGACGACGACGATCCGGTCGAGCGCCTGGCGACGCAGATGCTCCAGCGCCGCGTGCTCGGTCCGCTGCTCGCGATCGAGGACCAGCGCACCGACCCCCGCATCCGCTTCGTCGGCGGCATCCGCGGCACGGGCGAGCTCGTGCGCCGCGTCGATGCCGGCGAAGCCACAGTTGCGTTCTCCTTCGACGCGGTCACGCCGGACGAGCTCCTGGCGGTGGCCGACGCGGGGCGGACGATGCCTCCGAAGTCCACCTGGTTCGAGCCGAAGCTCCGCTCGGGCCTCTTCACCTATCTCCTCGAGGAACCGCGATGACGATGACGACGACGGCGCGCCTGCTCAACTTCGGCCCGGGACCGGCCATGCTCCCCGCAGAGGTCTGGGAGGAGGCGTCCGAGAACCTGCTCTCGTTCGGGGACAGCGGCATCGGGATCGCGGAGCTGTCGCACCGCTCGCCGGAGTACGGCGCGGTGCACGCCGACGTCGAGGACCGTCTGCGCCGGCTGCTGGGCATGGGCGACGACTGGGCCGTGCTCTTCCTCACGGGCGGCGCGTCCTCGCAGGCCTTCATGGTGCCGATGAACCTCGGCACGCGCGGTGACTACGTGGTCACGGGCGTGTGGGCCAAGAAGGCACTCGCCGAAGGCAAGCTCCTCGGTGACGCGCACGTCGCGGCCTCGAGCGCCGAGACGATCTTCGACCACATCCCGACCGACTGCGACTGGCGCGACGACGCCGACTTCGCGCACATCACGTCCAACAACACGATCTACGGCACGCAGTACCACACGTTCCCGGAGACCCCGTCGCCGCTCGTCGTCGACGCGTCGTCCGACATCCTCTCGCGTCCGCTCGACATGAGCCGCTTCGGGCTGATCTATGCCGGCGCGCAGAAGAACCTCGGTCCCTCGGGCGTGACCGTGGTGTTCATCCGCAAGGCGCTTCTCGAGCGCACGCCGGACACGCTGCCGACCATGCTTCGGTACACGACGCACCACGAGAAGAACTCGCTCTACAACACGCCGCCCACCTTCCCGATCTACATGGTCGGACTCGTGGCGAAGTGGGTCGAGAACCAGGGCGGGCTCGCCGCCATGGCCGAGCACAACGCGGCGAAGGCGAAGCTCATCTACGACGCGATGGACGCGAGCGATCTCTACATCCCGCACGCCGCGACGACCGATCGCAGCCACATGAACGTGTCGTGGAAGCTGGCCGACGACTCGCTTCAGCAGGCCTTCCTCGACGGGGCGAAGGCCGAGGGCATGGTGGGCCTCAAGGGGCATCGCAGCATCGGCGGCATTCGTGCCTCGATCTACAACGCCATGCCGGCCGAAGGCTGCAAGCGGTTGGCGGAGTTCATGGCGGACTTCGCCGCGCGCGCGTAGCGAGCGGCCCACGCAAGAGCCAATCGTCCGTTCCGCCCGCTCCGCTGCGGACGTGTCCGCGGTTGCGACACGCATGTTCAGGTCTGATTTCGGACGCTCCGAATGCGAATGCCAACCGCGCTAGGATTGCTCCGGGGGAGCAGCCCACGCGCGGGGTAGATGCAGCTCGAGCAATTGACATGGACGCCGGCTGACGGATGGGTGTCCGACTGCAGCGACTCGCTCGGGACCAACGCGGATCTGGTTCTCGCCTTTGCGGGTCGCCCCTGTTGCGAAGAACCGGCGGAGCTTCACAAGCTCTTCGGACGCTATCCGCACGCGAGCTTCCTCGGGTGTTCCGCCGCGGGCGAGATCGCGGGGACGCGCGTTCGCGACGACTCGATCTCGGCGGTGGCCGTCGCCTTCGAGCGATCGCAAGCACGCTTCGCTTGCGCGCACCTGGATGAAGGCGAGGACGGGTTCGAGACGGGTGTCTCGCTCGGCAAGCAACTCGAGCACGACGGCTTGGTCCACGTCCTCGTGCTCTCCGACGGACTGCACGTCAACGGGACCGCACTGGCACGGGGGCTGAACGCGTCGCTGCCTTCGCACGTCACCGTCACCGGCGGTCTCGCCGGCGACGGGGATCGCTTCGACGAAACGTACCTGATCTGCGGGCGGGAGCTGGAACGCCGTGCCGTTGCCGTCGTGGGGCTGTACGGCGACCACTTGCACGTGGGCCACGGCTCCCTTGGCGGCTGGGATCCCTTCGGCCCTGAGCGCGTCATCACCAAGTCGAGCGGCAACGTGCTCTACGCCCTCGATGGACGCTCGGCCCTCGAGCTCTACAAGCTCTACCTCGGTGAGCATGCGAGCGGCTTGCCCGCGACCGGGCTTCTGTTCCCGTTGGCGATCCGCACACATGGCCAGTCGAACTCGGTCGTGCGCACGATCCTCTCCGTGGACGAGAAGGAGCAGAGCCTGACGTTCGCCGGCGACGTCCCGGAAGGCAGCTACGCGCGACTCATGCGCGCGAACTTCGACCGGCTGATCGACGGTGCGCTCGCGGCCGCGAAGCTCTCGCGACGCGGACACGAAGACGTGCCTCCGGCGCTCGCGCTGCTCGTGAGCTGCGTGGGGCGCAAGATGGTGCTGAAGCAGCGCATCGAAGAAGAGGTGGAGGCCGTGCGCGACGTGCTCGGCTCCGAAGCGATGCTTACGGGCTTCTACTCGTACGGCGAGATCTCACCGCTCGTACCTGAAGCGTCCTGCGAGCTGCACAACCAGACTATGACTATTACGACGTTGGCCGAGATGTGAGGAGGTTCGAACGCCAGGCATGAGCGAACCGCCGGCCCCGCATCCGGATGCGTTCCACACGTTGCTCCAACGCCAGGTCCGACGGATCTACGGCGACATGGAGAACGTGCCCCAGGAGCTACAGGCGTTCCTGCCCGTCGTGGACGAGGCGTATCGCCAGGCGGACGTCGACCGTCGCATGCTCGAGCGATCGCTCGATCTCAGCTCCCACGAGCTGCTGCAGGCCAACGCCGACCTGCGCGCCGTGGTCGAGGACTTCGTCGACGTCTTCTTCCGGCTCGACGCCAAGGGCGTAATCCTCGACTGCCGCGGAGGCAACGAGGACTGCATGATGCTCCCGCCGAAGGAGCTCATCGGCAGACGCATCCAGGACATCCCGTTCCCCGAGATCGGGGAGCGCTTCGCCCGTGCGCTCGACCACGCCCAGCGTCAGGCCGCCGTGCAGTCCTTCGACTACGGGCTCCCGCTGTCCGAAACGGTCACGCACTACGAGGCGCACGTCGTTCCGCTGCCGCACAACCAGTTCATCGTGATCATCCGCGACGTGACCGCGACCAAGCAGTCCGAGGCACGTGAACGCGAGTTGAATGCGCGCCTCGCCCGCTACCGGCGCATGGAGTCGCTCGGCATGCTGGCGGGCGGCGTCGCCCACGACCTCAACAACATCCTCGGCCCGCTCGTGGCGTATCCGGAGCTGATCCTGCCGCGTGTCGCCCACGACGCCTCGGTCGTGCGCGACGTGCTGCAGATCAAGGAGTCCGCGACG
Organism: Planctomycetota bacterium; assembly: GCA_030066775.1. Taxonomy (GTDB): domain Bacteria; phylum Planctomycetota; class PLA2; order PLA2; family JAEUHO01; genus JASJAY01. Next base: position 5,952 of record JASJAY010000148.1, read on the forward strand.
CGCGCCGCCGCGGTTATCCAGGACCTGCTCATCCTCGCGCGGCGCGGCGGTGTCAAGGCCGACGCCGTACGTCTGAACGAGGTCGTGCGCGGCTACCTCGACTCCGCCGCGTTCCTGGAGCTGCGCGCACGACGTCCCGAGGTGCGGTTCCGGAAGTGGCTGGAAGCGGGCTGCCCGCCGATCCTCGGTACGAGCCACCACATGTCGCAGATCGTGATGAACCTCGTGGTGAACGCGTACGAGGCCGTCCAGGGAAGCGGCGACGTCAGCTTGTCCTCGCGCGCGGTCGTGCTCGATCGACCCGTGCACGGCTTCGAGACGATCGAGGACGGGCACTATGTCGTGCTCGCTGTCCGCGACACGGGCCACGGCATCAGCGAGTCCGATCTCGAGCACATCTTCGAGCCGTTCTACTCAACCAAGAAGCTCGGGCGCTCCGGGTCGGGTCTCGGCCTCGCCGTGGTCTACGGGATCGTGAAGGACAGCGGCGGCTACATCGACGTGAAGACCTCGCAGCTGCGCGGCAGCGAGTTCCTGCTCTACCTGCCCGTCGCCCCGGAACAGGTCGGCAAGGAGGTGGGGCCCGTCGGCGTGCACGGGGGCACCGAGCACATCCTCGTCGTGGACGACGTGCCTGAGCAGCGCACGTTGGCTGCGCGCCTGCTGGAGCGCCTCGGGTACCGCGTCAGCGTCGTTCCCAGCGGGCGCAAGGCCGTGACGTTCCTGCGCCAGAACCTCGTCGACCTCGTCCTGCTCGACATGATCATGGAAGAGGACTTCGACGGGCTGATCACCTACCAGGAGATCCTCGCGTTCCGTCCCGAACAGCGCTGCGTGTTGGCTACGGGCTTCGCCGAGACGGACCGCGTGCGCCAGGCGCAGCTCCTCGGCGCGGGTGCCTGCATCCAGAAGCCCTACAGCCTCAAGCTGCTTGGCAACGCGATCCGGGCCGAGCTGGACCGCTCGGCGATCGCACCCACGGAGTCGTAGCCGACCGGTCTACAGCTGGACGCTGTAGGCGTGCTCGATCGAGTCGATCTCGCAGATCTGCTGCAGCTCGCCCTCGACCAGCGCGTTGTCGAGGTTCCAGATGCCGAGCGAGGGCCCCTGCGAGCCGTTCTCGGGTGCACCCATCTGGACGCGGGCGACGTTCGTGCCCTCCGTGCCGAGCACGCGCCCGATGTCGCCGATGACGCCCGGTCGGTCGCGGTGGAACGTGACGAGCAGGTGGCCCTCGGGGATCGCGTCCAGCAGGTAGCCGTCGAACTCGACCATGCGTCCGTGGCGGTGGCCCAGCACGGTGCCGCTGATCCGATGGTGCTCACCGTCGATCACGGCCTCGACGCGGACGAGGCTCACGAAGTCGCGCTTCACGCTCGACTCGTCGCAGAACACGTCGACGCCCATCTGCTCGGCGATGTGCGCCGCGTTGACCGACGTGACGGGGATGTCGCTCTTGGGCGCGAGCGCGCCGGCGATCATCTCGGCCTTCAATGCTTCGGTGGCTGCGTGCGTCGTGTCGCCCTGGAGCGTCAGGCGCAGCGAATGCAGCGTGCCGGGGAAGACCTGCGTCAGGAGCCCGGCGAGGTTTCGCGTGAGCGACAGGAAGGGCGCGACCCGCGGCGCGTCGGCGGGGGCGATCAGCGGCGTGTTGATGCCGTTGAGCACGATGCCGGTGGTCAGACACGTGACGATCTGGTTGGCCATGTCGATCGAGACGTTGCGCTTGGCCTCGGTGGTGCTCGCGCCGATGTGGGGCGTCAGCACGACGTTGTCGAGACCGCGCAGGGGATGGTCCTCGGCCAGAGGCTCCGACTCGAAGACGTCGAGCGCAGCGCCGGCGACCTTGCCCGACGCGAGCGCGTCCAGGAGGTCCTTCTCGACGACGATGCCGCCGCGCGCCGCGTGGATCAGTCGCACGCCGTCCTTCATCTTCGCGAACGCTTCGGCGTTGATGAGGCCGGTCGTGGCCTCCATCTTCGGCACGTGCAGCGTGATGAAGTCGGCCTGCGCCAGCAGGTCCTCGAAGTGGACGATCTGCACGCCGGCGGGCGCCATCGACTCGTCGACCTGCGGATCGCTTGCGATCACGTTCATCGCGAGACCCACGCCGCGGGAAGCCACGACGCTGCCGATCTTGCCGAGGCCGATCACGCCGAGCGTCTTGCCCGACAGCTCGGTGCCGACGAACTTCTTCTTGTCCCAGCGGCCCGCCTTCAGTGCGGCGTCCGCCTGGGGGATGTTGCGCGCGAGGCTGGTCATGAGCGCGATGGCGTGCTCGGCCGTGGTGACAGCTGCCGTCAAGGGCGTGTTCATGACGACGATGCCGTGGCCCGTGGCCGCGGCGACGTCGATGTTGTCGATGCCGATCCCGGCGCGCCCGATCACCACGAGGTCCTTGGCCAGCTCGAGGCTGCGCGCCGTGACCTTCGTCGCGGAGCGGACGATCACCGCGTGGTAGCCCGGGAGGGTCTCCCGGAGGGTGTCCTCGTCCATGCCGGTCTTGAGGGTGACCTCGCCGGCCTGGCCCAGGATCTCCATGCCCTCGGCGCCCAGATCGTCCGCTACCAGAATCCTTACGTCGGTCATCGTCGCTTCCTTCGCCGGACCCCACCGGCCGTCGGATTGTGCCCCTGGAGGAGGACGGGGCGAGCCGGGGGCACACCGTGATTCCGGGCTCTCCAGCGACCGCGCCGTGCGCCACCGCCGCCCGTGACGCGGGCGCTACCGGATGGCTACCGGAGCAGCGGGCGCGGAAGGGCGTGGCCGAGGGCTGCGCGGGCGGGAGAGCCCAGAAAATGGGCTTCTGCCCGGGTGTGCATCTCTCCGATGAGGGAGCCATGGCCTCGCGTCCCGAGCGGCGCGCGTGGAGGACTTCGTGAGCACCTCATCCAACGGGACCCCGCACGTGCTCGACCTGGCCGGCATCGGCATCGGCCCGGCCAACCTCAGCCTGGCCGCGCTGCTCCAGCCGTGCTGCCCGAACACCCGGGCGCGCTTCTTCGACATGCGCAGCGAGTTCAGCTGGCACCCCGGCCTGATGCTGCCGGACGCGACGATCAACGTCTCGTTCCTGAAGGACCTCGTGACGCTGGCCGATCCGACCAGCCGCTACTCGTTCCTCTGCTTCCTGCACTGCCAGCGCGACATCTACAGCTTCATCAACGCCGACTTCGACTCCGTCAGCCGGCGCGAGTTCAACGAGTACCTGCGCTGGGCGTGCGAGCAGCTCGACTCGGTCCAGTTCGACACCGAGGTAAACGAGGTCGACTTCGTCGACGACCGCTTCCTCGTACGCACGAGCGCGGGTGACTACCCGGCACGCAACGTCGTGCTGGGCATGGGGCTCGGCCGCTACGTGCCCGAGTGCGTCATTCCGCATCTCGGCGACCGCGTCTACCACGCCGCCGAGCACACGCTGCGTCAGCACGACTTCAGCGGCAAGCGCGTCGCCGTCGTCGGCGGCGGCCAGACGGGCGCCGAGCTGGTCCTGAGCCTCTTGGGGGACTCGGACCAGTCGCCGAAGCAGGTGATCTGGATCTCGCGCCGCGCGAATTTCGCGCCGCTCGACGACTCGGCGTTCGCGAACGAGCTCTACACGCCCGAGTACAGCGATCACTTCGGACAGCTGCCGTTCGAGGTACGCCAGTCGCTGCTCACCGAGCAGAAGATGACGAGCGACGGCATCAACATGAGCCTGCTCAAGCGCATCTACCAGCGCCTCTACGAGATCCGATATCTCGAGAAGGCCACCGACCGCTGGCGCCTGTGCCCCGCGCGCGAGCTGATCGAGCTCGAGCAGGGACCGGAGGGCTACGTGCTCTCGATGCGCCAGCGACACAGCGACGCCTACGAGCTCGAGGTCGCCGACTACGTCATCTGCTGCACGGGATTCTCGCGCGCCTTCCCGCGCGTGCTCGAGCCGCTGCGCGGCCGCATCGATCTCGAAGAAGACGAGTTCGTCGTCGCGGACGACTACTCGCTCCGCTGGGACGGTCCCGACGACGCGCGCATCTACGTGCAGAACGCCGCGCGCGCCGCGCGCGGCGTGGCCGACCCGAACCTGAGCCTCAACGCTTGGCGTGCAGCGCGCATCATCAACAGCCTGCACGGCACGACGGTCTACGACGTCGACGGCTCGTCGTCGATGGTCGACTGGGGCCCGGTGAAGCCCGAGGGCTACCGCCGCCAGATCCCCGGGGGCCGCAAGGCGGGAGCGCGGACGTCGTGAGCGCGGACGGACC
>JASJAY010000026.1 GCA_030066775.1 Planctomycetota bacterium
AACCGTCTCGGCGGCACGCACCGTGACGAAGGGAACGACCGCACGCTCGGGCGCGGCCGCGACCGGGATCAGCGCCCATCCGATCCCGAGTGCCGCGGCGTGCACGGCCAGCGAGAGCACGAGGGGGCGCCGCCACCATCGCCGGAGCGGGGTGCTGGGCTGGGCCGTGCTCGCGGGGACCGTGTCGATCGGGAGGCTCCAGGGACGGACGTGATTCTGGCCGGGCGACGGCGACCGGGAACCTCGGGCTCCACTGCCCGTAATCCGAGGGTCAGGAACGGGCAGACAGGCGGCCGGTTCGCCTCAGGCGAGGGGCGCGGCCACGGTCTCGGGCTCGTAGCCCAGATTCGAGCCGATCAGGCGCTCGACCACCGCGGGGCTCACGCCCTTGCGCGCGGCGTAGGCCTCGACCTGGTCGCGGTCGACGCGGCCGAGGCTGAAGTAGCGCGCCTCGGGATGCGCCAGGTAGAGCCCGCTCACGCTGGCCGCCGGCGTCATCGCGCCGTGCTCGGTGAGGCCCATGCCGAGCGCCTCGGCCTCGAGCAGACGGAAGAGCGTGTGCTTCTCGCTGTGGTCGGGACACGCGGGGTAGCCGAACGCCGGACGGATGCCGCGGAAGCGCTCGCGCAGGAGGTCTTCGATCTCGAGCGTCTCGGGATCCGCGTGCCCCCACTCGGCGCGCACCCGCTTGTGCAGGTACTCGGCCAAGGCCTCGGCCAGCCGATCGGCCAACGCCTTGACCATGATCGCGTGGTAGTCGTCGTGGTCGCGCTCGTAGACCGCGGCGAGCGCGTCGGCACCGATGCCGGCCGTGACGGCGAACGCGCCGACGTGATCGACCAGGCTGCTCGCGGCCGGCGCGACGTAGTCGGCCAGGCACAGGTTGGGCTTGCCGCCGGTCGTCTCGAACTGCTGGCGCAGGAAGTGGAACCGGGCGGCCTCGGCGGTGCACGTCTCGTCGGTGAACAGGACGAGGTCGTCGCCGTCGCTGTGCGCGGGCCAGAAGCCATAGGTAGCGCGCGCCGTCAGGCTGCCCTTGGCCAGGATCTCGTCCAGGAGCGTTCTGGCGTTGTCGTAGAGCTCGCGCGCGGCGGGGCCGTACGTCGGATGCTGCAGGATCCCGGGGAAGCGCCCCTTGAGCTCCCACGAGGTGAAGAAGAACGTCCAGTCGATGAACGGCACGAGCTCGGCCAGCGGAACGGGGTCGAGCACGCGCTGGCCGAGGAAGCCCGGGGTGGCGAGGTCGGCACCCGACCACGCGATGCGCTTCGGGTTGGCGGCAGCCTCTGTGTAGGGCACGAGCCGCTTGCCGCGACCGTGGCTGAACTGCTCGCGCAGCCGGTCCTGGGACTCGCGGTTCTCGCGGTCGAAGCTCCCGCGGCGCTTGGGGTCGAGCAGGCTCGCGATCACCCCCACCACGCGCGACGCGTCGGGCACGTGCACGGTGGACGTGTCGTACTTGGGCGCGATCTTCACCGCCGTGTGCTGGCGGCTCGTGGTGGCGCCGCCGATCAGGAGCGGCTGCTGCATGCCGCGGCGCTCCATCTCGGAGGCGACGGAGACCATCTCGTCGAGGGAGGGCGTGATCAGCCCGGAGAGGCCGACGATGTCCGCGTTCTCCTCCTCGGCGCGGTCGAGGATGGTGTCCGTGGGCACCATGACGCCCAGGTCGATGACCTCGTAGCTGTTGCAGCCGAGCACGACGCCCACGATGTTCTTGCCGATGTCGTGCACGTCGCCCTTGACGGTTGCCATCACGACCTTGCCGTTGGACTTCACCGAGCCGTCCTTCTCGGACTCCATGTAGGGCTCGAGCCAGGCCACGGCACGCTTCATCACGCGCGCGCTCTTGACGACCTGGGGCAGGAACATCTTGCCCGCGCCGAAGAGGTCGCCGACGACCTTCATGCCGTCCATCAGGGGGCCTTCGATCACGTCGAGCGGGCGCGGCAGGGCCTTGCGGGCCTCCTCGGTGTCGTCCTCGATGAAGTCGACGATGCCGTGGACCAGGGCATGGCTCAGGCGCTCCTGCACGGTGCCTTCGCGCCAGGAGAGATCGACCTCGCGCTTCTTGCCCTCGCCCCTGACGTTCTCGGCGAAGGCGACGAGGCGCTCCGTGGCGTCGGGGCGGCGACAGAAGAGCACGTCCTCGACGTGCGTCAGCAGGTCCTTCTCGATGTCCTCGTAGATCATCAGCTGGCCGGCGTTGACGATGCCCATGTCCATGCCGGCCTTGATGGCGTGATAGAGGAAGGCCGCGTGCATCGCCTCGCGCACGTGGTCGTTGCCGCGGAACGAGAACGACAGGTTCGAGACGCCGCCGCTGATCTGCACGCCCGGGCAGGCTTCCTTGATGAGCCGCGTCGACTCGATGAAGCTCTTGGCGTACTCGTCGTGCTCCTCGATGCCCGTTGCGACGGCGAGGATGTTCGGATCGAAGATGATGTCGCTCGGGTGGAAGCCGGCCTCCTCGGTGAGGAGGCGGTAGGCGCGCTTCAGGATCTCCACGCGGCGCGGCGTGGTGTCGGCCTGGCCCGTCTCGTCGAACGCCATCACGACGACGCCCGCGCCGTACGCGCGGATCGTCCGGGCCTGCTCGAGGAACTCGGCCTCGCCCTCCTTCAGGCTGATCGAGTTGACGACCGCCTTGCCCTGGACGCACTTGAGGCCCGCCTCGAGCACCGACCACTTCGAGCTGTCGATCATGATCGGGAGGCGAGCGACCTCGGGCTCGGTGGCGACGAGGTTCAGGAACGTCGTCATCTCCTGCTCGGAGTCGAGCATGCCCTCGTCCATGTTGATGTCGATCAGGTTCGCGCCGCCGCGCACCTGGTCGAGCGCGACGTCCAGCGCGGTCTGGTAATCGTTGTTCTTGATCAGCCGCGCGAAGCGCCGGGAGCCCGTGACGTTCGTGCGCTCCCCCACCATCGTGAAGCTCGACTCGGGTCGGATGGTGAAGGGCTCGAGGCCGCTGAAGGTGCTGAAGCGCTCGCCCTCGGACGGCGGCGTGCGCGGCGTGACGCCGTCGATCGCCTCGCCGATCGCGCGGATGTGGTCCGGCGTCGTGCCGCAGCACCCGCCGACGACGTTGACCCAGCCGTTCTCCGCGAACTCGCCGACGAGCTTCGCCGTGCGCTCGGGGGACTCGTCGTACTCGCCGAAGGCGTTGGGCAGGCCCGCGTTCGGGTAGCAGGACACGGGAACCGGCGCGACGCTGGCCAGCTGGTGCAGGAAGGGGCGCATCTCCTCCGCGCCGAGGGCGCAGTTGATGCCCACGACGACGGGATCCGCGTGGCGGACCGAGACCCAGAACGCGTCGATCGTCTGGCCCGAGAGCGTGCGCCCGCTCTTGTCGACGATCGTGACGGAGATCACGAGCGGAACGCGGCTGCCGCGCTCCTCGAAGACCTCGAGGCAGGCCTTGATCGCGGCCTTGGCGTTGAGCGTGTCGAAGATCGTCTCGATCAGCAGCACGTCGCTACCACCGTCGAGGAGGCCACGTGCCTGCTCTGCGTAGGCGGCCTTCATCTCGTCGAAGGTCACCGCCCGCAGCGCGGGGTCGTTGACGTCGGGCGAGATCGAGAGCGTCTTGTTGGTCGGCCCGAGCGCACCGGCTACGAAGCGCGGGCGGTCCGGGGTCTTGGCCGTGGCTTCCCGGGCGGCCTCCACCGCCAGCTCGGCCGCGACCTTGTTGAGCTCGTAGGCCAGGTCCTCGAGGCCGTAGTCCGCCTGGGCGATCGACGTGCCGCTGAACGTGTTGGTCTCGATCAGGTCGGCGCCCGCATCCAGATACTGCCGGTGGATGTCCTTGATCACGTCGGGGCGCGTCAGGACGAGCAGGTCGTTGTTGCCCTGGAGGTCGTGGGGATGGTCCGCGAAGCGCTCGCCGCGGAAGTCGGCCTCCTCGAGTCCCGCCTTCTGGATCATCGTGCCCATGGCGCCGTCCAGGAGCAGGATGCGCTCCTGGAGCAGGGCTTCGAGCCGCGCGCGGGTGTTGGAAGGGGCCATGGGCGGTGTGGTTCCGGGGGGTAGACGTCGTGGAAGGTACGGGCGCCTTCACGGCCCCCCAACGACGTCCTTTGTCATAGGTGGGCGATTGTCGACGGATGGACCCACGCCCGGTTCGCGCTTCGTAGGCCTCTCGCCACGTACGTAGGATGCCGCCTCCCCCCCGGCTCCAGGAGAGAACGACCGATGGCAACGACCGCCTTCAAGGGAAACCCGATCTCGACCTCCGGCGCCCTGCCCAGCGTGGGCAGCCCGGCCCCGGCCTTCGAGCTCTTGGCCCAGGACCTCTCGACGAAGTCGCTGGCCGACTTCGCCGGCAAGAAGGTCCTCAACGTCTTCCCGAGCATCGACACGCCCGTCTGCGCCAACAGCGTGCGCGCCTTCAACGAGAAGGCCGGCGCGCGTGAGGACACGACCGTGCTCAACGTCTCGGCCGATCTGCCCTTCGCGGCCAAGCGCTTCTGCGGCGCCGAGGGCCTCGATGGCGTGGAGACGCTCTCGACCCTGCGCAGCACGTTCGGCACCGACTACGGCGTCACGATGATGGAGGGGCCGCTCGCGGGTCTGCTCGCGCGCGCCGTGATCGTGGTCGACGAGAACGACAACGTCGCCTACGTCGAGCTCGTGCCCGAGATCGCGCAGGAGCCGAACTACGACGCCGCGCTCGAGGCGCTCGACGCGACGGCGTCCGCCTAGCGCGCGCAGCATCTCACTCGACCGGGCGACGCGCCGTCCGCGCGTCGTCCGGTCATGCCGTCGCTCGGGCCGATCCCTGGATCAGGCCCCCGCGCGCGCCTTGCGTGCCTGCACGAACGAGTTGATGCAGAGCACCAAGAGCAGCAGGCAGAGCACGAAGGTGACCGTCTGCCCCAGCCGGGCGGTGTCGGTGTTCCCACCGATCAGCTTCACGACGCCGCCGGCGGTGCCGCCCACCCCGAGCAGCGAGAGCACCGCGACGACGTGCATCGCGTGCTTGCGCGCGTTCTCGCCCTTCATCGCGATCAGCGCGCAGATCAGCATCGCGGCGCCGATGAACGCCGGGATCAGCGCCGTGACGCTGACCATGCCGCTGCCGAAGTAGAAGCCGACGCCTGTCGCGATCAGGGCCAGGGCGAAGAGCATCGTGATACGGGGCATGGGAACCTCCGGGGCGGAGATGGGGTGTGGGCGTTGCTGTGGGTAGAACCATTGCCTCTCATGAGCGCTGAAACGCAAGCAGATACCCAGACGCACATCGAAGCAGAGCTCAAGCTCCTGCTCGCCGACGAGAACGGCATCGACGCGCTGCTGGACGCGATCCGCGCGCGGGCCCAGCTCGGCTCGCTCGTGCCCACGGAGCACGAGGACATCTACTACGACACGCCCGAGGGAGATCTGCGCAAGGCGGGACTGGGTGCGCGCGTCCGGCGGGGCAAGAAGCCTCCCAGCCTCATGATCAAGCCGGTGCTGCTGGCGCCCCAGGCCGTCCTCGTGCGCCCGGAGCTGGGACGCACGCTGGTCGACGGCGAGCCGGACGGTCCCGCACTGCGCGCCTTCCTCGCCGCCGAGCTCGGAGTCGATCTCGACGCGGATCCCGAGCCCGTCCTCCTCCTGAAGAGCGCGCGCCGCAAGGGCGTCATCGAGCACGCCGCCTTCCGCGCCGAGATCTGCGACGACCACGTCGAGCTGGCCCTGCCGGACGGCTCGCGTACGGCGCGGCTGCACGAGGTCGAGCTCGAGCTGCTCGAGGGCGACCTCGACGCGCTGAGCGCGATGGTGAAGGAGCTCGTCCAGGAGCTGGACCTCCAGCCGAGCACGCTGGGCAAGTACGTGCGCGCCCGCGACCTGCTCGGGCTCCCGCCGTTCCGCTACGGCGTCGGCAAGACGGAGCTGACGGCGGACGTCGAAGCGCAGACCCTCATCCGCGCGCGACTCCTCCGCCAGCTGGCGAAGATCCGTGCGCACGCACCGGGAACGGCGGTCGCGCTCGATCCCGAGCAGCTGCACGACATGCGCGTGGCGTCACGCCGGCTGCGCTCCGGCCTTAGGGTGTTCCGCAAGAACCTCGACAAGGACGCGCGCAAGGCGCTGGGCAACGAGCTCAAGCAGCTCGGGCGAACCCTCGGCGAGCTGCGCGACCTCGACGTGCACCTCGAGAACGCCGTGCGCGATCGGCAGACCATCGGCGCCGAGGCGACGGACGCCCTGCTCGCACGCCTACGCGCGCGTCGCGGTCCGGTCGTACAGAAGGTGCGCGCCGCCCTCGGCTCGACCGCCTTCGAGGCGCTGCTCGAGAAGGCGGAGTGGGTGATCGGCTCGCCCCCGCCCGCGGCCGCGCCCGGCGGAACCGCCGGCGCCCTCGCCGCACGCGTGCTGCGCCGCGAGGCCAAGCGCTACGCCCGGCAGATCGAGGCGCTCGCCGACGTGCCGACAGCAGACGACCTGCACGATGTCCGCATCGCGGGCAAGCGGCTGCGCTATGCCATCGAGTTCGTCTCACCCGTCTTGGGCGACGAGGCGGCGGACGCCATCCAGCGCCTGCGCCTCGCCCAGGACGAGCTCGGCGCCTTCCAGGACGACGTCGCGCTGCTCGCGCAGGCCGATCACGAAGGCGCAGACGCAGCCACCGCGAACGCCCTCGCGGCCGTTGCCTCGCGCATCGGCGATCCGGCGGCGTACCTGCGCGGCGTGCTCGAGCGCCTGGACGCGCCCGGCCTGCGCAAGGACCTGAAACGCCTCGCGAAGGCCCTCATGCCGCCGCCCGCGGCAGAGCCGGCCTCGGAAGCGGCCGAGGCGACGGAGCCGCCCACACCCGACCCTGCCTGACCCCCCGGAGGCCGCCGTGTTCGACGCCGTCCCGAGCCCGTATCTCGTTCCCTTCGACGGCACCTTTCGGATCACCGACGCGCCGACGGCACCGCCCGAGAAGGCGGACGACAAGAAGGAGCTGAAGGCGCGCCTCAAGGATCTCAGCGCCGAGATGCGCGAGCTCCAGCGGCGGCTGTACGCGGAGGACGAGTGGGCGCTCTTGCTCGTCTTCCAGGCGATGGACGCCGCCGGCAAGGACGGCACCATCCGGCACGTGCTCACGGGCATCAACCCGGCAGGGTGCCAGGTGTCGTCGTTCAAGAAGCCCTCGTCGGAAGAGCTGGAGCACGACTTCCTGTGGCGCCAGACGAAGCGCCTGCCGGAGCGCGGACGCATCGGCGTTTTCAACCGCAGCTACTACGAGGAGGTCCTCGTGGTGCGCGTGCACCCGGAGATCCTCGGCTACCAGCGCCTGCCCTTCGTCAACAAGGACAACGTGTGGACGGAGCGCTACGCGTCGATCGCGCACTTCGAGAAGCACATGGCGCGCAACGGCACGGCGATCCTGAAGTTCTTCCTGAACGTCTCGCACGAGGAGCAGCGCCGTCGGTTCCTCTCCCGCATCGACGAGGCCGAGAAGAACTGGAAGTTCTCCGACGCGGACGTGAAGGAGCGCGGCTACTGGGATGACTACATGGAGGCCTACGAGGACGCGCTCAACGCGACCTCGCGGCCGCATGCGCCCTGGTACGCAATTCCCGCCGACGACAAGCACTTCATGCGCACGACCGTGGCCGAGATCGTGGCGGACGCGCTGAAGCAGATCGATCCGAAGTACCCGGTCGTGAGCGCCGAACGCGTGGCCGAGCTCGAGGCGATGCGCGCGTCCCTCGAGAAGCCCGGGGCCTGACCCCCTCAGAGGTCGCTCCCGTTGCGCCCGGGTGCCCGAATTGGCACACTGGGCCCACTCGGGGCCGTTGATTCGAGTGCGTAGGGTCCCAGGGCAGGGGGTTTCATGCGTAAGCAGATCATCGGCAGCTTCATCGGCTTCGTGCTCGCGATCTCGTTCCTCGCCGCGTGCGGCGGCGGGGGCGGCGGGAGCATCGCCTCAACCGTGCAGCAGGCCCTCCAGGTCCTGTTCGACAACACGGCATCGGGCATGACCGCATCGAACGTCCAGGAGGCCATCGACGAGCTCGACGGCCGGCTCGATACGACGGAGACGGACGTCGGCGATCTCGGCACGCGAATGGGCGCCGCCGAGACCGACATCACGGCGCTCTCGGGGCGCGCAACGGCGCTCGAGACGCGGGCCACCGACATCGAGACGGATGTCACGGCGATCGAGACGGACGTCACCGACCTCGACGATCGCGTGACGACGCTCGAGAACAACACGGCCGCCGACCTGTCGTACGACAACACGGCCAGCGGGCTCACGGCGACCGACGTCGAGGCAGCGATCGACGAGCTGGCCGAGGCGTCGGGCGGCTACGTCTTCACGCGCTGGGGCAGCCAGTCGGCCCCCACGGGCACGACGCTTGTCTACGCGGGCATCGCCGTGGGCCCGGCCGACGGCGAGGGCATCTTCCTCATGAAGGACAGCGACGCCGGCGGCACGACGACCGAAGGTGGGTTCCTGAAGTTCATTGGAACGGAGACGTCGTCCTCGCGGATGCCGCCCGGGATCACTGCGAACCGCCGCATCGTCGGCTGCGTCTGTGTATCCACGAAGCCGGTGACCACCATCTACGGGTCGCACACGGCACCCACGGGGTGGTCGGTGCTCTACAAGGGCTACCTGATGGCGGACGGCGGCCAGCCGATCGTGGTCGACACGGACAGCTTCGACGCATCTGCGGGCGCGGCCGGCACGGAGTCGTTCCGCACCTACACAACGCAGCGGCTCGAGGCCACGCACGACACGACGAAGTACCCGAGAAACACGCACATCAAGGCAGCGGTCATCCAGAAGAACTAGGATCGGCCGGAAACCCGCGCGCTGCCGCGACCGTCGGACCAGCCAGGGGCGCACGCGTTCGCGCCCGGGAGTCCCCATGCGCATACGCCTCGCCGCCCTTGCCCTGCTGACCCTCTCGTTCGCCGGCTGCGGCGGCCCCGAGGAGCCGAGCGGCCCTGGCCCCTTGGCCGTCGCGTTGAAGGCCAAGGCCGACGAGTCGGCGGCCAAGATCCCCGAAGAGGTCAAGGCCCTCTTCAAGCGCGCCGGCAACGAGCTGGCCGCCACGAAGCTGCTCGCGCAGGCCAAGACGGTCGGCGACGAGGCCCCCGGGTTCACGCTTAGGGGCCTCTTCGGCGCGGAGGTCTCCTTGGCCTCCTTCCTCGAGGACGGGCCCGTCGTCGTCGCGTTCTATCGCGGCAAGTGGTGACCCTACTGCGAGATCGCCCTCGCGGCGCTCCAGCAGGTCCTGCCGGAGATCGAAGCCAAGGGAGCCAACCTGCTCCTGATCTCGCCCCAGACCCCCAAGGGCTCGGAAGAGACCCAGGCGGCGCTCGACCTCGAGACCCCCGTACTCAGCGACCCGGGCAACAAGGTCGCGCGCTCGTACGGACTCGTGTTCACGCTGCCGGAGTACGTGCGCCCCGTCTACGAGCAGTTCGGGATCGATCTGCCTGCCGCCAACGGCGATGACTCCTTCGAGCTGCCCGTGCCCGCGACGTACGTGCTCGACAAGGAGGGCGTCATCCGCTGGGCGCACCTCGACCTCGACTACCGCACGCGCGCCGAGCCGCGCGACATCCTGCGCGCCCTCGACAAGGTGAAGTAGGGCCAGAGCCACCCCGTTCGCGATGCCCCGCTATCGGGCATCCGAGGCTCGCCACGCCACCCGCCACCGCCCGTTCGTGAAGGCCAGGTTGGGAGCCCACCTCCCCGCTCACCCGGGCTCTGCATGGCAGGCGATAAGGAGGCAAGACCGGCGCTGGGAGAGGTCTGGCCGGGCCGAGGGAGCGGGATGGAACTGCTGCGTGGAAGCGGGCGCGAGGACGGCGAGGCGGCGAACGCGTATCTGGTGTTTCAAATCGAGACACGCCGATACGGCCTGCCCGTAGCCGTCGTCAGCGAGGTGCTGCCCGCCTGCGCGATCGATCCCTTGCCGGGCGGCGGGGAAGCGATTGCCGGCGCCATCACCCTGCGTGGCCGGATGATCCCCGTCCTCGCGTCGCGGCCGTATCTCGGTCACGCCGCCCGGGGCACGCTGCCCCAGGACCACTTCCTGCTCGCCGAGCTGGATGGACGCACGCTCGTCGTCCCCTGCGATCGCGCACTCGGGCTCGCGGTGCTGACGCCGGATGACGCGGCCGCCAGCGAGCTCATCCACGACTGTGATCACATCGCGGCCGTCGCCCGGGACGAGCAGGGCCTCGTCCTCATCCCGCGACTCACGGGCTGCTTGCCCCAGAGGGCCGCCGCGTGAGCCGCACGTGGACCAGCAACGTTCACGAGGCGATCGCGCGTCTCGTCAGCATGCGCACGGGGTTCACGTACGCCCTGCAGCATCCCGGCAAGACCGAGGCGGGCGTTCTCCGCGCCATGCAGCGCCGGGGGCTGAGCGCCCCTGCGAAGTACCTCGACACGCTGCGTGCCGATGCCGCCGCCCTCGACGAGCTGATGGACGAGCTCACGATCCGAGAGACGTACTTCTTCCGGGAGCCGCGCCACTTCGAGTTCATCCGCCAGGAGATCCTCCCGCAGCTGCGAAGCGAGCGCGGATTCGAAGTGCCGATTCGTGCGTGGAGCGCCGGCTGTGCCTCCGGCGAGGAGGCGTACTCGCTGGCCATGCTGCTCGCGCAAGAGGGGTTTGGACATCAGTCGCAGGTCCTCGGTACGGACATCTCGAACCAGGCGCTCGAGACGGCCCGCAGCGCACGCTTCCGCGCGTGGTCGGTGCGCGGCGCGGATCCGAAGCTGACGGGCAGCTACCTGCGCCAAGACGATGCGACCTGGATCGTCGCGGAGCCCATCCGGCGTCGCGTGCGCTTCGGGTTCCTCAACCTCGCCCTCGACGCGTATCCCTCGCACGTGACCGGCACGTACGGCATGGACCTCGTGATGTGCCGCAACGTGCTGATCTACTTCGACGCCGACACGGTCGAGCAGGTCGCCCGGCGCCTCTGCGCATCGCTGGCCCCCGGTGGTTGGCTGGTCACGGCGTCTTCGGATCCCGCGCTTTCGGCCGCCGAGGGCCTCGAGGCGCACGTCACCGACTACGGCGTCTTCTATCAGCGCGCCATCGCGCAGCGAGCAGCGCCGAAGCCCGTGCCGCCGCGTCCTCTGGCCATCGAGCCCCCGACACCGCGGGCGCCCGCACCGGCGCCCACCCTCCCATCCCCCACCGCTCCGGCTCGAGAGGTGGCAACGCCCTCGCCGCTCGCTGCCGCGAAGCGCGCACTTCGTGCGGGTGATTACGCGCGCGTCTTGGAGGTCCTGCCAGCGTTCGGTGCCGACGTCGATGCGTGCCTCCTGCGAATCGACGCACTCGCGAACCACGACGGATCGGGCGCGGCGGCGGAAGCCGCGGCCCGCGCACTCCGCATCCACCCCGCCGCGGTCGAGCTCCACTTCCGCCATGCGCTCCTCCTCTCGAGCATCGGACGGCTGGGCGAGGCCGAGGCGGCGCTTCGCCGCGTCATCTACCTCGACCGCAGCCTCGCCATCGCCCACTTCACGCTGGCGGGCATGCAGTGGCGCCAGGGCCGGCAGGGCGACGCCCGGCGCAGCTACCAGACCGCAGAGCGGCTCGCCCGCGCCGCCTCGCCCGACGCCCCCCTTCGGCTTGCGCCAGACCAGGCCGCGGGCGCGCTCGCAGACGCTGCCTCGCGGCAGCTCGCCGCCCTCGACGGGGCAGGATCGATCTCCGCATGAGCGACACCACGACCAATCCCGAAGTCATCGAGCGCATCCTGCGAGAGCGTGCACGCAAGCTCGCCGCCGTGCCCGAGGACGACGCAAAGGCGTGCACGAGGCGTGAGGTCCTGCGGTTCCAGCTGGGTCCCCGGCACTACGCGCTCGACACGGACTACGTCTTCGCCACGCGTTGGCTGCACGAGCTCGCACCGGTTCCCGAAGCCCCGCCTGCGATCATCGGGATCACCCCGCAGCAGGGCGGGGTCCTGCCGGTCGCTGCGCTGGATCTCCTCTTCGGAAACGCGCCGACGGGCCTGCGAGACACGCACCGCATCATCGTCGTGGGACACGACCGGCCCGAGCTGGCCCTCGTGGCCGGCAAGGACATCGAGATCGCGCGGCTGGCGCCGGAAGACCTGCTGCCGCCGCCGGGGAGCGCGGACCGCGCGTCGCAGGCGCTGATCGCCGGCATGACCGAGGACGGCCTGACCGTGCTCGATGGGGACGCGCTCTTGCGCGACGAACGACTGTTCAGCAGGACCGCTTCGAGGTCGGAGACGACGCCGGGCGGACCTGATCGGAGGATGTGAGATGAAGGCAATCAGTGACCTCCTTGGCCGGAGCCTTCTGGCCAAGATGCTCGCCGGCGGGCTCGGCTGCGTGCTGTTGGTCGGCGCCGCCTGGTACGGCGTGGGCCGCGCCCTGGACGCCCACAAGGACGACCTGTTCCAGCTGGCCACCGTCGCCTTGAAGACGGAAGTCGACATGCTGGGCGTACGGCGCCACGAGAAGGACGTGATCATCCGCGATCTGCGCTCCACCTCGTTCCACACGACGGGCGAGTCCAAGAACATGCGCAAGCACAAGGACGCGCTGGAGCGATTGCATGCCGACATCGCCTCGCTGTCGAAGTGGAAGGAAGAGCTCGGCGACATGCCGGGGAAGCTCGACAAGGCCGTCAGCGACTACGAGGCGTCCTTCGCGGCGCTCATCGCGGCCTACCGAGACCTCGGGGAAGGCACGACCGGTCAGCTCGGCCGCCTGCGCACATCGCAGCGCACCCTCGGGGACCTGATCGCCGCGGGTGACGACGTGCCCATGCAGCGCGCCGTGATCGAGATGGAGCACCTGGCCGCCGACTACGTCCTGCGGGGCGATGAGGCGTCCGGACGCAAGCTCCGCAAGTTCGTGGACTCGATGCTCGTACAAGCGCGAGCGCTCGAGACCGACCGCGACGCAGTCGTCGGCAAGGTGCTCGACTACGCAAGCGCCGTAGACGCGTGCATGGCCCTGCGCGAGCGCATCGGTCTGACCGAGGACAAGGGGTTGCGCGGCAGCATGCGCTCCGCGATCCACAAGCTCGCCCCGCTCACGGATCAGGCGCGGGCGACGGCCGACGGCCTCGTCGAAGACGCGCGCGACACGCAGCAGCTGGCCAGCCTGCTCCTCCTGCTGGGCGGACTGCTCATCGCCGGCATCGTCTTCGTTCTCTACTCGCGCTCCCTGACCCGCCCCCTGGCAAAGCTGCGCGAGGCGACGCGGCGCTACACGGCGGGTGAGAAGGACGTACGCGTCGAGACCCAGGCACAGGACGAGATCGGCACCCTGTCCCGGTCGATCCAGCGAATGATGGAGAGCCTGCGCACGGCCGACCGCGAGCGCGAGGAGGTCTTCGAGGGCATCACCGAGACGACCTCGCGGCTCAGCGCCGCCAGCAGCGAGATCCTCGCGGCGACGACGCAGCAGTCGACAGGCGCCGAGGAACAGGCCGCGGCCGTCTCCCAGACCGTCGCCACGATCGACGAGGTCTTGCACGCCGCCGAGGAAGGCGCATCCCGCGCGGAAGAGGTCACCGAGGCGTCGCGCCAGTCGGTCGAGAGCTCTCGCGACGGCACCCAGTCCGTGGAGGCCACCCTCGAGCGCATGCGCGAGGTCAAGGCCAGCTGCGAGGAGCTCTCCGCGGGCATCCTCGAGCTCGACGGCCGCGCCGAGTCGATCGGCGCGATCATCGCGACGGTCGGTGACATCGCCGAGCAGACGAACCTGCTCGCGCTCAACGCCGCGATCGAGGCGTCGCGCGCCGGGGAGCACGGCCGCGGTTTCGCCGTGGTCGCGTCGGAGGTGCGCGCCCTTGCCGACGAGTGCAAGAAGGCCACCGCCCAGGTGCGCGACTTGCTCGGCGAGGTGCAGCGCAGCACGCGCGTTGCGGTCACGCGGACGCGCGACTCCGTGGAGGGCGTGAACAACGCCGTCTCGATGGCCGAGCGCGCCGGCGAAGCGATCCGTACGCTCGAACGGGCGCTCTCCAGCCAGTCCCAGGTCGCCGTCCAGATCGACGCGTCCGCACGCCAGCAGGCGATCGGCATCAAGCAGATCAACGAGGCCGTGCGCAGCATCGACCAGGTCACGCGCCAGAACGTCGACTCGAACCGTCAGACCCAACGCGCCATGGAAGACCTGAGCGCGATGGGCGACCAGCTGCGCTCGCTCGTCGGCCTGAACGGCCAGGAAGGGTAGTCCGGCATGGACCGCGACGAGCTCGCCCGTCGCCTGATGCGGAGCTTCCTGGGGGAAGCCGAGGATCGCATCGACGCGCTGAACACGGATCTGCTTGCGCTCGAGCACGCGGATCCGGCAGCCCGCGATGCAATCGTGCAGCGTCTGTTCCGTGCCGCGCACAGCCTCAAGGGCGCAGCCCGGGCCGTCGGCATCCAGTCCGTCGAGACCGTCTCCCACCGCATGGAGGAGGTCCTCTCCGGCGTGCGCGACGGGACGCGCGAGCTGGATCCGGCGCTCGCCGGGGTCCTGTTCGCGACCATCGACGCGATCCAGGCCGCGACGGGGCACCTGCAGGAAGGCGCGGCGGAGGATCCCGCCCTCGTGCAGCCGATGATCGAGCAGCTGGACGCGGTGATGGCGGGCGCGGAGGCACCGTCGAAGCCGGCCACGCAGGCTGCCGAGGCCCCGGCCACGAACGGGCGCACACCCGAGCCGCCCGTCGCCACGCCCCCATCTTCGAGCAACGGACGCGGCGGCACGCGGCTACAGGAGAACGGCACGGCGAACGGCGCGGCCAAGGCCAAGAACGGCACCCCCGAACCCGCCCAGAGCGCGCCGGTTGCGTCGAGCAGCTCTGCGTCCGGCTCCGAGACGCTGCGCGTCGGCACTGAGAAGCTCGAGCACCTGCTCAACGAGAGCGGCGAGCTCATGCTCGCCCATCGTCGGGTCGACACCGGCGTGCGCAAGCTCATCGGGCTCCTGGACGATGCGCGCGGGACCGTGCACATCCGCCGCGAGGCCCAGGACGTCACCACGTCGCACGACGGCGGGCTGCGCGGGCTCCTCGAAAACCTGCACGAGCTCGCGGAAGGCCTACAGCGCGACGAACGCCTCCTCGGGCGCGTTGCCGGTCGCCTGAACCGTGCCGCGCAGCAGGTGCGCATGACCTCCTTCACCGCCGCGTGCCGCGGCCTGGCGCGCGCGGCGCGGGACGTCGCGACCGCCACCGGGCGACGGGCCGAGGTGCACGTGCACGGCGGTGACGTGGAGCTGGATCGCCTGGTCGTCGAGCGGCTGCGCGACCCCCTGCTGCACCTCGTGCGCAACGCGGTGAGCCACGGCATCGAGGATCCGGAAGCGCGCGAAGCCGCGGGGAAGCCCCCTGCGGGTGAGATCGTGCTCTCCGCTGCGCTTCGCGGCGATACGGTCGTCGTGACGGTCTCCGACGACGGCCGCGGGATCGACCACGGGATGCTGCGCGCGCGCGCCGAAGCGCTTGGCATCGCGGTTCCCGACGAGGAGCACGCGCTGGAGCGGCTCGTGTTCGAGCCCGGCTTCTCCACGGCCGCCGAGACGACGAGCGTGTCCGGACGCGGCGTGGGGCTGGACGTGGTCAAGTCCGAGGTCGAGGCGCTGCGCGGCACCATCGACCTGCACGCGGAGCCCGGGCAGGGCTGTCGCTTCCTGCTCACCGTGCCCCTCACGCTCACGGCGATGCACGCCCTGCTCGTGCGCTGTGGCGGACGCGCGTTCGCCATCCCGAGCGCGGCGGTGGGCGGACTCGTGCGCATGCATCCCGACGAGGTGCGCGATCTGCCCACGGGTCCGGCCATCCACTTCCACGATCGCCTCGTGCCTCTGCGGCGCTTGAGCGACGTCCTCGGACTCCCCGCCTCCGCACCTACGAATGGCGGTGCGCGCATCCCCACGGCGATCGTGCGCGGTGCGGGCGCCGACGTCGCGCTCGCGGTGGACGAGCTGGACGCGGAGTGCGAGATCCTCATCAAGGAGCTGGGCACGCGTCTCCAAGGCCTGGAGCTGGTATCGGGGGCCACGACCCTCGAGAGCGGCCGCATCGCGCTCATCCTGAACACGTCCGCGCTCGTCCGTCGCGTGGAGGGCCACGCGGTACTCCCGCCCGTCTTCGAAGAGGACGCTGAGGAAGCGACGCCCTCGCGTCAGAAGCGGCTGTTGCTGGCGGACGACTCCGTCACCACGCGCATGATGGTCATGGGCATCCTCGAGCAGGCCGGCTACCACGTCTCGGCCGTGCCGGACGGCATGGCGGCATGGGAGTCGATCCAACAGGGGAACTTCGACCTGGTCGTCTCCGATGTCGAGATGCCGCGCATGGGCGGCTGCAGCCTGACGGAGCGCATCCGGGCATCGACGACACATCGCGAGCTGCCCGTGATCCTGGTCACGGGACTGGAGAAGGAGGAGCACCGGCTCCGCGGCCTCGCAGCGGGTGCGAACGCGTACGTGGTCAAGAGCGAGTTCGACGGCGGGTCACTGCTGGAAGCCATCCGGGAGCTCGTCTGACATGGCCCCCATCCGACGTGTCCTGGTCGTCGACGACTCGCAGACGACGCGCGAGATGCTCAGCGCCGTGATCGAGGCGCATCCGGAGCTCACGGTCACCGGCGTCGCCGCGAATGGAAACGAGGCGCTCGCGTTCGTCGAGAAGCGGCGGCCCGACATCATCACGATGGACGTGCGCATGCCGCGCATGGACGGGCTTGCGGCGACGAAGCAGATCATGAGCCGCTGGCCGACGCCGATCGTGATCGTCGCGGGCGCCGCGCGCGACGCCGAGGTGCGCGCGTCGATCCAGGCCATGGAGCTCGGCGCCGTCGCCGTGCTTCCCAAGCCCCATGGCCCGCTCGCGGACGGCTTCGAGGCGGACTGCCGCTCGCTGCAGGAGACACTCGTCACGCTGGCCGGTGTGAGCGTCGTCCGGCGCCGGGAGATGACGCGGCTCCGTCGTCGCCCGAGCGCCCCCGCGCAGCGTCCACACGCCCGACGCGTACACGCCGTGGCGATCGCGGCTTCGACCGGCGGCCCGCAGGTCCTGCGCCGGATCCTGGGTGATCTGCCGGCGAGCCTCTCGGCGCCGGTGCTGGTCGTCCAGCACATCGCGCCCGGCTTCACGGCGGGACTAGCAGAGCACCTCGACAGGCACTGTGCCCTCGCGGTCACGATCGCAGAGGACGGCGACCGGCTTCGCGCCGGACACGTGTACGTCGCACCGGACGACCTGCACCTCGGTGTGCGCGATCACCGCGTGCACCTGGACGCCGGTCCGCGCTGCGGACGCTTCCGTCCCGCTGCGGACTACTTGTTCGAGTCCACCGCCAAGGCGTACGGTTCGAGGCTGTTCGCCGCGATCCTCACGGGCATGGGCAGCGACGGTGTTCGGGGCCTGCGCGAGGTCAAGACCACCGGTGGCCGCATCGTGGCGCAAGACGAAGCCTCGTGTGTGGTCTTCGGCATGCCCGGCGCTGCCGTGCACGCGGGGCTGACGGCCGAGTGCATGCCGCCGGAGGCCATCGCCGCGGCGATTCGACGCGCCGTCTGTGGCGGCGAGACGGCCGGCGAGCTGCCGCTCCGCGCCTGACCGCGCTAACCGGCGCGCGCGCGCCGCAGCGCGATGGCGTCGCGAATCGCTGCGCGCAGCGCCTCCTGGTTCACGGGCTTGGACAGATAGTCGTCCATGCCGGCATCCAGGCACCGCTGCCGGTCGCCGCTCATCGCATTCGCGGTCATGGCCGTGATGCGCACGCGCGCGGCCGGCCCGTCGAGCGCACGGATCTGCTGGGTCGCCTCGAAGCCGTCCATGATGGGCATCTGGCAGTCCATCAGGACGAGGTCGTAGGTGTTGGCCGCGACGCGCTCCACGGCGGCACGCCCGTCCTCCACCATCTCCACCCTGCATCCCATCTTGGTCAGCAGGATGTGGGCAACCTTCCGGTTGACCGGGTTGTCCTCGACGAGGAGGACGTATGCGTCGAGCACCTCGGCGGTGCTGGCGGGCGCAGGCGGGGGCGCGGCCGCGCTCGGCTTCGCCGCCGTGGTCGAGAGCGACACCAACGTCGCATGGAGCACAGAGGGGGCCAGCGGCTTCGTGAGCACGTGGGCGTACCCCTCGGCACGCAGCGCCTGGGTCGCTGCGAGGCCAGGCGTGACGGCCACGATGCGCTCGACACCGCCCCGGAGCAGGGGCGACAGGTGGGCGACACCGGCCTCGAGCACACGCGAGTCCACGATGGCGGTGTCGAACGGGCGCTCCGCGGCGGCGGCACGGCGCAGCGCCTCGGCTGCCCCCTCGGCGTCCTCGCACTCGACGACCTCGACGCCCCACGATGCGAGCTGATCCTGAAGGACCTCACGAACCAGCGGGCTCTCCTCGATGAGCAGCAGCCGCTTCCCGTCGAGTGCAGCCGCCGCGTCCACGCCGGGCGCTCGCTCGTCGGTGTCTTCGGCGTCCGCGAGGCGCAGCGGGAGGCGGAACCGGAATCGGGAGCCGCGGCCGACCTCGCTGGTGGCCTCGATCGTGCCCCCCATCAGCTCGACCAGGCGCTGGCTGATGGCGAGCCCCAAGCCGGTCCCACCAAAGCGGCGCGTGGTCGAGCCCTCGGCCTGCGTGAACTTCTCGAAGATCATCTCCAAACGGTCTGCGGGGATGCCGATGCCGGTGTCCTCGACGGAGATCGCGACCTCGTACACCCCGTCCTCGGTTTCCTGCCCCTGCATGTCCACGAGCACGTGGCCGCGCTCCGTGAACTTGAACGCGTTGCCCAAGAGGTTCGTGATGACCTGGCCGATGCGTCCCTTGTCCCCCATGAGGTGGCGCGGCGCATCCCAGGGATAGCGCATGACGAGCTCGATCCCCTTCTCCGCCGCGCGCGGCCCCAGCAGGTCGACCGTGTGGGCGATCGTGCGCTCGAGATCGAAGGGCACCTCCTCGATGGCCAGCTTGCCGGCCTCGATCTTCGAGAAGTCGAGGATGTCGTCGATGATCGTGAGCAGCGCTTCGGCCGACTGCGTGGCGGTCTGTACGTAGTCCTCCTGCTCCTCCGTCAGCGCCGTGGAGAGCAAGGCGTGCAGCATGCCGGTGACGCCGTTCATCGGCGTGCGGATCTCGTGGCTCATGTTCGCGAGGAACTCGCTCTTGGCCCGCGTCGCCTCCTCCGCCGCCTCCTTGGCGTGGATCAAGGCCTCGCGGGAGTCCTCGAGCTCCGCCATCGTCTTCTCGAGGCGGTCCGCAAGCGCGGCGCGCGCCTCGACCGCCGCTTGCTCGGCCTTGGCCCGGATCGCCTCGAGCTCCCGGTCCTTGAGCTCGGACAGGATCCGCTCGTTCTCGCGGTGATAGAAGTTGCGCCGCAGCAGGGCGCGGATGCGGCCACGGAGCACGGCGAAGTCGCTCGACTTGCCGACGAAGTCGTCAGCGCCTGCCTCCAAGGCGTTCGTCAGGTCCTCGCGGGTCTCCTGGCCCGTGAGCATCATGACGGCGAGCGGGGTCGACAGCTGGCTGCGCAGCGCGTCGATCCGACGACAGACCTCGATGCCGTCGATGCCCGGCATGACGCGGTCCACCAGCACGCAGTCGAACGTGCTCTCCTCCAGCAACCGCAGACCCTCTTCGCCGCTCAACGCGGGCACGACCTCGTAGCCGGACTGACTCAGCTCGACGTCCAGCACGTCCAGGTAGGTCGGGCTGTCGTCGATGGTGAGCACGCGGGCGTTGTGCAACCCGTCGGGCCCCTTGTGGAAGTCCGTCCGTCGGTCGCTCGGGCGGTGCTTGAGCAGCACGCGGATGCGGGCCAGCAGCACCTCCGGATCCGTGCTCTTGGGCAGGAAGTCGTCGGCCCCGCTGTCGAGGGAGCGCAGCTCCGTCTCTTCCGCCGCATCCGAGGTGAGCAGCATGATCGGCAGCTCGCGCGTCTCGAACTGCATGCGCACGAGACGGCACAGGGCGTCGGCGTCCTGCCCCGGAAGGTAGTAGTCGGCGATGATCAGGTCGGGCGGCGCGCTGCGCAGCTGGTCCACGGCCGACTGGACGTCCGTGACGTGCGTGACCTCGAAGCCCTGCTCCTCGAGGGCGAACGCCAGGGCAATTGCCTGCGTCGGCGAGTCCTCGACGAGGAGGATCCGCTCCCGGGCTTCGGTGCCAGGCGCTCCGTTCATCTCCGTGCCGCCCTCTCCTGCATGGCGCACCGGAAGCAGAACGGTGGCCCTGCTCCCGTACGGTCATTTTCGACCGTCCGCGGTCCCGGCGCGACCCCCCGAGGCCTCCCTATGAAGGCGATGCTCAGGGCATGTTGAGAGCATTTGAATCGAGGCCGGCAGCCGCCGGGGACGGCCACATCCACCGTCCGAGTCCCCGCTGGTTGAACGTGACTGGCTGCTTCGATAGAAAACGACGCGGCTCGAAACGTGGACGAGCGGTCGGTTGCGAGCAGATTGCGGCCAGGGGGCAGCGGTGTCAGGCGCCGAAAGCGACAGCGGGCAGGTGGGTGCAGAGGCCGCCCACACGGGAGGCGCATCCGACGTGGATCGCGCGCTGGCCGCCCTGCGTGACGGGGACGCTGCCCAACAAGCGCATCTTCTCTCGATCTTGTCTGGCGAGCTTCGTCGAATCGCGCATGCGCAGATGGCGGGTCAGCGCCCGTCGCACACCCTTCAGACAACGGCGCTCGTGAACGAGGCGTGGCTCCGCCTGATGGGCGGGCGCGAGCAGCCGTACGAGAGCCGGCGCCAGTTCCTGGGCACGGCGGCCCGTGCGATGCGCAGTGTCCTTGTCGACCACGCCCGCGCGCGCGCCACGCAGAAGCGGGGCGGGGAACAGGTGCGCGTGCAGTTCGCCGACGCCGAACACGGCGCTACCGATGCCGAGGTCGAAGTCGTCGCGGTGCACGAGGCGCTCGAGGATCTCGAACGCCTGGATCCGCAGGGCGCACGGGTGGTCGAGCTGCGCTACTTCGGCGGCCTCACGTTGGACGAAGCGGCGAGCGTGCTCGGCGTAACGGACCGGACGGTCTCCAACGTCTGGAAGCGCGCCCGCGGGTGGTTGCACAAGAGACTCGCGCCGTGAGCGAGGACCCGGAAGCACGGATCTACGCGCTGTACCAGGAGGCGCTCGCGGCCGACGATCCCGAACCCGTCCTTGCGCGATGCGGTCCGCTGCGCGACGCCGTGGAAGAGCTCCTCCAGTCCTCTGCGCAGGCCGAAGCCTCCTTCCTGGCCGTGCCTGCGCTCGAGCGACTCGCCACCCTCGAGCCGGGCACGGCGGTCGGGAGATACGAGGTCGTGCGTCGCATCGGCGGCGGCGGAGGAGGCCGGGTCTACGAAGCCATCCAGCAGCAGCCCCGGCGACGCGTCGCCCTCAAGCTCATGCGACACGTGGACGAGCGCTTCGAGAAGGAAGCCCAAGTCCTCGCACAGCTCGACCACCCCGGCATCGCCGCCGTGTACGAGGCGGGACGCCACGAGGGGGCGACGTTCGTGGCGCTGCAGTTCGTGGAGGGCGACACCCTCGACGCATGGAGCCGGGGCAAGTCGCTGGAGGCGAGGCTCGCGCTCCTGGCCCACGTGTGCGATGCGGTGGAGCACGGACACGAGCGGCGCGTCATCCACCGCGATCTCAAGCCCGCGAACATCCTTGTCGGCGAGTCCGGTCCCAAGGTCATCGACTTCGGCATCGCCGCGACGACGGACGAGGGAGCGTCTGCCGCCGGGACACCGGGCTTCATGGCCCCCGAGCAGGAGGCCGGCGCGCCGGTCGATGCGCGGACAGACGTGTACGCGTTGGGCGCCCTGCTC
Organism: Planctomycetota bacterium; assembly: GCA_030066775.1. Lineage (GTDB taxonomy): Bacteria > Planctomycetota > PLA2 > PLA2 > JAEUHO01 > JASJAY01. Next base: position 21,761 of record JASJAY010000026.1, read on the forward strand.
GGGAGACTTGTGCGCGGCCAGGCCATCGCCTCCAAGGGAAGGCAAGCCGATCTCGAGGCCATCATCGGCAAGGCGACCGCCTCGAAGCGCGGGGACCGGTATCCGTCAGCCGCGATGCTTGCCGCGGACATACGTCGACTGCTGAGCCACGCTCCTGTCTCCGCACGACGCGCGCCGCCCCCCCACCGTGTACGTCTCTTCGCGCGCAGACACCCCGCACTGGCCACGACGCTCGTGGCGCTCGTTCTCACCGTCGGTGTCGCCGTGGCCATGTCGTCGGGCTTCGCAAGGGACGCCGCCGTGGAACGATCGGCAGCGCTGTCGGAGCGAGAAGCCCACGCGGTGACGGCGTACATCCGCCAGATCGCACTTGCCCACGACGCCCTGCGTGACCACGACGTCGCAGAGGCAGGCCGCCGCCTGGACGACACGCCCGAACACCTACGGGGCTGGGAGTGGAGGCACCTTCATGCGGGGCTCGATCACGCTGAACGCGTCCTGGATACCGGCATCCCGATGTTCTGGGGCGCGGCATCGAGGGAACGGAACCGGATCGTGGCGGTTGGAGAGGCCGGCGGAGAGGCTGCCGCCCTCCGCATGCGAGACCTCGCTACGGGGGAGGCACGCACGTGGCGATTCGAGGCGACGCAGCTGCTCTGCGTGGGGCTCTCTCCGGACGGGAGGCTCGCGGCAATGGGCACGAGCGATGGACGCATCCTGCTGGTCGATCTCGACGCCGCTGGTGACGACGCAATCGAGTTGAAGGGACCCTCCACGCACGTCAACGACGTGCGCTTCGACCCACGTGGCAAGCGCGTGGTCGGGGCCTACCGAGACGGCGTGGCGCGTGTCTGGATGCTCGCAACCAGGACACTGGAGCGAGAGCTACGCGGGCATGCGGATCGGGTCATCTGCGCGGCGTTCGAGCCAGAGGGAGGCGTCCTGACAGGCTGCCGCGACGGCACGCTGTGCCTCTATCCGGGGGACGGCTCCCCGCGTCGGTGGCGCGCCCACGACGGCAGCGTCGAGGGTCTCGCGTTTTCCCCGGATGGAACGGAGGTGGCAACGTGCTCGAGAGACCGCACGGTGCGGGTCTTCGACCTGGCCACCACCGCACAACGGCTTGTCGCGGATGGCCACCAGGACAACGTCCGGAGCATTGCATGGGCGGGCCAGACCATCGCGACAGCGTCGTACGATCGAACGGTGAGGCTCTGGCGCGCGCGTGATCTGTCGGCGCTCGCGCTGCTACGCGGGCACACGAACCTGGTCCGCCACGTGGCGTTCGTCGACGACGACACGATTGCCTCATTCTCGCCCGACGCCACGGTTCGCCTATGGCCCGTAGGCAGTCGCGGTCACGCCCGATCGCTCGGCGATGCGCGGAGCCCCGTCCAGCAGGTCCTGTTCGACGACGATCACACCGTCACGGCCACTCGTGCCGGACACATCCTGTGGTGGGATCCCGCCGGCGACGTAGCGAAGCGCTTGGACGCCTTTGTCGCCATCGACTTCCTCGCCCTCGCAGGAGACGCACAGCTCCTGCGCCTCGCGAATGGCCGCCTCTTCACCCGGCACGCGGACGGCCGGGAAACAGAGCACACGGCTCGCAGTGGCGGGCCGGTTGCTTGGAACTCCGTTACCGGGACCCTCTACTGGACAAGCGGACCGCGTGTCTATCGCCACAACGCGACAGAAGGGACCACAGCACGCACGCACCACGACGCGCGCATCGCGGCGATGGTGGCCGGTCCCGGCAAGGGCGCGATGGCAAGCGTCGATGAGGACGGAGGTATCACGTCCTGGTCCGGTGCCCGGCCCGTGGTCTCCGGACTCCTCACGCGGAGCGGAGCGCGCGCCATGGCCGCATCGCCAGACGGCAAGCTGCTTGCCGTTGCTCATGAGGACGGCAGCATCCTCCTCGTGGCTCGCAAGGACCTCAAGGTGCTCCACGTGCTCGAGGGGCATGCCGGCGCGGTGCGCGGAGTTGCCTTCCATCCCCGTGAACCGCGGCTCGCCTCCGGTTCCGAGGACGAGACCGTTCGCCTCTGGGACACACGCACGGGCGAGCAGGTCGTCGTGCTGCGGCCCGGCATCCGGATCCACAGTGTCGCCTTCGACGCGTCCGGCGGGAGGCTAGCGGCTGCGGGCGGCGCCGAGAGCGGCACACAGGCATTCGTCTGGCTGGCAGGCGAGTAGAGCTGAAGCCGGCTACGGACGAGTCAGGCTGTAGAAGATCTCGTCTTCCGTTCCGTCGGGACGTCGCAGGTAGAGGACGCCCGTCAACGCACCGCTGTATGTCCGCTGGTCATGGGGGGCAAAGGACCAGTCGTACTCCCCATCCGGGCCATCGAACGTGCCCGTGTTGTCCACGACGCCCTGTTCGACATCGACATCCAGCTCGAACGCCACGGGCGTGGTCTGGTGGTAGGACACCTTCCACGTGACCTCGTTCGTCCTGGCACCGGGGTCGTCGTGGATGGAGTAGACGACCTGCACACTCATCGTCCCCCCCGCACCCGCTGCACTCGACACGTCTCCGGTATGCGCCTCGAAGGCGGCGTCACCAGCGGCATGGCAGAGGTACTCTCGGCTGCCTGAGAACAGGTGGCACGGTGAGGGGTTGCCGAATGCATAGAATGTCGCGATGCCCGGATCCGGCTTGCTGAAGGCCAAAGAACCGGCCTGCGCCCCGGCCGCGATGCCGAACGCAGACTCGCCCAGCGTCGGCGTTGCCCCCAGGTAGAAGTTCATTTGGACATCCGTGTCCTCGTCGCACGGAGCGGCGAAATTCACGACCACAGTGCAGTCCTCGTCCGGCTTCGGAATCCAAGGCCGCCATGAGAGCGTCGCTGCCGGGCCGCAGCGCGACTGCAGCACAATCGGGAAATGCGTCTGGCTGTCGGAAGTGTGCGGGTTGGTGAACGTGTAGACAAGCTCGATGCTGATCTCGTGCGCAGGGTCGAAGGGCTCGAAGGGGCTGCAACTGCCCGTGCCCACGCGCAACCGGTGCGGACCCGGACCGTAGGTATCCCACCGCTTGGTCAGGGAGTGGACACCGCCTGAGCCGGCCTGCGGATGGGGCTGTCCGAACTCGTCGACGATCTCGATTCTCGGACCCGAGAACTGGGACGGCGACATCCCGTTCACAAGCACTCGGGTGAGCGCGATGGAGACATCGGTGTCGGCTGGGTCCAATTTGAGCAGCGGTACGTATACCGTTTCCGGACAGCAGAACTCCATGACGACGACTTCGCGCGTCTCCCGCACGAGCTCTGGAGCCCCCTGCCCGTGGCTCTCGGTCCCGCATGCCGAGAGCGCAACCAGCGCCAGCACCCCCAACGTCCGTCCCACGCCACGCCGAATCTGTACCATCACCGCTCCTCGTAGAAGGCCTCAACCTGCTAGACGAGAAGCGGCGCGGGTCCCCGAAAGGGAATCTCGGGCGCCTCAGGATTGCTCGGATGGCTCCGGAGCGCTGCAGCCCCTAGGCCATCGAGCCGGCCGGTGCCGTGCCCTGGATGGCGTAGCGCAGGGCTTCGACCACCTGCGCCGGCTCGCGCGCGACCGCGAGCGCGGCCCGGTCCACCTCCTTGAGGGCGTGGTTCAGGCTCTGTGGATGCAGCGTGATCAGGCTCTTGCCCAGGGCGCTGGCGTAGCCCGCGTCGAAGGCGGCGTTCCACTGGCGGTACTTGTCGCCGAAGCGGACCACGACCACGTCGGCGCGCTCGATCAGGGTTCGCGTGCGCACCGCGTTGAGGCCGGCGCCCTTGTGGTCGCGCCAGAAGTCGCTCTCCTCCGCGCCGAACGTCCGTACGCCGCACAGGTCGCTCGCCTCGTGATCGGTCACCGGGGCCACCAGGGTGACGGGCAGGCCGAGCGCCTCGACGCCCTGCTGGATCTGCTCGCGCCAGTCGGAGTGGATCTCGCCACTCAGGTACACGGTCCACTGCATGGGGTCTCTCCTCGGGGCGGCCCGGAGCCTACCGACGGGGGCCTGGCGCCGACGGCTTCCGGCCGTGGTGTAAGGCACAATTCTCGGCCCCTGCACCGCTGGGGCCTGGCCAGCCTGCGAACGGTGCCTCGGCCCGGGGCCCGGCCTCGCTCAGGCCTTTCGGCCCGTTTCAGGGCGCCCGGGCCGCCGAAGCCGAGTTCTTGCGGGTTTCGGCCGTAACCGGGGAACCTGGCCCGGACCCCTGGCGTCAGCCCAGTAGGACGGGGGTCCGGTCTGCCTGCCGCGCGGGTGGCATCGGCGAAAATCGGACCCTAGAATCCCAGCATCCGAGGCAATCCGAGCAGCACGCTACTCCGCGAGATGGGGCGGGAGCGGGCCGCGCGAGGAAGGAAGATCATGCGGAAGTTCATGTTCATGGGCCTGTTGGTGGCCTTCGCACTCACGTGCAGCGGGCTCAGCTACGCCAAGACGGTTGGCTGCTGAGGCATCTCTCCGGCCAGTTCGGCCGTGTTGAACAAGGCCTGGGGCTCCGCGAACCGCGCTTCCCCTTCCATTAGCACCGCAGTCACCACGGGTGAAGAGACCGAGGCTGATGCCAAGGCCGAGCCCGAGGCGCTGAAGCCCGCCGACCAGCCGCTGCTCATCTACGTGCACGACGGCTCGGACAACGAGGACTTCACGAAGATCGAGGACGTCGTCCTCCAGTGCTTCAAGGTCGCGGCCGCCCGCAACGCGTTCCGCTGCCTCAAGATGACCCCCGAGGATGTCGAGAACGATCCCGTCCTGGCCGGCAACGGCAAGGCCCCCTCGCGCCTCCTCGTCGTCGACCGCGACTGGAAGAAGGTCCAGGTCATCGAGGGCAAGAACCTCTCGTCGAAGAAGCTCTACACGGCCATGAAGAAGTCGGCCAACCGCGCTTACAAGACGAAGCTCGACAAGAACGTCAAGGGTCTGCTGAAGCTCCTCAACGAGTTCAACAAGATCAACAACGCGCGCAAGGTGCTCGACGAGAAGGAAAAGCGTCTCGGCAGCGAGATCACCAAGGCCGAGGCCAAGAAGATCGCCAAGGAGCGCGAAG
>JASJAY010000149.1 GCA_030066775.1 Planctomycetota bacterium
GAGCTCGCCCTCCATCGGCTCGTCGGACTCGTGGCGCCAGTGGTGCCCGCCGTCCTTCACGATGAGCCGTGCTCGCGCCGCGGTGACGGGCTTGTCGTCGACGTCGCGGAACCGGATGCGGAAGACGACCCGGTCTCCGGGGCCCGGTGCGCGCAGGGTCAGCTCGATGTGGCCCTGGTCGGAGCGCGCGGTGACGCGACCGAAGTAGCGGCGGCTGTGCTCCTCGTGCATCACCGTCAGACGCAGGTTGCAGCGGCGTAGCCCCCGCGCGACGAAGGCACCGGTCGCATCCGAGGTGACCTCGGTGCCGTACGCGGGACCGCTCGTTCCGCTCCGGAACTGGGCGATCTTGACGACGACCGGCGCCGTGGGCTTGGTCCCGTCGGGCAAGAGCACCTGCCCCTCGAGCACGTCCCCTTGCGAGAGGGGCAGTCGCACCTCGGTGATGTCCGAGCCCGCTGCGGCGTCCGAGACCGCCACTACCGTGCTCGGCGTCAGGAATCCGTCGGCGTACGCCTTTGCGACGAGCTTTCCTTCGGCCGCGACGCGCACGTCCACGGTGCCGTCGTCTCCCGTGCGCAGGTCGTTGGGCATGCCCGTGTTGACGTGGATGCGCGGTGCCAGCTCGCGGGCGATCCACACGCGGGCTCCAGGGATCGGCTTCCCGCTGTCCACGTCGACGACGGTGATGCGGAGGGCGCGCGTTCCGGCCGCGGGGACGGGTTCGGGTTCGTCGCCCGTCTCCTCGGCCGTCCCTTGCAGCGCAGCCGCATCCACCGGGTCCGGCTCGGCGTCGACCTCCATGGCCGTGTCGTCTTCCTCGACTGTCGAGCTCCAGGGCGCGAGCCACCAGAGCCCGATACCGAACGCACCGAGAACCAGAAGCACCGTCGCCATCGTTGCCCATCGCGCGCTCGAAGCCACGACCGCTCCCTCCCCGAAGGCCGCGAGTCCCGCGATCGGGGCGAGGGCCTGTTTCCATCCCTCGCGTCCGCCTTCGTAGTTCGCATCCAGATCGGATCGGAGCAGTCCCATGGCGCGATGGAGACGCGTGCGGATCGTCGCCGGCGGCTCGCCGAGCAGCTCGGCGATCTGCGCCGGGCTGTGGCCACCGAAGTAGCGCAGCCAGACCACGCTGCGGTACTTCGCCGGCAGCCGATTGAGGGCCTGGGCGATGCGCAGCTGGTCCTCGGTGCGTTCGGCGGCGCGCGCGACCTCGATGTCGCGCGGCTCGCGTCGCCAGGCGTCCTCGCGCACGCGTCGCCGGCCTTCGGAGCGCCTGCGCTCGCGCGTCACGTTGCGCACGATGCCGCGGAGCCAGGCTGCCGGCGCGTACGCGGGGCGCTCGCCCTTCTCCAGAGCGCGCAACAGCGCGTCCTGGGTCACGTCGTCCGCCTCCGTGCCCTGAACGAGCCGGCCGGCCAGCGCACGCATGCCAGCAGCGTGGCGCGTCAGGTCGGCGGGGTTCAGGCGGCCGGGAGTGCTCATCTGCCCTTCCATGGCCGGTCGAGGCGGGAGCGTTTCACACAAAGCGTGGGTGCGGGGTCATCACACGCCGGGCCTTGCCGTTCTAGCACGGGCGGCTCCGCGGGGGCGGCCTCGGCCCGCGTTGGTGACGGAGGCGCGCTCGGCCCCCGAGCCCCGCATCGGCCCATCGAACCGACGGGCGCCTCGCGTACAGTGCGCGCATGAGCAATCCGCTTCCGTCGCACTACGCGCAGGCCACCCGGACCGTCCTTCGCTACGCCATCGTGATGGCCGTGCTCGGACTGCTCTCGGGCGTCGTCTTCCGGGAGTCGGCAAAGAAGCTGCCGGACAGCGCGGTCCACGCCGGCATCGGGCTGGAGGCGACGCAGCACCTCGCGCTCGTGCACGGGCACATGCTCCTCGCCGCCGTGATCGTGCCCATCGCCATGCTCGGCGCCGTGTTCCTGTCACGGGCCGCGGGTGGCGGCGAGATCACGCCGCGCGCCTTCAAGATGCTGACGCGGGGGTACCTGCCGTTCGTCACGGCGACGATCGCGCTGATGTACTACAAGGGCTACCACTTCCTGCTCTCCGTCCGCGGTGGCGAGACGGACCTCGTCGCCATCGACGCGGCCTACTTCGGCGGCGCGACCGTCGCCCGCTACGCGGTATACGGCGTTATCCACACGGCGATGTTCGCCACGCTGAGCCTGTTCCTACTCGGGGTCTGGCGCAGCTTGCGGCCGTCCACGGGCACGCCCTAGCGCGCGAGTCCGGCTCGCCCTACGTCTCGTCTGCGCCCCGCTGACGCGCGAAGCCCAGGACGGCGAGGCCGAGCACGAGACCCCAGACGCCGCCGAGCGCGGCCCAGGGCAGGCTTCCGATGACGGTCGGCTCGGAAAGCAGCTTGGGTACTCTGAGCGGTCGTCGCTCGTAGGTGGGGAGGCCCCTGCCGGCAAAGCGTGCTTTCGCGCGGCGCCACTCGCGCTCCAGCGCGTGCTCCTTGGCAGTCACCTTCCCGAGCTCGTCCAACATCCGGCCGGCGACTTCCATCGCAGCGAGGTGACGCTTGACCTGCTTCTCTTCCCGCGAGCGCTTGATCTGGAGCTCGCGCTCGTGCTTCCGAAGGTCGGCGAGGACCTCCTTGGCGTCGGGGCGGCGTTGTGCGTCGAGGATCCGCCGCTGGACCATCGTGAGCCGGAGCTCTGCGTCGGCGAGCCGTGCCTGGGCCTCCTTGAGCTCGGCCAGCACCGGCACGGTGTTGCCGTCTTCCGCCCCGATTGCACGAAGTTGTTCGCGCAGCTCCTTGGCGTGCATGCGTGTCTCGTTCAGGTGTTCGCCCAGAGCGCGCTGACGCATCTCCAGGTCGCGGAGATCCTCCGTCAGCTCACGGTGGGCACGCATGAACGCCTCGACGCCGAAGTACGCCGTGCCGGGATCCCGATCCCGGAACGTGACACGGATGTGGGCACCATCGGGCTCGACCTCGACGCCGCGCAGCCCGGGGAAGGTGGCCCTCGTCACGGGGGGACGGTTGCCCAGGTCGCTCGTGTCTTCCAGGCCGATGTGCTTCACCGCGAGCGCGGTTGCCTTCGGCGAGCGCAGGAGCTCGACGTGGTACCGAATCGCCTTCGGCAAGCGCGCGCGATACGCGGACTCCGACAGCGGCTCGATGATGTCGATCGCCAGCACGATGTTGATGAGGCCGTGGCTCTCGTACACCGTCTCCTGCCGGTGCCAGCCGAAGAGCCCGCCGGCAACGAGGCCGGCGAGCGTGAGCAGGACGCAGGCGAGCACGCCGCGGCGGCGCCCGGGAGCGCTCGTGCCGCCGCCTTCGCTCGCCGCCTCGTTCACGCCTATGTGCGCGTCGCGAAATAGTGGACGACGACGCAGGCGAGCAGCGGCTCGATCCAGTTGGCCATGTCGGGCGATGCACCCATCGCCGAGAGGAGCGGCAACGCGACGCCCGCGACCAAGGTGATCAAGGCGAGGAGGTGGTCGGCACCGCGCGCGCCGTGGTCCTCGGGCAGCCGGAGCTTCGAGAACAGGAGGCGCGTGATGAGGCCGATCACGAAGGCGCCGAGCACCCAGGCCACGGGCACGTTCGCACCCTCGGCGCCGTAGTGGTCGAACCACAGGTACGCGCCGTAGCCGAGGGCCGCCAGGAAGAGCGTGCGCACGGTGCCCGCGGGCAGGCCCAGCGGGTGGCCGCCGCGCTGCTCGCCTTCGAGCCGGTTGCCGCGGCGTGCGTTCGCCGCGGCCCGGGCGGCGAAGTAGGCCGACGCGCAGATGATCAGCGTCGTGGCGAGCCAGCCGGCGATGCCGTCGCCTTCGCGCAGGTCGAAGACGGCGCGCGCGGCCAGCGAGAGAAGGAGTAGAGCCCGGACGCTTCCCGCGGGGATGCCGAGGGGCTTGACGACCATGATGTCTCCTCGGGTGTGCGTGCACACCCTACGCGGCCGGGGGCTTCATCCTACGTGCGTGCCGAGCGGACCGGGGCCCACGCGGCTCCTGGGATGCGGATCTCCGCCCACCCGCTCAGCGCGCGTCGATCTCCCGCACCACCTCCGTTGTGCCGTCGAACTCGAGCTCCTCGTTGATGCCCGGTGCAGCGCCGCTGTAAGCCGAGACGTTGAGGCGGAAGCGGCCGGCGCCGATGCCCTGGAGGCGCAGCGTCTCACCAGCCTGGTCGAGGTTGCGGGTGTAGACGGGCGCGTCGAGCTTCGTCAGCCAGACCGAGAGGCGCGGGGGGGACTGTCCGTCCTTCACCTTCACGTCGATCCGCAGCGTCGCCCCGTCCTCGAGCGCGACCTCGCCGAGATCCGTGTCGCCGTCGCCCAGCCTGACGTCCTTCAGGACGACCGGGGCGTAGCCGGGGGCATCGAGCCAGAGCGTCCAGGTGCCGGGCTCGTAGCCGCCGATCTCCACCTTCGTGTGCGCCGCGTCGAGCATGCCCGACACCTTGGTGCCCTCCCCGTCGACGGCGCCCTTGTAGAGATGCACGGCGATGGGGCGTGCTTGCCCACGGTTCATGAACACGCGCGCCGGCTTGTCGAAACGCAGGGTGGCGACGGCGCCGCGCTCGGCGACGAGTACGACGCCCTCCTTCGGGTCCGTGACCGTGACTTGTCCCTTCGTCGGATGGGGGCGGAGCAGTGTGCCGTACACGCGCAGCGTCACGGGACGCGTGCCGGGGATGCGCACCCAGAAGGTGCCGTCCTTGGGGTTCACGGGACGGCCGGGCAGCGATGCGCTGCCGAAGGCCGAGAACCCGCCCCCGCTGCTCGGCTTGGCATCCGCCTCCGCGACGCTCAGTCCGCTGAAGGAGACCCCGTCCGGTACCTCCACGCGCCCCTTGACCCAGCCCGCCTTGCTCAGGTCGATCTCGACCTGCGCGGGCGTGTCCGTCGGGGCCACGTCCACGCCCGCACTGGTGATGCCGGTCTGGCTGTCCATGGCGCGGTAGCGTCCGGGCGCGAGCATCTTGAACGCGAGGATGCCGTTCGGGTCCGCCCGGCGGCTCGACCCCATGCCGAACCCGCGCCCCGCGTTGCCTGCGGGCCACGAGGACGTCTCCTCGTCGAAGCGTTGCAGCACGACCTTGTAGCGCTTGTCGCTCGGCTCCTTCACGCGCACGTTCAGCGCCGCAGCGGGCTGGAGGTCGACCGTGACCTCGATCGGATCCGTCGCGTCCTTCAGCTGGACCTGCACCGGCTCGGCCAGGTACTTCGAGCTCGCGATCGACACGCGCAGGATGCCCTCTGGCTGGATCGGCCGGTGCTTCAGGATCCAGAGCCCCGGCACGCCGCTCTCCTCCGTGGGCTCCGCGATCCGGTGGTTGATCTGCGGCTTCACGCCGAACAGCTCGGACGGCGCGGTGCCGCGGACCGTGGCACGCACGTGGATCGTGCGCTCGCTCGGGATCACGACCTCGAAGCGTCCGTCCTCCTGCTGGAGGTTCACGGAGCCCAGCGGCTTCGAGTAGCCCGAGTAGCCGCCGGTGTCCGAGATGCTCACGTTGACGAGCGAGCCGGGACCGCTGTAGAGGTCCTTCATGACGGCGCGGCCCTCGGCATCGGTGATGACGTCCGGCGCCACGGCGTTGTTGCCGCCGTCGCGCACGACCAGGTACCAGCCCTTGGCCGGCGTGCCGTCGCTCATGCGCACGACGACCTCGATCTGCCGCACGGGATAGAACGCGGTGGGGTAGCCCTCGTCGGCCTTGGGGCGTGCGCTGAGGCGCGCCACGAGCCCACCGGGCGCATAGGCGTACCCGGAGGCGCCGTCGGGCCCCCAGCCGTCGACGACGAGCTCGCCGTTCTCGATCACGCCCTTCTCCGGAACCGTCAAACGGCCCGTGTTGGTCCACGGCTTCAGCGTCACCTCGGTGCCGTCGGGCGGGATCCCGTGCCCCTTGTCCTCGAGTGGCCAGCGGATCGTCTTGGGCCCATGCAGCTCGAGCGTGATCTCGGCCGTGCCCGGCTTCAGTACGCCCTCGCCCGGGCCGCGTCCGCGTCCGCGCGTGTGCTCCGAGCCGCCCGGGTAGCCCGCCTTGCTCGCGCGCAGGTAGAGCGTCTCGGTGCCCCCGAGCCCGTCGATGCGCGCGATGCCCTCAGCGTCCGTCGTGTACGTGCTCGGCGCGGAGACGAGAGGACCGCGCGTGTAGTAGTCGGGCATCACCACCTGCTCGGATACCTCCACCGCGGCGCCCGCGATGGGGGCCTCGTCCGCGGCGTCGCGCACGGTGATCGTGACGCTGTGGGCATCGGGCAGCTCGAGCTCGACCGGCTCGCTGTCCTCGCGTGGGAGCTGGACCAGGGTCCACGCGCGTCCGCATCCCGTGCTTGCCCCGACGAGGCGCCAGCGTCCGGGAGGCACGTCCTCGATGGTCGCGCGGCCCGCGGCGTCCGTTTGCAGCTGGATCCACGGCGGCCCCACACCCCACTGCGCGTTCAGCAGCCAGAGCGTGGCGGGCAGGGCACCCGCGCAGCGGGAAGACACCTCGACGTCGAAGGCGTGCGCGGGCCTGAGCACGATCGTGCCGGCCTTCGCCTCGCCCTCGACCTTCTTCGTCGGCTGACCTGGGCCCGACCGCGAGGCGAACGCGAGCGCGGCCCAGCCGACGGTGCCGTCGCTGCCCCGGGCGCGGACGGTGCCCCATGTCTTCGCCATCTCGTCGGTCACGACCATGCGAAACGAGAAGCGTCCCTGGTCGTCGCTCGTCGCCTTCGGTCCCGGTCCATCGTCGGTGACCACCTCGATCGTGGCGCCGGGGGCCGGCGCGCGCTCGGCGTCGATCACCATGCCGGTGAACAGGACGCCGTCGGGCTGAGGCAGCGGGGGGATCGCCGGCTCGGAGGCTGGCTCGTCGTCGCCAACGCCCTCGAGCGTCGGGGCGTTCGGCTGCAGGTCGGGGTCGGCGGCCATCGACTCGCCTTCGCGGTCCTCGACGGGCGGTCCGTCGATCGGCCCCGGCTCGGGTTCACCGCCGCCCAGCAGCAGCAAGCCGACGGCAATCGCGAGCCCCAAGAGCAGCAGGATGAGCGGTACCGGTCCGCGGTCCATGGCGCCTCCCCTCCGGTGAGCCCCACCCTAAGACGCCGCCGAGCCCTGTTTCCTGGGCCCAGCGTGGCCAGAGCGGATTTTTCCGGTTTTCCCTGCGGGGGTCACTCCCCGGCTTCGCAGAGCCCCTTGAACCCCACACGCCGGCAGCGGCCGGCCACTCAAGGAGCTACACGATGTCCATCAAGACCAACGGAATCCTCGGCCGCGCGTTCGGCGCCATCCTTGCCTGCATCTGCCTTGCCCTCGCGGGCTGCGGCGGTGGCGGCGGTGGGGGCGACAGCAGCTCGCAGACCATCGGCGGCACCCCCGAGGCGAGCCTCAACCAGGCGGCCTACGAGGCCGGCACCACGCGCTACGTGTACGGCCGCAACTCGATCGCCAACATTCGCATCGAAGGCGCGCCCGTCGATGCCGACTTCAGCCGCTGGGCCATGCTGCACGACGGCTCGACCTATCGCTTCTACTGCTTCCAGGCCGGCAGCGACTCGACGATCTACCAGTTCGGCTTCGACGGCCGCGCCTACACCTTCGGTCACAACTCGATCGCCCAGATCGAGATCACGGGCACCCCGGCCGAGGCCAACCCGGCCAGCTTCGCGATGCTCCACGACGGCCGCGACTACCGCCTCTACATGCGCGGTCGCAGCAACCCCGAGCGGATCTACCAGTTCGCCTTCAACGCCGCCACGAGCGCCTACGAGTACGGCTACCGTTCGATCGACGTGATCGACACGACCGGCATGCCGGCCGACGCGGACTACAGCCGCTGGGCGATGCTCTACGACGGCGCGGTCTACCGCCAGTACGTGGCGAAGGCCGGCACGACGGACGAGATCTACCAGGCCGGCTTCGACGGCCGCAGCTACGCCTTCGGCTACCGCTCCATCTCGGAGCTCTCCATCCAGGGCATGCCGGCCAACAGCAACGTGTTCAGCTTCGCGATGCTCCACGACGGTGTCGACTACCGCTTCTACCACCTCGCCCCGTAGGCTCGCAGAAGACCATCCCCCCTCACGGGCCTCCCGCTTCGGCGGGGGGCCCGTTCCCAATTCGGGAACGCGTGGGCCGGACCTCCGGCGTGTACGTTTGAATGCGTAGTGGGGGTGCACATGACGCGTAGCGTGCGGCTGTCGATCTTCGTTCTCATACTCGTGGCCTGCGCCGGCTGCTGCCGGCGCGCGTGCGGGCCCACGCCATCGGCCGTCGAGCCGCCCGCGTGGTCCGGCACGACGGCAGGATTCGGGTGGGTGATCCTGCCCGAGGAGACCGGCATCGACTGGTTCATGGGCGGGGGGCCCGAGGCCTGGCGCCCGGACGCCCGCACGGTTCGCACCGCGCTCGGGGCCGTACGCGGCCATCTGGAAGCGCAGCTCGAGCGGACGTGGCCGGCCGAGGAGCTCGACACCGAGGCGTGGCACGAGATCCTGCGCGGCGTCCTCGCCCAGCTCGGCGACTACCGCTGCCAGGCGATCGGCTACATCGACGGCGACCGGCGGCTCGTCTTCCTGAACTTCGTCCACCGCGTCTCCCTCGAGCCCCACCCGGACGACGACCCGAACGAGCCCGACCGGTGGCCCACCGAACCGCACCTCGTGGACGACGGGGGGGACTACTACTGGCAGGTGGTCTACGACCCCGCCAAACGCCAGTTCTTCCACCTGTACGTCAACGGCGAGGCCTGAGCCGGGGGCCTGTAACACCGGGCCGGGGCCTGCGCTTTCTGGGCATCGGGACGAACGGTCCCGAGCGACCCCGAGCAGGCAGGCCCCCCGATGACGACCCTCGACGCCGCCGTCCCCCTGACCGCCGACCTCGCCCCGGAGACCCCGGCCCGTCCGTCCGTCTTCGCCCGGGCCACCGCCGCTTGGCGCCGCAACGCGTTCGGCGTTCTCGCCCCGATGCACCTCCTGGCCATCGCCGGCATTCCGGCGGCGCTCGTCTGGTTCGGCATCCAGGCCACCTCGGGTCTCTTCTGGGGCGACGTCGTCGTCGTCCTCTCGCCGGTTTTCTTCGCGCTCGCCTACGGCTTCACCGCAGCTGCCCTCAGCCGCCTGCACCAGAAGGGCTATGCCCGCGGGCGCTTCGTGCGCGACCTGACCTCGAAGTCGTATGGGCGCCGTCGCCTCTACGGCCTCTGCTGGACCGCCGTCTATTACGCGCCCGCCATCTACCACCTCTTCCTTGCGATCCCCGTGCTCAAGAAGGCGCTCTTCCGCCTCTACGGCTACCGCGGCGAGATGGGCTTCACGACCTACCCCGACACGTGGATCCGCGACATCCCGCTGCTCACGCTCGGCGAGGGCGCGTACCTGTCGAACAAGGCGACGATCGGCACCAACATCGTCATGAGCAGCGGCCACCTGCTTGTGGACGGCGTCACGATCGAGCGCGGCGGCCTCGTCGGCCACCTCGCGATGATCGGCCCCGGAACCGTCATCGGGGAGAAGGCCGAGCTCGGTGTCGGCGCGGCGCTCGGCATCCGCACGAAGCTCGGCAAGGGTGCCAAGGTGGGCGCGCGTTGCACGATCGAGCACGGCGTGCGCATCGGCGAGGGCGCAGTCATCGGCATCCAGAGCTTCGTCGGAACCCGCTGCGTGATCGGCGAAGGCGTGATCATCCCGCCGGCGAGCGTCATCCCCGCCCGCACGATCCTGCGCACGCAGGACGACGTCCGCGCGCTGCTCGGCTAGCCCGGCCCCCCCGAGCAGCGGGTATCCTGATGCGTCGGGGGTATCCATGCTGAAGCGTGCACACAGGACGCGACTCGCCATCCTGCTCCTCGCGTTGGTCGCGCCGTTCTTTGCGGCTTGTGGAGATGAGGCCGCCGGGCCGGAGCCCAAGCCCGAGCCCGAGACGACGCAGAGCACCGAGCCGCCCGCGATCCGGATGACCTTCGCACTCGACGCGGATGCAGCGGTTCTTCAAGAGACGATCGCCACGGTTGGTGAGCGGCTGGCTCTCGCCGGGGCCGCGGGCGCGACGGTCGAGGCCGCGGGGGAGGGGCGGTTCCGCGTGGATCTGCCCGAGGCCCTCCGCGAGCGGCAGGAGGAGCTGCGCGAGCTGCTCACGACGCTCGGCACGCTCGAGTTCCGAATCCAGGCACTGCCGGAGAAGAACACGCACGAAGATCAGAAGCGCGCGTCCGCCTGGAACGGATCCGCCGAGGGCTTCGCGAAGTGGAAGCAGGCCGAGTTCGATCGGCTGAAGCAGCTCGAGGCGGCCGGCAAGGCGTACGCGCCGGTCGAGGGCACCGACACCGCCGGGTGCTACCTGGTGCGCCGGCAGGGGCGTGACGGCGCGAAGCCCGACGACTACGAGGTGGTCGAAGTCCCCGCGAAGGAGGAGCACTTCGACGGGACGATCCTGAACATGGCGCACGTCAGCCGGGACCCGCATGCCGGTATGCCTGTCGTGCTGTTCGAGATCAAGCCGGACCACGTGGAGCGGTTCCGTGCCTGGACGGCCAAGAACGTCGGACTGCCCATGGCGATCATCGTGAATGGGGAGTTCACGGGCGACGGACGCGCCCCGACGATCCAGGCACCGCTCTCGGACTCGGTGCAGATCACGCTGGGCGCAATGAAGTTCGC
>JASJAY010000027.1 GCA_030066775.1 Planctomycetota bacterium
AAGCCAGTGCACGCAGCGACACGGTCCACGACGCGGTGCCCTGCTTGGGCTCGCGGCGTCCGTCGTTGGTGCGGTCGCGGTCGAGGCCGTACCGATCGAGCGGATCGACCTCCGCGACCGTCACCTTCTCCGGCCCCTCGAAGTAGAGCTTCACCCAGCGCGACTGGCTCTCGCGCGTGGGCGCGAGGAGCACGGGCCGAGGTCCGTCATCGGTGGGCACCACGCTGTCGTCGAGCTCCCAGCGGTAGCGACGGATCGTCTCGCCCTCGCCGAAGCCGATCCACACGTCCATCGGGATGCGCACGTCGCCGAAGCGCCGAACCGTGACGATGCTGCCGTGCCAGCTGCCCTTGTTGGTGTTGGGCTTGGAGGCCTCGACGTGCTGGATCGCTTCGATGCCGAAGTCGAAGGGCTTGGCCGACTGGAACACGTCCTCGAAGAACCAGTCGAGGGTGCCCTTGCCGTCCTTCGCGGCGACGTCGGCGGCCGTCTGGAAGAAGTCCTTCGGCCGCGGATGCTTGAAGCGATAGCGCTCCGCGTAGGTGCGCATGATGCGCGTCATCGTCTCCTCGCCCACCAGCCCCTCGAGGGTGCGCAGCGAGGCGGACGGGCGGCCGTAGGAGTTCACGCCGTACGAGCGGCGGTTCATGTACTCCCAGGCCTTGCGGCCCGCGATCGGATCGACGACGGGAGATGAGGCCCACCAGCCGCGCTCACGCTCCTTGCTTGTGCGGGGGAGCGGACGGATGCGGGTGAGCGGCGGCACCTCGCGCAGGAAGTTGAACGGCTCGACGTCCTCGTACTGGGCCCAGATCGAGACCTCGTTGGGCGGATGGTTCACGCCGAACATCGAGGCAAAGTCGCGGATCGGCGAGAGCTCGCCGAACGGCATCTTGAGCTGTTCGTCGAAGAGGGTCGCGAGCGCGGGCATGGCCTGCTTCGACGCCTTCGCCATTCCTTCGAATGCGATCGGGCGCTCGCCGATCGTCGGGAAGCCCGCGTACCACGTGTAGATCTCGCTCGGCGGGTAGGTCTTCATCAGCACGCGCGCGGTGGCGTACGTGGTGAGGCCTTCGTCCATCCACGCGTTCTCGAACTCGTTCGACCCGATCAACCCGTAGAAGTGCTGGTGGGCGAACTCGTGCACGAGCACGCCCTCGGGGCTCAGCTGACGCTTCGGGCGGATGATGCGCGTGCCGCCCGTGATGAGCGTCGGATACTCCATGCCGCCCGCGTCGTCGCCGCGGTGGTCCGGATCCACGACGGTGAGCGTCGGATACGGGTACTTGCCGTACCAGATGCCCATGTACGTGAGCGAACGCCAGATGGCGTTGCGGTGGCGCTCGAACTGCTTCGCGTGCTCGGGCTGCAGCAGGAAGATGACCTCGACGGGATCGAGCTCGAGCTCCGCCGGATCGCGGCCCAGGATCGTGGCCACGCGCGCCAGCTCCGCCTTCGCGTTCTCGTCGGTGATGCCGGGATACGTCTCCGTGAAGACGGCGAAGTCCTTGCCGGCGACCCACGCGAAGTCGTGCACGTCCTCGACAATGTGCTCGTACGTGATGGTGCCGTCGTCGTTGATGCGTGCCCCGTCGTCTTCGCTGCCGAGCTGCTGGCGCTTGCCGCTGGCGCCGACGCGGCCGCGGTAGCTCTCCGGCACCGTGAGCCGTACGCGGAAGACGCCGTAGTTGGAGTAGAACTCGCTGCTGCCGTGGAACTGGTGGCAGTTCCACGCCCACGCGGAGTCAGGCGTCTCCTGCTCCCAGACGCCGGGCTTGGGATACCACTGCGCGACCATGTGGAAGTCGCCGCCGAACCCGGTGCGCGCGAACACCTGCGGCAGCGTGCTCGTCCACTTGATCTTCCAGACGGCCTTGCCGCCGTTTGCAGGCACGGGCTCGGGCAGCGTCACGCGCACGACGGTCTTGTCGAGCTCCTGCGCCTCGGCCTCGGCCATCGGCACCCACGACTCGTTGCCTTCGGCGTCGATGACGAGCACTTCCTGCTTGCCTGCGAGGTCTTCGCCGCTCTCGGTCTCGAACGCGTGGATGCGGACCTTGCCGGGTCGCGCCGGGTTGAACTTGTGGCCGCGGTGGCTGCTGCCCGACTCGCGCATGAACACGCTGAACGGGCCTTCGAACGCGTTCAGGTAGAGGTGCAGGTGCACGTCGGGGACGGGCACGGGCGAATCGTTGCGCCACGTGATCGTCGCGCTGCCCTCGACGGTGTGCGCCTCGCTGTCGAGGCGTGCGTCGATGTCGTAGTCGATGGTGCGCGGGCTCTCGTCCGGCAGGTCGGCTTCGGCCGGCAGCCAGCCGGGAAGCACCTGCGCCAGGACGACGAGCAACGCCCACCCGAAGGCCAGCGTCGTCTTCCTCACTGCTCGTACGCCTCCTCGATCTCTCGCTTGAAGCGCTCCACGATGACATGCCGCTTGGGCTTGAGGGTCTGGGTCAAGCACCCGTTCTCGGCGTCGAGCACCTCGGGCAGGAGCGCGATGCGCATGATGCGTTCGTAGGGGCGCATGCCGGACGTACGCTCGCGGCATTCGTCCCGGATCGCGCGGCGCACCTCTTCGTTGTGCGCCAGATCGCCGTAGCTCGGCTTCTGCTCGAGATGCAGGGAGGCCTTGAGGGCATCGGGATCCGGGACGACGAGCGCCGCCAGGGTCTTGCGGTCCTGGCCCACGACGATCGCCTGTTCGATCAGGGTCGAGGAGAGCAGCGCCGTCTCCACCTCGCTGGGCTCGACGTTCTCTCCGCCCTTCAGGACGATCGTCTCCTTCGCGCGGCCCACGAAGCAGATGTCGCCTTCCTCCGTCAGGAAGCCGAGGTCTCCCGTGTCGAACCAGCCGTCGTCGTCGATCACCTGGGCCGTGAGGGCCTCGTCCTTGTAGTAGCCGCGCATGATGTGCGGCCCGCGCGTGAAGATCACGCCGCGCTCGCCGGGGGCGCAGACCGCCCCCGTGTCCACGTGCCGGACCTGGACCTCGACCTCCGGCACGACGGTGCCGATGGTCCCGAGGATGTTGCGCTCCGCGCGCCGCACGGAGATCACGGGGCTGGTCTCCGTCAGGCCGTAGCCGACGAGGATCGGGACGCCGATTGCGCCGAAGAACGCGTCGACGTGCGGGGGCATGAGGCCGCCGCCCGATACGGCGCCGCGCAGCCGTCCTCCCGTGACCTGCCGGAGCTTGCTGAAGACGAGCACGTTGCCGAGCGCCGCCGGCAGCCACGTGAGCAGGAACACGAGCGATGCGCCCAGCCGCGCCACGCCGTCCACCAGCAGACCCGCGCCGCGGGGCTTCTTCACGCGCAGCTGCTGGCCGCGCATGCGGGCCCGTGCCTTGGTCTTTGTACGTGCCGCGGCGTACGCACCGCGGAAGATCGCCCGCCGGAGAGCGGGCGCCTGGCGCACCTTCTTCTGGATCGTGTCGAAGACCGTTTCCCAGATGCGCGGCACCGACGGCACGAACGTCGGCGACCACTTGGCGAGATCTTCCTTGAAGCGCCGTCGATCCGTGTAGACGAGCTCGCAACCCGCGCACAGCGCGACGTACTCGACGGTGCGCTCGAAGATGTGCCACGGCGGCAGGATCGAGAGGAAGCGCTCGCCGTCGACCATGTGCAGCAGGCCGGGGATCACGTCGATCTGGTGGCCGAAGTTCGACTGCGTGAGCATCACGCCCTTCGGGCGACCGGTGGTGCCGGACGTGTAGATGATCGTGGCCAGGTCGTCGGGCTGGACCTTCTCGGCGCACGCCTCGAAGTCGGGGCCGTCCGCGCCGGCCTCGACGAGGCCATCCACGGTCTCGCCATCGGCGCCGGACGGATCGAGACAGACGATGGCCTGCATCGTCGGGATGCGATCGCGCAGCGCCTCGAGCGCCTGCTTCTGCTTCGCCGCGTGGACGAAGACCACGCCGACCTCGGCGTGGGCGAAGATCTCGGCCATGTCCTCGGGCGGCGTGTCGGTGCCGCGCGGGACGGAGACGGCCTGCGCGCACTGGATCGCGAGGTCGGTCAGGATCCAGCGCCTCGAGTTGTCGGCGTAGAAGCCGACGCGGTCGCCGGGCTCCACGCCGAGGCGGCGTAAGCCCTCGGCCGCCGCAGCGGCGTCGCGCAGCAGATCACCGAGCGGCACTTCGCCCTTGCGGTCGAAGAGCAGCGGTTTGTTTCCGACGCGGCGGAAGGCGTCGACGAAGAAGGCGGGGCAGGTGCGCCGGCGTTCACCCATGGGCGGGAGAGACTACCGGAAACGCCCAGTCATTGGGCGTGTGGGCTCGAAGTCGTCCCCCCACGCATGCGTCACCGTGCGCAGTCGATCTCCTGATAGAAGACCCGGACGGGGGGCGCGTCCTTCGTGATGACCTCCTGCTTCACGAGGCCCGTCACGGGCATCTCGGGCGAGATGTACATCACGTACGTCATCTCCGTCTGGTCGTAGCGCCGCATCGTGACCTCGTAGAGCACGCCCTCCTTGCCGCCGCTCCACTTCGCCCACACGGGCACGATGCGCTCCACGGCGACCTGGGAGGCCGGATCCAACCCGAAGTTGTTGAGCGCGCGGAGGGTGTACTCGGTGTTGCTTCCGCCACAGCCTTGCCCGGCGCCCCCCTCCGAATGCAGCTCGCAAGTGAGGTAGGGCAGCGAGCGCCGGAGGTCGTTGTAGTCCCCCGGCAGCGAGTCCGGCCCGCGGACCGGACGCTCGACGCGCTTGCGCACGAGCAGGCACTGCTCCGCACCCGGGTTCTCGCTCGTCTGGAGGCGAACGCAGTCGCCTTCCTCCGCGCGCAGCATCGCGTTCTCGTAGTCGAAGACGATCTCGCGTCCCTTCGCGTGCTGCGGCAGGAACACGAAGTAGACGTACGAGAGGAACGCGGCGATCAGGAAGAGCACGAACACCGTGATGCGCTCGCCGGCACGTCCCGTGAGAACGCCTTCGCGCACCTCCGCCTGCGGCTTCTTCTGTCCGCGAATGCCCATCAGCTCGACCCCGTCGCGCGATCGAGGACCCACGTCTCGTCATTGCGTCGCCACTGCAAGAGGCCGAAGACGGGGATCTCCGGATCGACCCACGCCACCACGTGCTCCGCTTCCGGGGCGAGGGCGGGATCGATGAGGTCGATGCGCCAGCAGGCGCGCTCCTTGCCCTGGTGCAGGATCGTCTCGCGCCGGATGCGGTGCAGGATCCAGACGCGGTCCTTCGCCTCGGGCGCACGCGGCTCGGTGAGCGGGAACCAGAAGTGGTCCGTGATCCGGTGCTGGTAGGTGACGCGCTCCTCGGTGCCGGCCGGTGCGCGCGGGTCCTTCGTCGTCTGCCGGATCGTGATGACGGGGATGCCCCCGGTCTGGTCGGGCGACGGCACCTCGCGCACCTGGAACGTGCGCACACGGAAGCGTCCGCCGTCCTCGCGATACGAGGCGGTCTCGCCGGGCAGGGCGTCGGCGATCAGCCGCCCCGCCTCGAACTCCTCGCCGGCCTGCCGGGCCGGTTTGGCTCTGGAGGTCACCTCCAGGATGATCGCCACGACGAGCGCGATGATCACCACGGAGAGGCCCAGGATCAGCGCGCGCATGCGCGGTCCTCCCGCGCCGGATTCGGCCGAAATCGGCCCCTTCCAGCTCGAAACTGCGTTGCGTCCCTACCGTATGCGCCGGGCCCCCGAGCGGGGAGTCCTACGTTCCCCGGACAGGCCTGTTGGGGTCCCGACCGAAGGTCCCCCTCGGTGCGAGGGCCGGTACACTCGCCCGGTCCAGCCGCGGATCCCCCGAGGGATCGCGGGGGGAGGGGGCCCTTGGGCCCCGAACGAAACCTCGCCGGGCGCCGAACCGTCGGTTCCTCGGCTGGTACGGCGAGCCGGTGCCAAGACGGGCCCGGGTCGACCGAGAAACCGGAGAACTTCGCATGTCTGACAAGCTTCCTGCCTTCACCGACGACAACTTCGAGAACGAGGTCGACCAGAGCGATCTGCCCGTGCTCGTTGACTTCGGCGCGACCTGGTGCGGCCCCTGCCGTGCGCTCGAGCCGATCGTCGAGGAGCTCGCCGGCGAGTACGAGGGCAAGCTCAAGGTGGGCGCGGTCGACATCGACCAGGCCCGCGGCGTCGCCACCCGCTTCGGCATCATGAGCGTGCCGACGCTGATCTTCTTCAAGGGCGGCGAGGTGGTCGAGAAGATCACCGGCCTGCAGCCCAAGGCCACGCTGCAGCAGAAGATCGAGGCGGTCATCGCCTAGCCAGGACTCGAACGAGTCGAGGGGCCGTCAAGGCCCGCTTCGAGGGGCGCCGTCAGGCGCCCCTTGGCAATTGGGGACGGCGTCCCCCGCCCTCCGTGAGCGGGCGTCTCAGATAACCGTGCCATTCAGGCAAAAAACGGGCGTTCAACGGAAATCGGTCAATCCAACGAAACCCTGGGTGCGTAGAGAGGGTCATACACATGTGTGGGCGAGAGCCCGCACCTCCCTCCCTCCCAAACTCATATCGCACAGGAGTCGAGCTTCCACCGGGACCCTCCCTTCCTCCCTCCCTCCGTTCCCTCCCCCCTCTCGGACGAGGTCAGGCGCAAGCCGAGCCGAACCGAGAGGACCCCGGTCGGAGCTCCTTCTGGCCCCCCGAAAGCCACTGGCTTTCGGGGGGCTTCTTTTTGTGCTCAGCGCCGCACGAGGGTGCCGCCCGCCTCCTTCACGATCCGTGCGAGCACGTCACGCCAGCGGCGGGCGACCCTGTCCGCTGCGACGGCCACGACGTCGATCCGCGCCCGCCGGAAGCGGTTGGCCCGGCGCACGCCCTGGAGCAGGGCGGTCTTGGTGAAGTGGGTGCCCGTGGAGGGCGCGCCGTCGGAAAGCACCACCACCTGCCCCACCGCCGGATCCGCCAAGGCCGCGGCGATGCCGTCGTAGAGGGCCGTTCGACCGGCAGGGCGCGTGGCGGCGAGATCGGCCAGCAGCTCGCGCCGCAGCCCAGGCGTCAGCCGGCGCAGGCCTTCGTAGGGACGCTCGACGCCGTCCGCGAAGCGCACGAGCCCGACGTGCACGCGGTCCTTGCCTTGGAGCAGGCCATCGAGCACGGCCGCGAGCTCGGCGCGCACCACCTCCCAACGCGTGCGGCCCGCACCGGCCGCGTCGCGCATGCTGCCCGACGCGTCGAGCACGAAGACCACGTGTTGCGACACGATCGGCACCCCCAGGAAGCGCACCGCCTCGACGGTCTCGGTTCGCTTGGGGCGCTTCGGCTGCGCTGCGGCCGGGGTGTCCGGGTCGACCTGGGACGGGTCGAAGGTCCGGCCGTCGCCCTCGAGCCACGCGGCCCATCGCGCGGGGTCCGGCTCGAACGGGATGCCCGTGAGCGTCACGAGCGCCGCGTGCGCCGCGGCGCGCACGCGCCGGCGCTCGTCGTCCAGCGTGGCCACGAGCTGCTCGACGACCTGGCGGTTCGCGCGCCGCACCGAGAGCTCCGCCGCGCGAAGGCGGACCGACCAGACCGCATCGGCCAGCCCGCGTGCCACGGCGACCTTCGCCTCTTCGCTTTCCGTCGCGACGGAGCCCTCGAGTGCGGCGAGCCGGACGCGGGGATCCGGGTCCCCGCGGAGCCTCTGCCACATCGCCTGGTCCAGTGCGCGGGCCGGGCCCGTGCCGGCACGCTGCCAGTGCACGTGGCAATCGACCGCGGCGGCGCGCACGCCGCCGTCCCGGTCGGCGAGCAACGCAGTGGCGCGCTCCACGAAGTGCGCGGGCGCGAGGTCGACGAGCGCATCGAGCGCGGCGATGCGCACCGCGGGCGCGCCGTCGCCGAGGGCGACCAGGAGCCCGGCCTCTCCTTCGGCGTCGGCCCACACCACGTACGTCGCGGTCGCATGCGCCCGCGCAGGGACCTCCCGCAGCCGACCGATGCGGCGACGCAGCGTGCGCCGCGTCGACGTCTCGACGACCTGGCCGAGCACGCCGGCTGCCGCACTGCGCACATACGGATGCGCATCGGCCAGCGCGCGCAGCACGACCCCGAGCGCATCGCGTTCGCTGCGGCCTGCGAGGCGGCGCACGGCGGCGGCGCGGACCGAGGGCGAGGGATCAGCGAGCAGCCGGCGCACCTCGGCCGGCCGCGTGTCGCGCGTCCATGCCGTCGCCCAAGGCCCGAGCACGCACGCGAGAAGGAAGAAGAGAGCCCTTCGGCGGCGCGTGCCGTTCGTCCGGGTGGACGCGATCGACGCCCGTGGAGTCGCGGATGGAGGCCAGGCTGCGGAAGAGATGGCGCCTGCGGCGCCAAGGGGGGCATCCACCCCGGGCAGGTTCGACGGCTCACGCCGCTTGGAGCTCGTCATGCGGGGTCCCCCGGGCGGCACCTTCGCTCGACGCGAAGGGCTCTCGAACTCACCTCGTTCGAGCTGCCCTGCCGGTCACGCGCGCTTCGGAATTCGCGCGCGCGGCGCGTCACGCGCGCCTTCGGACGTCCGTCCTCGGCGGTACATCAGGGCCCACCAGGAAGGCGAACAACGGCACAACTGGTGGTTGCGGGACCCGCCTCCACAAGATGTAGGGGGTGTATTTTCTTTGTCCTACCCGGTTTAGGGGTCCTGTCGGCATATGCCCCTATTCTCTCGGGGCGTCCCGGGCACCGCGCCACGCACGGACATGTCACCGGGGAGGGTCACGCCACATGCTTCCCATGAATCTCTCGCCGCTCGACGTCGTGGACGTCGGCATCTTCAGCGAGACGCTCGCCTTCAAGATGTACGACAAGATGAGCAAGCGGGTCGAGGTGCCCACGCTGCAGGCGCGCCTCACGCAGCTCAAGAAGGACGAGAAAGACCACCGCAAGACGCTGCGCGCTCACCGCAAGAGCATGTTCGGCTCCAGCCCGGTCGCCGTGACCGAGGAAGAGGTGGCCGAGATCTTCGGTGCGGTCGACGTCACGCAGATCGTCGACAAGGAGAGTCTGATCCAGACGCTCTTCGCGGCGATCAAGTACGAGGAGTACGGCGCGTACTACTACGACAAGCAGCGCCACAAGCTCCCCGACCGCGAGGCGCGCATCTTCTTCGAGGTCCTCTCGAGCGAAGGCCACTTCCACGCGGACATCCTGCGTCGGCAGATCGAGTCCATCCGCGAGATGGAACTCGTGCTCGACGACCGCGGTCGCGCCGTCGAGGTCCTCGACATCTAGACGAATCGGTGTCGACAACTCGGTGTCAGGACACTTTTCGCGCAGTTCCACTGCGCGAAAAGTGTCCTGACACCAAGTTAGCGGTCGAAGTCCTTGGTGTAGGTCTGCTGGTCGGGGACCTCGATCTCGTCGGAGCTCCACTCGCCCTTCGCGTTGGGGGCCCAGATCGTGTACTTGCCGGACTCGACCTCGGCCTCGAACCAGCCGGACTCGTCGACCTCCGCCCAGTGACCCCACGCCCCCTCGGGGATCGTGATCCAGATGCCGCCCTGGGTGGCCGGCGCGGCGTCCACGCGCAGCTGCCCGCGGAACCGGACGCGTGCCGGCAAGCGGATCGTGACCTTCACTTCCTGGCCCGCGCCGATGTAGTGCTCACCGCCGTCTTCGCGCAGCTCGTCGTAGGCCTCGCGCTTGCCCTCCGGCTCGGGTGACGTGATCACGTCCTTGTAGCGGCGCACGTCGCGCACCGAGAGCCAGCGCACGACGCAGTGCCCCACGGGCAACATGTCGAAGTCGAAGCGCCCGTCCTCGATCCACTCCCGGAACACGGTGCCGTCCGGGTAGAGCACGTAGACCTGCTGGCGCTTCGCCGGCCGACCGCCGTCGGTGAGCAGCTGGCCGGTCACGCGCCCCGACGGCTCGAGCACGATCTCGACGTCGTCGACGTCCGCCGCCGTGACGTCGATGCCCTTCACCACGGCGGGCAGGCCGAGCTCGTGGGTGGCCACGATCGTGATCTTGCCGGGCGCCTGCGGAGGCAGCTCGAACGTGCCGTCCGTGCGCGTGCGCGCGTCGGGCTGCAGGTCTTCCACCACCTCGAGCAGTCTGCGACCTTTCTGCGTCTCATGTAGCTGCTGCCGAAGCACGTAGATGCGCGCCCGCGCCAGCGGATCGCCGGCCTTGGTGGTGACCGAGCCGCGCGCCGTATGCCCCTGGGGCATCTCGACGCGGATCGGCGCGCCGCCGTCGCCCGCCGTCACCGTGACGGGCTCTTGGATCACGTCCGGGTATCCGGGCGCCGAGACGGTGATCTTGTAGGTGCCCACCGCCAGCGGCTCGTAGGTGAACTTGCCCTCGGCGTCCTCGAAGCCGCGCGGGCCCACGACCTGGCGGATCATGGCGCTGACCATCTGCTCCTGGAAGTCGGTGACGTTCTTCTTCTCGACGACGATGCCGAAGCGCGGCACGGCCGCTCCCGTCGTGGCGTTCACGACGACACCCGAGAGCGAGCCCGGCTTCGGGAAGACGACGCGCATGTCCTCTCGTCCTACCGGGTTGTTCATCAGGATCTTCACGGGCAGGCCCGGCACGAGGACGCCGACCACGTGCTTGCCGTCGGGCAGCCACTCGATGCGGAACGCGCCGTCGGCGCCCGTCTCGACCGTGCGCATCGTCGCGTTCGTGCTGGGCCCGGCGAAGACGCGGGCCCCCGGCACCGGCGTATCGTCGTCGAACACGACCATGCCCGCGATCACGCCGTTGCCCGCGAGCTTGATGTCGGGCAGCTCGGTCGTCTCGCCCTCCTGGACCCCGAACTTGCGGATCACCTCGGCGGCTCCGGTCGGGGCGCTCGCGATGAGCGTCTTGTCGCCCGGCTCGAGGCCCTCGATGGTCACGCGGCCTTCGGCGTCCGTCTCACCCTCGGCCTCGATCTCCGGCAGCGTGTCGGGATCGGCCAGGATCACGGAGAGGTTGTTGTCGACCATCCAGGTCACGGCGACACGCACGCCGGCGACGGGGTTGCCCTCGGCGTCGAGGACGCGCGTCGCGACCTCTCCGGCCGGCCCGAGCTCCAGGTCACCCAGGTCCTCGCGCTCGCCGCCGCGCAGGTCGAGCTTGAACGACGACACGTGCGCGTAGCTCTCGAAGCGGCAGCGCACGACGTAGCCCTTGTTGGGCGTGACGTCGAGGAAGGCGAAGCGCCCGTCGCGTCCGGTCTTCGCCGTGAGCAGATCGAAGCGCCCCTTCGGCTTTGCGCGCATGTAGTGGAAGAGGGAGTCGGGTCGCCGCAGCTCGACCGTCACGCCGCTCACCGGCTTGCGCGTCGAAGCGATCACGACGCGGCCGCGCACGGATGCGCCGTTGCGCGTCGTGCCGCGCACCTCGGCGGGCACGATCGTCTCGACCTCGAGCGGCGTGTCGCCGTTCGCGTCCTCTTCGACCTTCGCCGTCCCGCGGCCCTCGAGGCCGGCCTCGTCCCCGTCGCCGCTCTCGATCGTGAGCGGGTCATCGCCGGCGCCGTCCGGGGTGCGCTCCCCGAACAGCCCGAGCGGCAGCACGCCGAGGGCGTCGAGCCCCCCCACGAGCACCACCACGCCCAAGATCACCAGCCAGGCAGACTTCTTCATCGCCGCTCTTCCTTCCACTCGGCCACCGGGCGGATCCTACGTAGGCCGCCGGGGCCGCGCGGCACATTGCGCGGCGCTTCAGGCCTCGACGCGCCGGAGGAAGAAGGGGAAATGCTCGGCGGAAGCGCGCTTTTCCAGCGCGCCGTCCTTGAGGGCGAGCTCTTCGGTCACGGGCGTCTCGAGCGCGGCCCCGCGCTCCTCGAGGTGCAGCAGCACCACGGTGGCGCCCCGCAGGCTCCAGGTGCCCTTGCCGGTCGCCGTGCCGCTGGGCGAGGTGACGGCCATCCGGAAGCCCCCCTCCGCGTCCAGCTCGAGCCCGACGGCCAGCGGGTCGGGCACGCGGTCGAGCAGCGTCTCCGACTCGGCACGCACGCGCTCGACGCTGGCCTCGAAGGCCGCGAGCCGCTCCGCGCCGATCTCCGACGGCGTCGCCTCCTCGGCGGTGCGGGCGCGGGCAAGCATGGCCTCGAGCTCGGCCATCTGCACGCTCAGCGCCTCGCGCATGTCGGCGAGGTAGCCCTCTCGATCGATCGCATACGTCCCCGCGACGTCGGCCCGGTCCACGGCGTCGCTCATACGGCCAACCTCAGCTCGAGGCGCCGCGCCAGCCGGGAGAGCGGCAGCGTCAGCGCCAGGTAGAGGATCGCAAGGGGCAAGAGCACCTCGAACGTCGAGTGCGTCTCGACACGCGCGATCTCGGAGCGCTTGGTGAGCTCGAAGACGCCGATGATCGACAGCAGCGACGAGTCCTTGATCAGGCTCACGAACTGGCCCGTCAGCGGCGGGATCATGCGCCGGAACGCCTGCGGGAACAGGATCAGCTTGAAGACCTGGCTGCGCGTCATGCCCTGGGCGATCGCGGCCTCCGTCTGACCCTTGTCGATCGACTCGAGCGCCGCGCGCACGATCTCCGCCACGTACGCGCCCGCGAAGAACCCGAGCACGAGGATGCCGGCCACGGGTGCGCTCTGGAAGAAGTCCGCGAACTCGAAGGACGCGCCGGCGCGCAGCATGTACGCCTTGAGCGAAACCATGAAGCCGTGCCAGACGAGGTAGAGCTGCACCAAGAGCGGCGTACCGCGCACCAGCTCGATGTAGACCGTCGCGACCTGGCTCACGGCCGGATTGCGCGACATGCGCATCACGCCGGTGATCGTCCCGACGATGAGCGCCACGACCAACGCCCCCACCGACAGGTAGAAGGTGATCCAGAGGCCGCTCAGGATGTAGCCCGCGTGGTTGCCGTCGCGCCAGACGGAATGCCACTCCCACCGCTGGCCGGGCGTCGTCAGCAGGAACGCGAGCGCGCCGCCGACCAGGCCGACGGTGACGAGGATCCGGATCCAGAGCTCGCGCCTATCCATCCGCGTTCTCGAGTCCGTACTTCGCATACAGCTTCTCCAGGCGGCCGTCGCGACGCATGTGATGCAGCACGAGGTTCAGCCACGCGACCGTGTCGGGATCGCCCTTGCGTACGGCGATGCAGTACGGCTCGACGCTCACCGGCTTCAGCAGGGTGAACGTCGTGTCCTTGTGCTTCTCGCCGTAGATCAAGATCTGCTTCTTGTCGTAGAGGAAGGCGTCGGCGCGCCCGGTGCCCACCTCGTTCGAGGCGTCGACCTCGTCGTCGAGCGGCACGATCTCGGCCTTGCTCAGGTAGCGCTTCGCCGCGTTGTGGCCGGTCGTGCCCGTCTTCACCACGACGCGGCGTCCCGGCTGGTTCAGGTCCTCAAGTGTCTTCACGTCCGACGCGCGCTCCTTGGAGACGAGCAGGCACGTGATCGTGTGGAAGTAGGGATCGCTGTAGGACACGCGCAGCGCACGCAGCGGCGTGGCCGTCATGCCGCTGATGATCATGTCGCAGCGGTCGGACTCGAGCGTGCTGATGATGCTCTTCCAGTCCACCTGTACGAACTCGACGTCGATCTCCGCCTCTTCCGCCAGGGTGCGCGCGAGGTCCACATCGAACCCGACCAGTTCCCCGCCCTTGATGTATTCGAAGGGCGGGAACTTGGGCTCCATGGCGACGCGGATGCGTCCGCGCTGCTTCGCGCGATAGATCGTCGAGGTGCCCCACAGGTCGACGTACTCGGGCCCTGCGCAGGCCGCGGGCAGGATCAGCGCCAGGAGCAGGAGGATGGCGAGCGAGAGGCGTCGGTACGAGGTGCGCATGCGCGGAGCATAGCGAAATCGCGCCCGATCCCGCGCGGGGCTTCTCCTAGAGCTTGCTGCCGACGAGCTCCTCGATCGCCTCGGGCTCCTTGGGCACGTTGTCCGAGAGCACCTCGCACCCGTCTTCGGTGACGAGCACGTCGTCCTCGATGCGGACGCCGATCCCCTTGAAGTGCTCCGGGAACTCCGCCTCGGTGTCGGGGTGGAAGTACACGCCGGGCTCGATCGTGAAGGCCATGCCCGGCTCGAGCACGCGCGACTTCCCGTCCACGGCGTAGGTGCCGACGTCGTGCACGTCGATCCCGAGCCAGTGGCCCGTGCCGTGCATGAAGTAGGGCCGGAACAGCTTCTCCTCGATCGCCTCGTCGAGCGAGGTGTCGATCAGACCGAGGTCGATCAGCCCCTCGGTGATCGTGCGCACCGCCGTCTCGTGCAGCGACTTCCACTTCTCGCCCGGACGCACCATGCGGATCACGTCCATCTGGGCGCGCAGCACGAGGTCGTACACCTCGCGCTGGTAGCCGCTGAACTCACCCGACACGGGCCAGGTGCGCGTGATGTCGCCGGTGTAGTAACCGACCTCCGCACCCGCATCGACGAGCAGCAGGTCGCCCTCCTTCAAGGTCGCGCGGTTCTCGATGTAGTGCAGCACGCACGCGTTCACGCCAGTGCCGACGATCGAGGGATAGCCCGGCGACTTGGCGCCGTGCTTCTTGAACACGTACTCGATCTCGGCCTGGATCTGGTACTCGGTCAGGCCCGGGCGCGTGTGCTCCATCCCCCGGATGTGGCCGAGGCCGGAGATGCGCACGGCGTGCTTGAGCGCCTCGATCTCCGCGGCGGACTTGACGAGCCTGAGCTCGTGCAGGAAGCCCGCCGGCTCCGTGATCGTCTCCGGCGTGGGCCGGCGGCGGCGCGTGAGGAACTGCGCGTTCTTGACCGCCTTGATGACGCGGCGGTCCATGGTCTCGTCCTTGCCGAGCGAGTAGACGAGCCGCTCCCGGCCCGCGATGAGCTTCGGCAGGTACTCGTCCAGCTGGTCGATCGAGTACGCGGCGTCCGCGCCCAGGTGCTCCTTGGCGCGCTCCACGCCGACGCGCTCGCCGTCCCACACCTCCTTGGCGTGGTCGCGGTCGCGCAGGAAGAGCACGTACGGATGCTCCTCGTGCCCCGGCAGCAGCACGGCCACCGAGTGCGGCTCTTCGAACCCGGTCAGGTACCAGAGGTCCGAGCTCGGCCGGTAGTCGTAGTACGTGTCGTTGCTGCGGTTGCGCTCCGGGCTCGACACGATGACGGCGGCGCTGTCCTCGCCGAGCTGCGTCATCAGACGCGAGCGGCGCTCGGAGTGGACGTCGGTGGCGGGGGCGTCAGCGGTGGGTGCGTCGGGGGGCGTGTTCATGCGGCGCAGGATACCGGCAGTTGCCTGGCCTACGCCTCACTCGGATGCCCCCCCCTCGACAGGCTCAGGGGAAGCCGCGTCGGAGCCCTACTCCGACGCGCCTCCTTCGGCCTTCTCGGCAGCGATGGCCTCGGCGTCGGCGATGAGCGCGACGTCGAGGGTGCGCAGCACCTCGGACGCGATCAGGGAGCGACCGAGCCACGGGGCCTCGCGCACCGGGATCTCCATCTCCGCAGCCATCTTCAGGACCTCGCCGCGGATGTCGGTGCCCGTGCCGTGGTGCAGCAGGATCGCGCTCGTCTGCTCGGCCGTGTCCTCGATCTCCTGGAGCGTCTTGTGGGGCGGACGCGAGCCCGTGAAGATCCAGTCGCCGTCGAAGCCGACGCGCTTGGCGAGATCGTTGAACGCGTCGAGGTGCGGCCGGCGGCCTTCGTCACCGCCCACGAGCAGGATGTGCGGGCGCTCCTCGGCCTCGTCGACCTTGGACTTCGCCGCATCGGGCGACGGCGTCTCGGTGTCGATGCCGGCTTCCGTCGCGGCCGCCTCGGCCGCCGTCAGCGCTTCCTTCGCCGCGTCGGCGTCGTGCTCGGCCGCTTCGCGCAGCATGCACAGCGCACGCGCGACGCGCTCGGCCTCGCCGGACTCGATGCACGTCTGCGCGCAGGCGATCGCCGCGTCGACGAACTGGCTCTCGCGCTCGGGCATCACCTCGTACAGCTCGACCAGCTCGCGGTTGCGCGACTCGTCGTCGAAGAGCGATGCGATCGGGCTCTCCCCATCCGTCAGCAGCCCCTCGAGGCGATCGAACACGCCGCGCTGGTACAGCTTGGCGCGGAAGCGCTCGTAGGTGCGCAGCGCCTCCTTGCGCTCGTTGAGCGCGATCAGGCCCTCGAGGCGCGTGACGTACGCGCCGAACCAGGTGTCGAAGTCGGGCCGGCTCTTGAAGGCGCGATCCACGAACTCGAGCGCCTTGATCGGATCGGCGTCGAGCGCCTCGCGCGCCTTCGCAAGGAACTCGGGCCCGCCCATGGGCTCGGGACGATCCTCGCGGCGACCGCGCCCGCCGCGACGCGAGCGACCGCGACGCCCGGGCAGGCGCGCATCCGGATCCACCTCGAGCAGCGCGTCGAAGATGGCTTCCTTGATGTCGGGGTCGAGGTTGGCCGGGCCGGCGTCGCGCGTGATCGCCTTGCGTGCCGTGTCGAGCTCGTCGTCCTCGGCGCCGAGCTGCAGCGCGCAGTGGCCGCCGAAGAAGCGCGACCGCGCGTGCACGATGCGCGCCTTGGCGCGGTTCTCGCGCATGAGCTGATCGGCCTCGCGGAAGCACGTCAGGGCGTCCTCGTGGTTGCCCGTCTCGTAATGCAGCATCCCGAGCGTGTAGATCGCGTTGTACGAGCGGCCTTCGCCCTCGCTGCCTTCGTCGCTGAGGATGCGGATCGCCTCGTCGCGGCCCTCGCGCTCGTCCTCGGGCAGCAGGTCGAGCGTGCCGCGCACGCCGAGCGTCGCGAGCGCGAGATCGCCCACGAGCACGCTGCGGTAGGGATCCTCCGTGGGCAGCCGGTCCAGCGCGCGCTGGTAGCACCCAGCCGCATCGTCCCAGCGCTCACCGAGCTGGTGCAGGCGCCCCATCTTGCGATCGACCTTGGCGCCGGAGCGGGCGTCGAGCCCGGCTTCGCCGACGAACTCGGCCGCGCGCTCGAGGCGCGCCAGCGCGCCTTCCTCGCCCTCTTCGCTACGCGCGGCGCGATCGGCGCGGCGCAGGGCCTCTTCGAGCAGGAACGCGGCGTCGCGCCGGCTGCCCTCGTCGTCCACGGCATCGAGGTGCGTCTTGTAGGCCTGGAACGCGCGCTCTTCCTCGCCGTCGCGCAGGAGCATGCGCCCGACCGCGCGGAGCGCCACGCGCCCGGCTTCGGACGGCAGCGTCTCGGTGAAGAGCGCGTCGTCCATGAACTCGTAGACGCGCTCGCGCTCGCCGCGACGCGCCGCCGCCTCGAGCCGACCGAGGAAGCGCCAGCGCGCGCCCTCGCCTTCCGAGGCCTCGAACTCCTGGGCCGCCGTCGGCACGATCTCGTCGGCGGTGCCGAGGTGGAAGTGGCTCTCCGCCCGCTCGGGCGCGAGGTCCAACAGGTCATCGAGGGTGCGCACCACGCGCGTCGCCTCGTTCTCTCCGCCCTTGCTCGCGTCCACGATCACGCGATTCACGAGGCGGTCGATCTCACTCTTCCAGGGCATGCGCTGCTCCTAAAGCGTCGATGTCGATGTCGTATTGCCCGTAGCCGGCCACGCCCCGTGAACCGATTCATCGGGGGGCCTCGACGCCTGCGGGTCGTCGGGACTATACGCGATTCTCACGCAAATCGCGCGCTCCACGTGGGTTGCCGACGCTTCGGACGCCCCTGGAACGGCCGTCTCGGGCCGAATCCACGGCTCAGATGTCCGCTTCGGGCTCCTCCGGCAGCACCACGCGCAGCGCCCGCGACGGGACCAGATCGCTCACGAGCTGGCGATCGAGGCGGTCGATTCCCCCGCGAACTTCGAGCAACTCGGTCAATGTCCCGTCTGCGACGACGCTCGGCCCCGCATGCCAGACGCCCGGCTCGAGCACGATCGCCATGCCGGGCTGGATCAGGAACGCCTCCGGGGTGGGCGCCTCGTCCGCCGCCCCATCGACCAGGACCACGACCCACATCGGCGCGTGCTCGGGCGCCACGACGCCCCGCCGCGCCTCGGGATACCGCACCAGGTGCGTCGCCCGTCGCGGGCCCGTCTGCGCCGCGATGAGCGAAACCAGCACGCGGGCCCCCTTGCCCATCTGCGCGCTCCCGCCGACGCCGATCAGCGTGCCGTACGGCGCGAACGTCTCCGGCGTCGCAGGCCGCGCGGTCAGGGTCAGGTCGCCGATGCTCTGGGTTCGCTGCCGAGGCATTCCACTCAGAGGCATCGGCGCGCGAGCGCGCGCAGCGCACCCCCGAGCTCTAGAAGTCGACGCTGAAGCCGGCGATCAGGGAGAGCCCGGGCGCCGCGAGGGCGGAGCCAGCGAGCGTGTAGTCCTGGTCGAAGAGGTTGGTGATGCCGAGGTTGGCCTTGACCACGTCCCAGCAGCCGAGGTCGAGATAACCGCCGAAGAGCAGGTCGGCCGAGACATAGGAGCCGCCGCCGGTGATGCCCTCACGCGACTCGGAGGCGCCGTACAGGGCGGCCTCGGCGAACCAGCGCCGCACGCGGTAGCCCTTGGGCGCCGGCACGGAGTAGCGCGCGCCGGTGCGCCACTGGAAGGGATGGTCCGGGACGAGGTCCTCGTCCGACGACAGCGTGAAGCCGACGGAGGCGAACGCCTCGAGGCCCTCGTAGGTGGGGAACGGACGCCACGCGCCGGTCGCCTCGAGGCCGTAGAGCAGGACGTCGCCGCCGTTGCGCAGCTGCTCGAAGCCGGCGCCGAGGTCGATGCCGGTGATCGTGTCGTCGATGTAGTGCCCGAACGCCGCGGCCTGGAACGACAGGCGGTTGCGGTAGCTCGACTTGACGCCGACCTCCAGGTTGGCGTGCAGCTCCGGATCGAGGTCCGGGTTCCCGAACACCACGACGCCGTCGACGAGCTCGGTCGCGTTGCGCTCGAAGAGCGTCGGCCGGCGGAAGCCGACGGAGGCGTTGCCGTAGACCGTCTGGCGCTTGTTCAGGTGCTGGGCGATGCCCACCGCACCCGAGACGAGCAGCTCCTCTTCCTCGCGGCCGAACGAGTCCTCGACGCGGAAGTAGTCCAGGCGCACGCCGGCGTAGATGTCCCAGCACTCCTGGTGGTACTGGTCCTCGAGGATGCCCGTGACGATCAGCTCCTCGGCCTCGACGCTACGCGTGACGGGCGGGCAGTTGCTGAGGTCGGCGTTGGTCGAGAAGCCCTCGCCGACCTTGCGGATCACGTCGTCGCCGTCGATCAGCGGATTGCCGGGGACGCCCGGTGCCGTGGGGACGCAGAGCAGCGTCTCGTCGCGATCGAGCTTGGCGTAGCCGACGTGCAGCTCGGCCCACGTGTCGTGGCAGCAGAGCAGGTACAGATTGCCCTGCAGGCTGAAGTCGTAGCGCTTGACGTCGTCGTTGTTCCCAATGCCCGCGTTCTGGGCCGAGTTCAGCTGATCGTCGTCCTCGAGAAAGCTGTCGAGCGAGATCGAGATGCGATGACCGTGGAACATCGGGCCGATGTTCACGGACGACAGCGAGAGGCCGATGAAGACGCGGTCGTACCCGGGCTTGCTCACGGAGCCCGTCTGCAGCGGGCTGTCGATGGAGTCGGCCTGGCTGAACTGCACCGTCAGACCCAGGCGGCTGCGCGGCCCCAGGAAGTAGTCGAGCGCGAGGTCGGCCGAGAGCTGCTCGTAGCCGGTCGGGTCCAGCGTGCCGCCGCCCGTGTCGCGGTCGTCGTGGGTCGTCCACGTCACGCCGGCGAGCGCGGCGACGCGGCCCTCACCGAAGTCGACCTCGCCGCGGTTGCGCCACGTGCGCGTCGCGGAAGAGAACGACGACGTGACGCGCCCGTCTGCGCTGAACGAGCCGTGCTGGCGCGGGCGACGCGGAACGATGTTGATGAAGCCCCCGGGCGAGTCGATCGCCTTCAGGTACGCGCCGGGCCCGTGATAGATCTCGACGCGCTCGGTCGACTCGGGGTCCCAGAGCGAGAGCGTGCCGCCTTGGCTGCCGAGCGCCTGGGTGCCGGGCCAGACGCCGTCCGTCAGGATCTTCACGCGATCGCGACCGAGGCCGCGAATGATCGGGATCTGCAGGAACGGGTTGCCGCCGTCCGCCATGCTCACGTTCGGGAAACGCGTCGCCAGCGTGCCGATCTCGAGCGGCCGCCACTCCTCGAGCTCGTGACGCTCGATGACGTCGACCCACTGGGGGATGCGGCGCAGCGGCGCGATGCGACCGTCGGCCGACGCCGTGCGGTTGTCGTGGCGGAAGCGGATGTCGCGGATCGAGAAGGGGTCGGGGCGCGGCGGCGCGACGGGCTTCAAGTCGGCGTTGAGGTGATCGAGGTCCCAGTCGGGGATCGACGCGCCGGGCGCCGGCGGCTCGGGCGGCCGCTCGCGCACGTCGGGAGCCGGGCCGGCGACGCCCGTGGGCTCGTCCGGCTCCACCAGCTCGACCGGCGGGACGTCGTCGGCCGGGGGCTGCTCGTCCTCGGGCGCGGGGGCCGGGAACGCGGGGGGCTCACCGGCGAACGCCGCGTCGGCGCCGCCAAAGAGCAGCAGCAAGACGGCGGAAAGCGCGGCCATGCGCGCGCCCGCCCGCCAGAGGCCGGTGGCCTGGCTCATCCGATCCCAACCCTCCCAAGGGACGGGCAGATGCTATGTCCCGCAGATCCCCCCGGCAACGAGCGGTCTGCTCGATGGCCGATTCGCCGCTACCGCCTGCGGCGGCGGACGTTGCGCCACTGCTGGATGCCCGCGGTCTTGGGCGGTTCCGGCTTGGTCGGGGCGGCCTTGGGGCGGGCGATCTCGAAACCCGGGTAGGTCTCCTGCCGGATCTCCTTGTTGATCAGCATCTCGATCTGGGTCAGGAGCTGGCCGTCGTCCTGGGTGATGAAGCTGATCCCCACCCCGCGCCGGCCCATCCGGGCCGTCCGGCCGATGCGGTGGACGTAGTCCTCCGCCACGGTCGGGATGTCGTAGTTGAAGACGTGGGTGACGCCCTGGATGTCGAGGCCGCGAGCAGCCACGTCCGTGGCGATCAGGAGCGGGAACTTCGCGTCGCGGAAGCCCTTCAGGATCTGCTCGCGCTTGCGCTGCGGCAGGCCGCTGTGGATCTCGCGGCAGTCGTAGCCGCGCTCGCGCAGCTGGTGCGCCAGTCGATCGGTCGAGAACCGCGTCCGGACGAAGACGATGCCGCACTCCGGCTTGTGGTCCTCGATCAGCTGGACGAGCAGCTCCTGCTTCCGGCGCGGATCGACGAAGTAGAAGACCTGGTCGACCTCGTCCACCGTGAGCGACTTGCTCTCGATGAGGATCCGCTCGTGCTCGCCGATGTGCTTGGCGATCAGCCGCTCGACGTCGTCGTTGAGCGTGGCGGACATCAGAAGCGTCTGCGAACGCGCCTTCGCGGCGAGGAGGATGCGGTCCACGTCCTCGCGGAACCCGAGGTCGTACATGCGGTCGACCTCGTCCAGCACGATCGCCTCGAGCTTGGAGAGATCGAGGGTGCGCCGGCCGATGTGGTCCAGCAGGCGACCGGGCGTGCCCACCACGATCGACGCTGTCTTGAGCTCCGCGATCTGCTTCTGGATGCGCGTGCCGCCGTAGACGCAAGCCGTGCGGATCGGCAGGAAGCACGTCAGCCGCTCTGCCTCGCCGGCCACCTGCATGGCCAGCTCGCGCGTCGGCACCACGACCAGGATGCGTACCGGCCCGCGCGCTTCGCCCGCCTCGAGGAACGCCTCGTCCTCGATCTCGTCGAGCAACGAGATCAACGGCGTCAGGAACGCGCACGTCTTGCCCGTTCCGGTGCGCGAGCGCGCCACGACGTTGACCTCATCCAGCGCGAGCGGGATCACCTGCTCCTGCACGGGCGTGGGCTTCTGGTAGCCGGCCGCCGCGATGGCATCGAGGATGCGATCGGCGAGCTCGAACTGCTCGAACTCGGTCGACGGAAGATCGTCGGGCGGGGTCTCGTAGCGCAGGGGCGACGGCTTGTCGCTCCCACCGCCGCCGCCACGGCCGCGGCCACCGCTACGCCCGTCACCGCCGCCACGTCCACGACCACCGCCGCCACGTCCGCGGCCACCGCCGCCACGACCCCCGCCACGGGAACCGCCGCCGCGCGAACCGCGACCGCCGCCTCCTGATCCCTTGCGTGCAGGTCGTCGCTTTCCAGCCAAACGTGACATCCTTGATGCAGAGCGAGGTGGTCAGGCCCGCGAGTAGAAGGTGGCGGAGAGACCGGGATTCGAACCCGGGGTACCCTTGCGGGTACACCGGCTTAGCAAGCCGGCGCATTCGACCACTCTGCCATCTCTCCGCACGGCAGGGGCGCCCTTATACCCGGCCTCCGCGGTCGGGCCCACCCGCGACAGGGCGACCGGGTCACGCCCCGCCTAGACTGTGCTTCCCGACTCACCCCCCGGCCGGGAGATCGCCTCGTGAAGACCCTGCATCTCACCCTGGCCCTGTGCGCAGCCCTGCTGCTGGCCGCACCGCCCGTCCACGCCGACGACGAGCCCACATGGGGCGGTCGGCCCCTCTCGCACTGGCTCGAACAGCTGAAACAGGGCGAGACGGGCCTCGGCCAGGCGCCCGAAGCGCTGATCGCCATCGGCAAGCCGGCCCTGCCAGGGCTCCGGCGTGCGCTGATGGGCACGAATCCAAACGCGCGGCGGAATGCCGCCACGGTGCTGGGCCACATGGGCGGCAGCGCGGAGACGCTCGTGCCCGACCTCGCCGAGCTCCTCAGCGACGAGCATCTGGTCGTGCGCACCGCTGCGGCCCTGGCCATTGGCCGGGTGGCACGCACGGTGGACGCGGATAGCGCATCCCTCGAGTCCACGGAGCGCCTTGTCGCCGCGGCGGCCCGGTTGAAGGAGCATCTGGACGACCCGCAGGACGCGGTGCGCACAGCCGTGGTGCAGGGCATGGCGCTCATGGGCGGGTTCTCCCAGGACGACCTGCGCGCCCTGCTCGTGGATCCAAAGCGTCGCCGGGGCGCGTTCGACGCAATCGCGAAGCTCGGGCCCGAGGCGACGGAGCTCTCGATCAACCTGCTGCGGCATCCCAGCTGGCACGTCCGGAAGTGGACGCTCCGCCACCTGCGCACCGCGCAGCTCGACCCGCGCAGCTGGCTCCCCGCACTGGCCGACGCCACGCACGACGAGAGCGAGGCGGTAGCGATGGCCGCGTTGCAGCACCTGGGCGCGCGGCTGCGTACCGACGACGAGGCCACGACGCTGACCGTGCGCGCGCTCGAGTCACCCCACGCCATGGTGCGCACATGGACGCCGATGGCGCTGGCGCACGCCAAGCGCATTGGTCCCGGCGCCACCCGCGCCCTGCTGAAGGCGATGCAGGCAGACGATGCCGTAGCCCAGGAAGGCGCGGCGTGGGCGCTCGGCCAGTCGACGACGGACCGAGACGCCGTCGTGGCGGCACTGAGCAAGCGCATCAGCGCCAAGGCACCGCGCGTGCGATGGAGCGCGGCGCGCAGCCTCGTCGAACTCGGAGAGACGCCGGACGCGGCGCTCCCCGCGCTGCGCGACGCGCTGCTCGCCTCACCCGTCGAACGCCCGTATCGCGTGCAGCTCGCCCCGGGCCACGAGCTGTCCATCGGCCGCAAGAAGTGGTCGGGGTGGATCCCCCGCCCGCGTCCCGACACGGCGTGGCCGTCGATCCTCGCGTTCGAGGAGGACGGCAGCGCCTACCTGCGCGAGCACTTGCCCGACGCCGCACCCGAGCGCTGGCACGCCATCCACGCCTTGGCGCGGTTCGAGGCGAACGCCGTCCCGCACCTTCAGGCGTTGCTGCGAGACCGCGATCCGGAGACGCGCCGCCGCGCGGCGCTCACGTTGGCCACGCTGAAGGACGACTCCTTCGCCTGCCTCCCCTCCCTCCTCGCAGCGCTCGAGCCGCGCGGAGACCGCGACGACGCTGAGGTCTCGGAGGAGCCCGTCATCCACGACGGCGAGAACGAGGACGCCATCGACTGGCACGAGACGGCACTCGAAGCGATCAAGGGCCTTGGCCCGAAGGCCGTCGCGCCCGCGCTGGAGCACCTCGCCGCCGCGCGCCCGAACGACCAGAAGCGCCTGCAGCCGGGCCTACGCGCATGGCTCGTGACGGTCGGCAAGAAGGCCGTCCCCCACCTCGAAGCGCTGCGCGCCGACTTCGAGCTCGGCGCTTGGATCGACGGCGTCGTCAACGCGATCGAGGCCAAGGCCGAGGAAGCGGCTGCGAAGAAGAAGGCCAAGGAGAAGCCGAAGGACAAGTAGTCGGCGCTGAGGCTATTTGATCGGCTTCGCCGCCGTCGCGAGCGCGCGCTCGAGCACGGAGTCACGCTGGCTCGTGAAGTCCTCGGGGCTCGGCTCGACAAGCACGTCGGGCTGGATGCCCTTGCCGTCGTATCGCTCGCCGCTGGGCTGGAACGAGGCCATCGTCGAGAGCCGGAAGCGAATCCCGCTGTGCGCGAGCTGCCCGCGCTTGGAGCGGCCGCTCCCGCCGCCACTTGGCGTGCCCATGAGCGTCACGCCGGGGCGTCCCTTGAACGCACCGAGGAAGACGTCCGTCGCGCTGAAGCAGCCGCCGTCCATGAGGATCACGACGCGCTGGTGGTAGCGGTACGCCGCCGGATTCGTCTTCGGCGTGACGAGCATCACGTGCCATGCGCTGAAGTGATCGTCGGGCAGCACCAAGTCGGCGGCGAACGACCCTAGGAAGCCCTGGATGTGCTCGCGCTCGCGATCGCTCCACTGACGGGACGTGACGGGGTAGAGGTAGCGGTTCGCGAGATACCCCTCGCGCTCACCGCGCTTCGTGCCCGGCGGGATGCGGTACGCGGCCACGTTGCAGACGTGCATCTCGTCTTTGCTGAGGAAGTAGGGCAGGAGCGCGCGCAGGATGTCGCGCGTGCCGCCGCCGTTACCGCGCACGTCGATCACGAGGCCCTTCGTGTCGCGAAACTCACTCATGACGTGGTCGACCGCGCGGGCGTAGCGCCGCTCGCCGCTCATCTCGAGGATCCGCAGGTATCCCACGTCTCCACGGCGCTCCATGTGGATGGCGGGCGGTACGAAGCCACTCCACGGAGGAGCCTCGGCAAGGGACAGGCGTTCCGTGCGCTTGCCGTCCAGGCTGCGCAGATGAAGCGTGAGGGGTGCCTTCAGGTCGAGACCGAGACGCGTTCGTAGGTACGACTGATAGCGCAGATCGCGGATGAGCCGACGCTCCACGTAGGCCCGTGAAGCCCTCGGCACGATGTCCCTCGCCGCGTCGAACCACCGCCCGATCGGCACGTCGTTGATGGCCTCGATCGCGTACGGTCGCTCGCCATCCCGGGGTCCGAATACGAGGATCGGACGACCGTCGAGCATCTCGACCCAGAGACTCGACTTGAACTCCTGAGCGATGTAGCCCCAGTCCTCGAGCACTTCACGAGACAGCCCCCGAATCCGCGCGTGCCCATCTCCGAACAGGCAGATCACCCGGTGCATCTGCAGGGCCAAGTTGCCTCTCGAGATGCCCTCGCCGATCCCGAGGCGGATCGTGTCGAACGCGGCGCGGTAGTCGACGTCGTTCATTCCCGCGTAGCTGTGCTCGTGCGTGATGTGCCACTCGAGCTGGTCGAGGTCGTCCTGCGCCTGCTTCGGCGTCAGCACCTGCTGGGCCGCGGGCCTGGTGAGCTTCACCCGGTAGACGAGCTTCGCGTACCGCGGATCGGGCTTCGTCGCGTGCTCGCGGCTCACGCGACGCACGGATCGCGTACGGCCACCTCGATCCGTGTCTTGGCGCGCCCGCCACACGGCACGGCGATTGGCCTCCGTCATCGGTACGCCGGTCTTGGTGACCTCCGTGCCGTCCTCCGCGCGCAGGACGAGGTCGACGCTCTTGCCGGGGCGCTTGTCCATGCCGGCCAGCACCTCGACGAGGTCCTCGGCGAAGCGCTTGTCCCAGCGTCGGCCGTACCGCTCCTTGCAGAAGGCGAGCACGTCGGCGGCTTGGGCCCCATCGATCGAGACGAGCGCGTACCAGGTGCCGTCCACTCGCACGCGGACGCCGTCGTCCACGAAGTCCACGCGATCCCAAGGCGCGGCCTTCTCGAAGCGCTCGTCGCGCGCGTCCGCCGCGGCGGGCAGGAGGAAGGCGAGGATCAACAGAGCGATCAGCGTGCGGGCGAGCGGCATGGCGGCCTCCAGCGGGGTGCATCCGGATAAGGGGCATGCGCGCTGAAACGCGTCGGGGAAAAGACTACGCTCTCGCGATGCGCGACGCCCTGCTGACCCCCGATCCGACCTACGACCCCCAGACCCAGCCCGTGATCGCCGCCTTCGCGGCCTCGCTGGACGACCAGACCGAGCACCTGCGCCGGCTGGTCGCGGAGCTGCCCGTCGAGACCCTCGAGTGGCAGGCCACGCCGGGGGAGAACACGATCGGGATGCTCCTGGCCCACATCCCCATCGCCGAGGCGTGGTGGATGCTCGCCGCGGCCCAGGGCGTGACCGCCCGCCAGGACGCCGACGACGTGCTCATCGAGGCGATTGGCATCCGCATGGCCGATGACGGCATGCCCGTTCCCGATGGCGGCGGCCACCCCGAGACGCTCCGGGGCCAGACCGCCGCGGAGTACCTCGGGCGCATCGATGCCGCCCGCATCCGGACCCACGGCGTGCTCCACGAATGGAGCGACGCGAGCCTCGCCGAGACCTTCGAGGTCCAGGGCCGCACCAAGTCGCGCCGCTGGACCCTCTACCACGTGCTCGAACACCTGAGCAGCCACCTCGGCCAGATCCGCGTCCTCAAGCGACAGGCTGCCGGACGTCCGGCACCTTAGGATTC
>JASJAY010000150.1 GCA_030066775.1 Planctomycetota bacterium
CCGCCGCCCCCGGCCGCCGCTCCCGCGGTGCCGCCGGCCCCGGCGGGCCCCGCCTCCCCTGCACGCCCCTCGGAAGCCGCCACCACCCCGGCGGCGACCGAAGGCGGGCAGGGGACCCAACCCACGGACACGGCTGCGCTCCTGCGCGCCCGCTTGCTGAAGCGCGCCCGGTCGAAGCCGTCCGCTGCTGGAGGTGACAAATGAACCGCCTTCCCATCCTGCTCGTCCTGATGGTGTCGCCGGCACTCTTCGCCGGCTGCTCGACCAACAAGACCGACCCTGCAGAGAAGGAGCTGCGCGAGAGCCGCTGGAGCAGCGTGCGCAGCCAGGTCGCGATGCGCGATGCGCGCATCCACATCGCCGAAGGCAACTACGAGCGGGCGAAGCGCGAGCTCGACACCGCGCTGGCCCTCGGCTCCGACACACCGCGGCTGCGGCTCATGCTCGCGCGACTGGCGATCGAGCGCGGCCGCTACCGCGAGGCGCGTGCCCACCTCGACCGCACCGATGCCTTGAGGCCGGGCTTGGGCGAGACCGCCATGGTGCGCGGCCTGCTGGCCGAGGTGCAGGGCCGTTGGGCAGACGCCGCCGGGTCCTACCGCCTTGCCTCCGCACGCGCGCCCACGAATGACCAGGCGCGCCTCGCCGAGGTGCGTGCCCTGCGCGCCGCCGATCGCGACGGGGAAGCCCAGATCGCCATGGCCGAGCACCTGCGCGCGCGGCCCGAGTCGGCCGTGCTGCTCGCCGCCGCCGCCGAGGACGCGCTGCACCGCGGCGAGTCACATCGCGCCGTCGAGTACTACGACCGCTCGATGCAGATGGCGCCCGCCGCGCTCGACATGCAGCTGGCGCGCGGTCTCGCGTTGCACCGCGGCGGGCATCACGAAGCCGCCGTCGAGGCGCTCGCGCCGCACGTGAAGGCAGGCGCCTCCAAGGAGGCCCACCTCGCCCTCGCGCGTTCCGCTCTCGTCCTGGATCGCTATGACCTGAGCATCCGCACGCTGCAGGCGCTGGTCCACGAGCACGAGAACGACGCGGAGGGCTGGTACGAGCTGGCCGCGGCGTACTTCCTGACGGATCGCCCGCAGCTCACGCTCGAGTCGCTGCGCCAGGCGCTGGCGCTCCGCCCCCGCTACCGCGAGGCGGTCGAGCTGCTCGGACACCTGCGCCTGCAGGCCGGCCAGCTGAACCATGCCTTGGCCGCATACCACATGGCGCTGGATCTCGGGGCCAGCCCGGAGGCCCTCGGGCCCGTCATGCAGATCGCACGCGCCGGTCGTGCCGAGCGCTCTGAGCAGCGCCGGCTGCCGGTCCGTCGAGAGGATCACGTCGCGCAGCGTGACGGCTATGGCGCGGTCCCGCCGCCGCCTCCGCCGCCGCCGATGACGCCCGGCAGCTGAGGCTCGGGAGCACGCAAGCGATGAAGCGCGGGTTCACCCTGATCGAGGTCGCCGTGGTCGTGACGATCATGGGGCTCCTTCTGGGTCTCGCGATCCCGAAGCTGGCCGCGACCCGCGAGCGCGTCCACGTAGACCTCGCCACCAGCCGGCTGCAGACGGTCTGGAACGCGCAGCGCTTCTACTGGCTCGAGCACCGCGCCTACGCCGACTCCATGGACCTGCTCCAGGACGCGGGCCTCCTGGACGGCGCGTTCGCGAAGCACGACACGACGTTCGAGTTCAGCGTGTCGGGGAGCGCGACCACGTTCCTGGCCACGGCCGAGCGAACGGGCGCCGGTTGGACGGGTAGCCTGACCATCGACGAGTCGGGGATCATCGCGGGGTTCGTCCAGAACGGAGCGGGACGTCGTGTGCTGCCGTAAGCGCCCCCTTCCGACCGAGCGCGGCTTCACCTTGCTCGAGATCCAGATCGCGCTGCTGCTGCTGGCGTTGGCCACCTTCGGCTACGTGAAGCTGGCCGGCGCGCAGAGCTCGATGGTCAACGCCGTGGATGGATGGTGTCGGGGCGAGCCGACCTTCATCGTGGCGCCGGCCGCGCGCGAGACGGAACGCCAGCTCGGCGTGCCTGCGTCGCTGATCGCGAGCGACGAGGAACCGCCCGGCGATGTGCCGACCCCGGACGGCGAGAACGAGGTGACGGTCCTGTCCGTCTCGCACGGACTCGATCCGGCGACGGCGACGGCGCTCGTGCAGGTGCTCGTTCCCGAGGAGGAGGACGAAGCAGAGGACGAGACCGACGCAGAGGACGCGGAAGAAGACGCGGAAGAGGATCCGGAGATCGAGGACGGGGAATGACTAGTCCGCGCGCACGACGCCGGGCATCCGAGTCCGGTCACACCCTGAGCGAGCTGCTGATCGCCTCCAGCATCCTCGGCGCCTTCGCCGTGGTCATCGCCATGGCCAGCGCCTTCTCGGGTCGGGAGATGGGCCGTCTGCGCAATCGCGCCACCTCCGCCACGGACATGCGCATCGTCGTCGAGCATCTGCGCCGCGACCTCGGGGCGGCTGACACGGTCGAAGTGCTCGGAAGCCAGCGCCTTCGCATTCGCCGC
Organism: Planctomycetota bacterium; assembly: GCA_030066775.1. GTDB lineage: Bacteria > Planctomycetota > PLA2 > PLA2 > JAEUHO01 > JASJAY01. The sequence continues at coordinate 2,513 of JASJAY010000150.1, forward strand.
GATGCCGTTGCGGCACGACTTGGAGGACACGACGCCGGCGGTGAGGACGACGACGAGGACACGCAGGACCCGGGCATCGAGTACCGACTCCAGGACGGCGTCCTCCGCCGCACCGACAAGGTCCACAACCAGAAGCTGATCATTGCGAGCGACCTGCGCGGATTCCTCGTCGACGATCTCGGCGGCGACGTCCACGTCACCATCGAGACGGGGCCGGAGGGCGACGGGCATCGGGTTGCCTTGCAGTGGTTGGAGAACGAGTGACGACCGCCGGCAACCAGAGTAGCGAGCGCGGCCACGCGTTGTTGGTGGTGACCCTCATCAGCGTCCTCGCGCTGACTTTGTGGCTCGTCACGTGGGGATCCACCGGCAGCCTGGTGCGCGCGGAAGGCTACGCGGATCGCATGGCCGATCGCGACGCAGGGCCGCTCCGCGCCGTCGCCGCCGGTGTCGACCTGCTGCGCACCGGGCTCCCCCCCGCCGTGCCCTACAGCTGCATTTATCAACCTGGCGGCACGGCCGCTCCGTGCACGCTCACGTTCCGGGAAGGCGACGACGAAGACACCTGGCACGTCGACGCCGAGCTCGCGACGACGGAAGAGCAGGCGTCTCTTCCTGAGACACCCGCCACCTTCGCCGACTGAAGCGCGTTCGCACGCGCGTAGGCCGTCCTCCAAAGTGAACGTCCGTATCCGCGGATTCACGCCCTCTTTCGTCGCGTTGAGAGACAGTCGGCTGACACGTCCGAATGGTTCGTGTAAGAATCATTCACGTGACCGCAACAACCGCCACGCGCAGCGTCCCCCTGACACAGGCTCCCTACTCGGAGCTGATGTGGCAGACCGCCGTGATCATGCTGCTCTGCCTGCTGGACGCGATCCTCACGCTGAACGTCCTCCAGCTCGGCGCCGAGGAGTGGAACCCGGTCATGGCCAAGCTGCTCGAGTTCGGTCCCGCCGCGTTCATCGGCGTGAAGATGGTCTGGACGCTGGCCGGCTGCGGCATCCTCATGCTGCTCGGCCGCCACCGCGTCGCGCGCCTCGGCCTCTCGGCCCTCTTGATTGCATACATCTGCCTGACGACCTGGCACCTGGTCGGCCAGACGCAGATCGCGCTCGCGGTCCTGGGCTAACGCCAGCGCCCACCAAGGCGCAGGGCCCTACTTTCTGCCCAAGGTCGGTCGGGCGTCATCCGATCAGCCGGTTATGCGGCCGATCAGTCCCGTGCCGGGCGCCTCCGGGGGCGGTATGTCCACGTCCGAGCCCGCACCGCGTGTGCTCGTCGTCGACGACGAGCCGGCCATCCGTGAGCTCGTCGCCCAGGCCCTGCAGCGCGAAGGCTACCGCGTCGCGACCCACGACGACGGCCACATGGCGCTCGCCGACATCCAGGAAGGCGACGTCCACGTCCTGCTCACGGATCTGAAGATGCCGCGCATGAGCGGCCTGGACCTGATCCGCGCCGCCAAAGAGCTGCTCCCCCATCTGGGCAGCATCCTCATCACCGCCTTCTCCTCGACCGAGACGGCGGTGCAGGCGCTGCGCTACGGCGCGGACGACTACATCACCAAGCCGTTCCGGCTGGACGTGCTGCGCGGCACGGTCGAGCGCGTGCTCGCCGAACGCCGCATGCAGGGCTACGAGCGCGACGCCGTCGTGCGCGTGCGCCACGAGGCCACGATCCTGCGTGAGCGCCAGCTGCAGGTCGAGCAGGCCCTGCGCGAAGCCGAGGAGAGCCTGCGTCTCTCGCACCGCGACCTGGAGCGACGCGTCGCCGACCTCGAGTTCATCGGCGAGCTGACGCAGCTCCTCTCGCGCAAGGGCGACCTCGAGCGCATGCTGCGCACGACGGCGTCGATCCTCACGCGCCGCTTCCACGCACACGTGACGCGCATCGAGCTCGAGCTGCCCACCGGCGTGCACGTCACGGAGCAGCCGAGCGGTGACGTACCGCCCGGTCTCCTGGGCGCCATGGGGCCGGATCTGATCCATCGCGCGCGGTTCGAGAACGACCGCACCCTGCGCGACGTGATCCTGGGCTACGGCAAGCCGCTCGAGGGCCTCGCCGCGGCGCTGGACCTCGACGGCCAGCACGTGGGCGGCATCACGATCCTGCGCGCGCCGCCGCCCGAGATCGACGCGGTCGGCGACCGCTACCTGCTTTCGCTCGTGCCGCAGGCGCTCGCCGTCGCGATCGAGTCCGAGCTGAACCGCCAGGCAGCCGAGGAGAACGCGCTGCAGGTGGCCCTGGGCATGCTCGAGGTCCTCGAAGGACGCGGCAGCCTGTACGCCGGCCACGCGGATCGCGTCTCGAGCCTCGCGGGGCGCATCGCCAATTCGCTGGGGCTCTCCGGACGCCTGCGCAGCGTGATCGAGGTGGCCGGCCGCCTGCACGACGTGGGCGCAGTCGGCACACCCGACGGCGTGCTGCAGCGGGAAGGGCCCCTGACCCAGCCCGAGCGCGAGGTCGTGCGCATGCATCCCGTGGTCGGGTCGCGGATCCTGGCGCCCTTCGGCGAGGCCGCATCCTTCGTGCGCCACCACCGCGAACGGCCCGACGGCATGGGCTATCCCGACGGGCTGCGTCGCGGCGAGATCCCGCTGGGCGCCGGCATCATCGGCGTGGCCGAGGCCTTCGACGCCATGACCAGCACCCGCCCCTATCGACACCCGCTCTCCCGGCGCGAGGCGCTGGGCGAGATCCGCTCGAATCGCGGCACCCAGTTCGTCGCCGACGCGGTCGACGGGCTCGAGGCGGCGCTGGTGGAAGCGGGGTAGGGGCGTGACGCCCGAGGTCCTCGCCCAGCTGATCGGCGAGCGCAGCGACATGGCGGCGCTCGAGGCGCGCGGCGGCGTCTGGCTCGCCATCGGCGCGCGTGCGATCGACGCCCTGGCGCCGCGCGCCGACCGCCCGCGCGCCGGGCTGGTCGTGCCCCCGGATGCGGCCGTCGAGCACGCCTTCGACATCCACGACGCCATCGACCGGCTGGCCGGCGGCGCGCCGATCGCCGCCATCCTGCTGGACGCGCGCCTGCTCCAGGATCGGCCCCTCGCCGCGCTCCGGGAGCTGACCCAGCTCAGCGGCGGTGCGGCGATCGTGCTGTGCGGCGAGCCGCCGACGCGCGCTGCGCGCAAGGCCGCGCGCACGTTCGACGTGCCCGTGTGGGATCCGCACGCGGCCCCGCGCTCCGCCTTGGCGGATGCGCCCCGCCCCCCCACCCGCACCCCGCCGCCCGACCGCAAGCGCGCACGGCGCTCCGACCGCAAAGCCAAGAGCTCGCCGAACGAGGCCTTCCTCGACGGCTGCCTGCGTCGGCTCACGCGGCCGGACGCGCTCAAGCAGTACGTGCTCGACTCGCTCACGGGCATCTCGGGCGCCGAACGCGCGTCGCTCATGCTGCGCGACACGGGTCGCGCGACCCTGCTCTTGCAGGCCGTGCACGGCATGCGCGACGACCTCGTGGGCAAGGTGCGGCAGAGCGTCGGCGCCGGCATCGCCGGTCGCGTGGCCGCCCTCGGGCGACCGACGGTGGGACGCGCGACGCCCGGCGGCGTCCGGCGCTACGACGGTGCCGCATACGTGGTCCTGCCCCTCGGCCGCGGCCGCGCGTGCCAGGGTGTGGTCAACCTCACGAACCTCCCCGGCGATCGCCTCCCCGAGACGGATCGCGTGCGCATGTGGGAGACCATGTGCCGCCGGGCGGGGCTCGCGCTCCGACACGCGCTGCGGCTGCGGCAGGCGGAGAACCTCTCCACCCAAGACCAGCTGACCCAGCTGCCGAACCGGCGCGCCTTCGAACGCGCGCTGGCTCGGGAGATCGAGCGCGCTCGCCGCGACGGAACCCGCCTCGGCGTGGCCCTGCTGGACGTCGATCACTTCAAGAGCCTCAACGACGACCTCGGCCACCAGGCCGGCGACCGCGCCCTGACGGCCATCGCCCGTCGCATGGACGAGGCCTTCCGCGAGACCGACCTCGTCTGCCGCTGGGGCGGCGAGGAGTTCGCCGTGCTGCTGCCGGGCCTGGGGGCGGACGCGGCCGGCGAGGCCCTCGGCGCCATCGAGCGCGCCCGCCGCGCCGTCGCCACACGACCGCTCGACCTCGGCCCGGACGTGCCCGCCCGGCGCGTCACGGTCTCGGGCGGCCTCGCGATCTTCCCCGACGCCGCCGGCGAGAGCGAAGCCCTGCTGCGCCTCGCCGACGAGGCGCTCTACGCGGCGAAGGAAGGCGGGCGCAACCGCATCCAGATCGCCTGAGGCCGCTGCGCGCCAGGCCGCGATCTTCTGCCGTTTCGGGGCTCCCTGCGCACCCTGACAGCGGCCTGCGTTGATTTCCGTCGACATTCGCTGACGAGAGGCCGCCTGCGGCTCAAGGTCCGGGCCTGATCGGGTCGAAAGGTGCGTGTCCACCATTTTCATCAGGCGGGTCGAATGGAAGGCAGCAGCCCGAATCACGGGGTCTCGGAAGCGGAGCCGACGCAGAGCGCGGGACGTCGCGCTGCGCACGTGTTGGTCGTCGACGACAAGCAGGTCGTCCGCGACTTCCTACGTGAGGTCATGCAGATCGCGGGTCACCGCGTGACGTCGGCCGAGAACGGCCAGGTCGCGCTGGAGTCCTGCCGGCGGGATCCCCCGCAGGTGGTGCTCACCGACCTGCACATGAGCCCGATGGGCGGTCAGGAGCTGATCGCCGCCCTGCGCGAGGAGATGCCACAGATCGTGTGCGTCGTGCTCACGGGCTACGGCACCGTGGAGCGCACCGTCGAGCTGATGCGCCTCGGCGCCTTCGACGTGCTCACCAAGCCTTGCCGCGCGGACGAGATCACGGCCACGATCGAGAAGGCCCTCGAGCACCACAAGGCGCTGTCGACCAACACCGACCTTCGCAAGCGCCTGCAGGTGCAGGAGAAGCTGGCCATGATCGGCAAGCTGGCCGCCGGCGTCGCGCACGAGCTGAACAACCCGCTCGATGCCACGCTGCGCTGCGTGCGCCTGACCCAGGACCGCGTGAAGGAGGACCCCGAGGCGCTCGAGTACCTCGACCTCGCTCACGCCGGCCTGCTGCGCATGGCCGACATCGTCCAGAGCCTCTTGACGTTCTCGCGCAACGCTGCCGTCGAGCAGGCACCGCAGCCGCTCGCCGCGCTGGTCGAGGAGTCACTCGCATCCGTGCGTCTCGCCCTCGGCGACGAGGCCCCGGAGCTCTGCTCCGATCTCCGCGCCGACGTGTCCGAAGCGGCCGTGCCGCGCGGCATGCACCAGGTGCTAACCAACCTGCTGCGCAATGCGTGCGATGCCGCCGGCGGCGGAACGCCGATCACGGTGCGTGCGATGCGCAACAACAACGAGCTGTTGATCGAGGTCGAGGATCTCGGTCCCGGCATCGACGAGGAGGTGCTCCCGCGCGTGTTCGAGCCCTTCTTCACGACCAAGGAGCCCGGCAAGGGAACCGGGCTCGGCCTGCCGATCTCGGCGCGCCTGGTGGAGAAGTTCGGTGGACGCATTCGCGTCGAGTGCCCGACGGCGGGCGGGACGATCGTGACGATCGCGCTCCCGGCTGCGCGTTACCTCGCCGAGGCGGTCTAGGAGGCTCCGTTGTCCGCACGCATCCTCATCGTCGATGACGACCCGCTGGTGCCCCGCACCCTGCGGATCCTGCTGCGCAAGCACGGCCACGACGTCGATGCCGCCGGTGATGCCGAGGAGGCCCTGGCCCGCGTGCGTGCCGATCGCTACGACGTGGTGATCTCGGACATCAACATGCCCGGCGCCGACGGCTTCGAGGTGCTCGGTCGCGTCAAGGACGCCAGCCCCGACACCGAGGTGATCCTGATCACCGGGTACGGCACGATCGAGAACGCCGTGCGCGGCATGAAGGAAGGCGCCTTCGACTACGTCACCAAGCCCGTCCTCGACGACGAGATGGTCGTGGTGATCGAGCGCGCGATCGAGTCCGTGCGCCTGCGCACGGAGAACGCGGACCTGCGCGCCCAGCTGGCCAACGCCCGCGGCGGCTCGCGCAACGCCATCGGCAAGGACCCGAGCTTCGTCAAGCTCTTCGAGACGGTCGACGCGGTGGCCCCCACCCGCGCAACGGTATTGGTCACGGGCGAGAGCGGTACGGGGAAGTCGCTCTTGGCCCGTGCGATTCACGATGCTTCGCCGCGTCGCGACGAGCCCTTCGTCGAGATCAACTGCGGCGCGCTGCCCGAGGGTCTGCTCGAGAGCGAGCTCTTCGGCCACGCCAAGGGGGCGTTCACCGGCGCCACCTCCGCGCGCACGGGTCGCTTCCAGGCGGCCAACGGCGGCACACTCTTCCTCGACGAGATCGGGACCGCGAGCCCGGCGCTGCAGGTGAAGCTCCTGCGCGTCATCCAGGAGCGTCGCTTCGAGCCCGTCGGCAGCGAGGAGACGATCGAGGTCGACGTGCGCCTGATCCTGGCCACGAACGACGACCTGGAAGAGAAGGTCGAGACCGGCGAGTTCCGCCGCGACCTCTACTACCGCATCAGCGTGGTCCCGATGCTGATCCCGCCCCTGCGTGACCGCATGGGCGACATCCCGCTTCTCGCGAGTCACTTCGTGGGGCGCTACGCCGACGAGAACGACAAGCCGGTGCAGCACATCGACGACAACGCGATGACGATCCTGCAGGCGCACAACTGGCCCGGGAACATCCGCGAGCTCGAGAACGTGATCGAGCGCGGCGTGATCCTGTGCCGGACCGACACGCTCACGCCGCGTGACCTGCCGCCCGAGATGACGCGCTCGGTTTCCGCGCCCGAGCCGGGGCAGACCCTGCCCCTGCGCAAGGCGTTGGAGATCCCGGAGCGCGAGATCATCGAGCGCACCCTGCGCAGCCACAACTGGAACCGCCAGGAGACGGCTGCCGCGCTGATGATCAACCGTACGACGCTCTTCAACAAGATGCGCAAGTACGGCCTGCTCGGGAAGCAGAAGGGCGGGCCCGCCAACGGTCGCTAGCAGGGCAACGCTCTCGCGCCGCAGCCGCACACCGGCATCGCGTGCACCTCACGAACATCATGCGCCGCTGCGGCATGGCGCGCAAACGTCCCGATCGAATGCACGCTTCGACGATGACGTGAAACGAGCGCCGCCGAACGCCGCCCATGCCGTTGACAGCGAACGATGGGGCGAACGGCTCGTCGCGCGAGTTGCGTCGCCTTGACGCAATCGGGTCCACAGACCTAGGGTGGAAACCTGGGGATGTGGGCTTGGAATCGGAACGCCGAGCAAGCCGCCCCGCGATGAAGGAATGGAGCGGGCGATCAGCATTGAAGGAGGCTTCGCGCGCTAGGACCCCGCTCCCCAAGGAAAGGACGAGCATATGGTCCCCGAACCGCAACCGATGATCCCCCCCATCGACGAGCCGGGAGGAGGTCCCACGTTCCCGAGCGTGGAGTGGGACGATGCGACGGACAGCCCGCCGTACACCGACGGGACGGCGTACCTGCAGGTGCTCGAGAAGAACGCCGAGGGGCAGTGGCAGGGAACGAACAGCTTTCTGCTCCTGTGCAACTACGACAGTGCCACCCCCGGCAACTCGCACTACATCCTGGCAGGCACGAAAGAAGAGCGAGGCGCATCCTATGTCCTGCAGGAGTCGCCGTACGACTCGAGCGCCGATCCCTTCAAGGGGCTCGAGGGGTTCCGCGTCTGGTTCTTCAGCCCCGACCGCGGCAACATCTGGCTCAGCTTCGACTGGTGCCTCAACGCCAATATGCCGAACCCCAACATCACGTCGATCCAGATCAAGCACACGGACCCGCAGAACCCGCAAGGCCAGGACCAGGACATGATCGAGCTGGTCGACGTCAAGAATGCGGCCGGCAGCGTGATGAACCAGGGCAGCGTGCATCCCAACGCAGGCGTGCCGACGGGGACGCAGCCCCCCGCGCCGGGCTCCAGCGTGACACTCCCCTAGGGGAAGCCCCATCCGGGCCGGGGATCCGCGCGGATCCCCGGCC
>JASJAY010000004.1 GCA_030066775.1 Planctomycetota bacterium
GCTGTGCGGCCTCGTGATGGATCCGCACACCGGCGAGATCCTCGCCTGGGCCAACCGCCCGACGCACAACGCCAACCTCGACGGCGAGGACGGGCTGGGCACGTTCCACGGCGGCTACGACTACGTGGCGGCCGGGCGCTACGAGGTCGGCAGCGTCTTCAAGCCGATCACCGTGGCGTGGGCGCTCGACAAGGGCGTCGTGCGTGCGGACGAGATCATCCCGATGCCGGAGGCGCACAAGTTCCCCGGCTGCAAGCACGTGATCCACGACACGCACTACGTCGGCCCGGGCACGGTCGTCTTGCTGCTCGAGCAGAGCAGCAACACGGGCGCGGCCGAGCTCGCGCGCCGACTCGGCGCGAAGGGCATGCAGGACATGTGGAGCACGCTGCGCCTCACGCAGCGTCCCGACATCGAGTTCCCGCGTGCGGTGAGCGGCATCGTGAACCCGGAAGTGGGGACGAAGCGCTGGCCGCCCTGGCTCTACCACCGCGTCGCGTACGGGCAGGGCAACTCGCTGACGCCGCTTCAGCTGGGCACGCTCTACTGTGCCCTCGCGCGGCCCGACGCGCGCATGGTCAAGCCCGCGCTCTTGTACCGCCAGAAGCTGCGCGATCCGCGCGGGCCGCGGCTCTGCCACCCGCGCTACCTGCCCGTGATCCGACAGGGGCTGCGCCAGGTGGTCACCCAGGGCACCGCCCGGAAGCACATCCAGGCGAGCGACTACCCGATCGCCGGGAAGACCGGAACCGCTCAGCAGGGAACGAACAACATCTGCTCGTTCGTCGGCATGGCGCCGGCGCACGACCCGCAGATGGTCTGCCTCGTCATGGCCAAGGTGCCGCGCGACAAGAACGGCTCCGGCGGCGCCGTCGCGGCCCCCGCCGTGGCGCGCGTGTTGAACGCGACGCTCGAGTACATCCGGCTCCCGAAGCAACGTCCCGTGGTCGCCACCCCGGAGCGTGCACCGGCGCGCGTACAGGTGCCTCGAGGCAACGCCGCTGGGCAGGTCGTCTTCAACGGGACGGGGAGGCCGCGATGACCGGTCTCCCGATCCGTCCCATCACCGTCGGTGCCCTGCGCGCGCTGCTCGACAGCGTCGCACTCACCGGCGTTTCCGTCGACGCGGAGATCACGGGGCTCGTGGACGACTCGCGCCACGTGAAGCCGGGCGACGTCTTCTTCGCACGTCGCGGCACGCGCGAGGACGGCGAGCGCTTCGCGGTCGATGCCGCCGCCCGCGGTGCGGTCGTCGTCGTCTCCGAGGGCCCGCTCCCGGAGAACGTGCCCACGCTGCGTGTTCGCGACGTGGACGACGCGCTGCGCACGGCCGCCGACGCCTGGTACGGCGCGCCGCAGGACGCGCTCGTCCTCATCGGCATCACCGGCACCAAGGGCAAGACGACGACCGCCTACTTGACGGCGGCGGCGCTCACGGCGTGCGGTCTGCGTGCCGGCGTGATCGGCACCATCGCCTACGACTTCGGGCCGGGCGTGCGCGAGGCCTCGATCAACACGACGCCGGGCGTGCTGGAGCTGCGCCGGCTGCTGGCCAAGGCCCGCGACGCCGGCTGCGACGCGGTCGTGATGGAGGTCTCGAGCCACGCGCTGGACCAGGGCCGCGTCGAGGGCATCGCCTTCCGCGCCGCCGTCTTCACGAACCTGGCCAGCGATCACCTCGACTACCACCAGACGGCCGAGGCGTACTTCGAGGCGAAGGCGCGTCTCTTCGCGCACCTGCCGCCCGCCGGCACGGCCGTCCTCAACCGCGAGGACGTGGCGTGGCCGCGCTTCGCGGCGCTCTGCCGCGGCGCGGTCCTCACGTACGGCAGCGTCCCCGAGGCCGACGTGCGCGCCGACGCGATCGAGCTCAGCGTCGAGCACTCGCGCCTCCGGCTCGTCCTGGCCGACGGCGCGCAGTACGAGATCGAGACGCGCCTCATCGGGCGGCACAACGTGATGAACCTGCTCGCCGCCGTCGGCGTCTGCGTCGGTCTGGGCTACGACGCCTTGACGGCGGCCGAGGGCGCGGCAGCCGTCGCCGGCGTGCCCGGGCGCCTCGAGCGTGTGAACAGCGAGGCCGATCTCCACGCGTTCGTGGACTACGCCCACACCGAAGACGCCCTGGTGCAGGTCCTGAGCTTCCTGCGCGGCGTCGGTGCCCAGCCGCTGACGTGCGTGGTGGGCTGCGGCGGCGACCGCGACGCCACGAAGCGCCCGCGCATGGCGCGCGTGGCGGCGGAGCTCGCCGACCACGCGATCTTCACAAGCGACAACCCGCGGAACGAAGACCCCGAAGCGATCCTCGACGACATGTTCGAGGGTGTGGCCGAGCCCACGCTTCGGGAGCGCGTTTCGCGGGTCGTGGATCGTCGCACGGCAATCCGGCATGCCGTCGACAGCGCCCCCTCCGGATCGACCCTCTTGGTCGCCGGAAAGGGGCATGAAGCCGTGCAAGTCGTGGGGACGGAGACGGTTCCGTTCGACGACGTCGAGGAGGTACGGGATGCCCTGGAGGCGCGGCGCGAACGCCGCGACGCAGGCGCCGTATCGAGTGAAGGGTGATACGTGGCCTGGGGTGCCCCCCAGGCATAGTGAGGTCAAGGTATGGAACCGATTCGTTACAGCGATGTCCTACGCGCCACGGGTGGTGAGCCCGCCGGCCCCGTCGACGGCGATCCGCTCATCCCGAGCGTGACCACCGACAGCCGCAACGTCGAGCCCGGCGCGCTCTTCGTTCCGATCCGCGGCAAGCGCTTCGACGCGCACCAGTTCATCAACGAGGCGTTCCTCGGCGGAGCCGGGTTCTGCCTCGTGGCACGCGATGCCGAGTTCACGCGAATGCCGTCGAATGCGATCGTCGTGAAGGACACGACGCGTGCGCTCGGCGACCTCGCGCGCTGGCACCGCAGCCGCTTCGACGTGCCCGTCATCGGCATCACCGGTTCCTGCGGCAAGACGACCGTCAAGGAGATGGTGCGGTTGATCCTCGGCGAGGACGTCGTGGCGAGCCCGGCCTCGTACAACAACGAGATCGGGGTGCCGCTGACGCTCCTGCAGATGAACGCGCGCACCCGCGCGTGCGTCGTGGAGATCGGCACGAACGCGCCGGGCGAGATCGAGTACCTCACGAGCATCGCGCGTCCCACCGTCGGCGTGCTCACCAACGTCGAAGAGGCGCACCTCGAGGGACTGGGCACGGTCCGCGGCGTGATGCGCGAGAAGGCCGCCCTGCTCGCCGGGCTCCCGGACGACGGCGCCGCGATCCTCAACGCGGACAACTACTACTGCCGCGAGATCATGGACGACGTCGACGCCCACGTGGTGACCTTCGGCACCTGGGAGGACGCGGACGTCTACGGCATCGAGGGCCAGGCGACCCAGAGTGGCGTGGGCTTCTACCTCTACGGCCGGATGCCCTTCGAGGTGCCTGCGCTCGGCATGCACAACGTGTCGAATGCCCTGGCCGCCGTCGCCGTCGGGCTCTGGCTCGACCAGGACCCGCTCGCGATCCGCGATGCCCTGATGCGCTACGTCGCGCCGCCGATGCGGATGAGCCGCGAGCGGATCGGCGACATGGTCTTCATCAACGACGCGTACAACGCGAACCCGCGCAGCATGGACGAGGCCATTCGCGAGCTGCGGATGCGCGACTGCGTCGGCCGCCGCGTCGCGGTGCTCGGCGAGATGCTCGAGCTCGGCGACGAGTCCGAGCGCTGCCACCGCTCGCTCGGCAAGAAGGTCGCCAACGAGGACATCGACCTGCTCTGGGCCGTGGGCCCGAGCGCGAAGCTCGTCGTCGAGGAGGCGCTGCGCCTCGGCATGCCGAAGGACGCCGTCTGCTGGCACCCCGACGTCGACGCCGCGATCGAGGACCCCGCGTTCGAGCCCGGTGCCGGCGACGCGTGGATGTTCAAGGCGTCGCGCAGCATGCGACTCGAGCGCCTGCTCGACGTCATGCGTGAGCGTGCGCGCGCGGTCGATCCCGCGGGCGGTGCATTCAGCCGGGGACCGCGCGCCTAAGGGAGGCGCGCGCGGTCGCCGGGTGGCCCGTCTGCGTACGGGCTCCTTGCGAGAACCAGAGGGCACGCGTGGCGTGAACGCGCCGCGCGGGGAACGGGATAGGCCGGCGGATGCTCTACCACCTGTTCGCACCGCTTCAGGAACACATCTCCGGCTTCCGGCTCATCAACTACATCACGTTCCGCGCTGCGTTCGCGGCGATCCTCGCGTTCCTGGTGGCGACGGTGGTCGGGCCCGGCATCGTCGAGAGCCTGCGCAAGAAGAAGATCGCCGGATTCAGCGAGACCGGCAGCAAGGAGGTCGACGAGAAGCGCAGCCTGAAGGCGGGCGTCCCCACCATGGGCGGCGTCATCCTGCTCGTGGGCGTCGCGCTCTCCGGCTTCCTCTTCGCGCGCCTCGACATGGCGTACACGTGGATCCTCTTGCTCTCGTTCCTCGCGTTCGGCGCCCTGGGCGCCGTCGACGACTGGAAGAAGCTCACGCATCCCGGTGCGAAGGGCATCAGCGAGAAGCAGAAGATCGCCGGCCAGCTGCTGATCGCCACGACGGCGATCGCCCTGATCTACGCCCTCGGCAACGTCGAGGACAAGACGCCCTGGCTGCGCGGCCCCTCGATCAAGCCCGACCCCTACGCCAAGCGCTGGATCAAGCGCCACGAGGTGAAGCCGGGCGAGTCATGGCGCTCGCTTGCCGGCGCCTACCTGGGCGACAGCGACCGGGCCGAGGAGATCGCCCGGCTCAACGGCATCACGCTCGACGCGATCCCGCCGGCGGCCCTCGGGGCGCCGGCCGCCGCACCCGGCGAGGCGGGGGCGTCGGCCCTGGCGCCGCCGATCGGACGCGAGATCCGGTTGATCCCGGCCTGGCCGAACCCCAAGGACCACCACCGCGCCGACCTGCAGGTGCCCTTCGTCAAACGCTTCTGCCTGGACCTCGGGCTGCTCTTCATCCCCTTGGGCATCCTGGTGATCGTCGGCTGCAGCAACGCGGTGAACTTCACCGACGGACTGGACGGGCTGGCGATCGGCACCACCGCCACCGTCGCCGTGGCCTTCACGCTGATCGCCTACATCGTGGGCCGCGTGGACTTCTCACGTGAGCTCCATCTCTTCTACGTGCCGGAGGCAGGGGAGCTCGCCGTGATCGGTGCCGCCCTCGCCGGCGGCGCGCTGGGCTTCCTCTGGTTCAACTGCTTCCCGGCCCAGGTCTTCATGGGCGACACGGGCTCGCTCTCCATCGGCGGCATCCTCGGCGTGATGGCCGTGATGCTGCGCCACGAGCTCACGCTCGCGATCGCCGGCGGGCTCTTCGTGGCCGAGGCGTTCTCGGTCATCTGGCAGCGCTACTACTTCAAGCTCACGCGTCGTGCGGCCCAGAAGCGCGGCGACGCGAACGCCACGGGCAAGCGCTGGTTCAAGTGCGCACCCTTCCACCACCACTACGAGCAGCTGGGGCTGCACGAGAACAAGGTGACGGTCCGGTTCTGGATCGTGTCCGTCATCTGCGTCGTCGTCGCCCTCGTCTCGCTGAAGATGAGGTGAGCCGATGACGAGCGCCGCCCTGCCCCTCCGTCGAGGGCCCGGCTACTCCGCGCAGCATGCCGGCCGCGTCGTGCTCGCCGTGGCGGCCGCTCTCGCCTCGCTGGGCGTCGTGATGGTCTACTCGACGACCGCCGTGAAGGGGGCTGCGGTCGACTCGGCGCTCTCGATCCTGCAAGGCGACAGCTCGAGCGCCCCGAACCCCATCGCGGCGGTGATCCGGCAGCTGCGCTGGGTGCTGCTCGCTGTCCTCACGTGCTGGATCGTCGCGCGCACGCCGCTCGAGTGGTTCCAGAAGATCAGCCGCCCGGTGCTGTTCATCACCCTGATCCTGCTCGCGTCGACGCTCGTGCTCGGCCCGCTGCGCAACCAGTCGCGCCGCTGGCTCGACTTCGGCCCGATCGCCTTCCAGCCCAGCGAGCTGCTCAAGATCGCGGCCCTGCTCTACCTGGCCGATCAGCTCTCCCGCCGTGAACGCGCGACGGCATTCGGGCATCGCACCCCGCTCCTGGCGATCCTCGCGCCGGTGGGGGTGGGGGCGGTGCTCGTCTTGGTCGAGCCCGACCTGGGCACGTCCCTGTTCATCGTGGCCGAAGCGATCGTGCTGCTGGGTCTCGCCGGCGTGCGGCCCACGCGGTTCCTGCCGTTCGTGATCACCGCGATGCCGCTGCTCGTGATCTACGGCTACACGCGCTTCGCCCACGTGCGCAAGCGGTTCGAGCTGTACGCCTCCGGGCCCCAGTCCGGCACGCAGATCGAGGAGGCGCTGATCGGCCTCGGCAGCGGCGGCGTGATCGGCGTCGGCCTGGGCGAGGGGACGCACAAGCTGGGCTACGTGGCGGAGGCGCGCACCGACTTCATCTTCACGGTGATCGGTGAAGAGCTGGGCTTCCTCGGCTGCGCCGGGGTCGTCGTCGCGTTCATGCTGTTCACGTTCTACGGGCGGCGCGTGGCCTGGCAGGCGCGTGCGCTCGGGCCGCACGCCTTTTATCTCGCCGCCGGCGCCACGTTCATCGTCGCGTTCCAGGCGCTCATCAACATCGCCGTCGTCACGGCGACCGCACCCACGAAGGGCGTGTCGCTGCCCTTCATCAGCGTCGGCGGCAGCAATCTCCTGATGGCAGCGACCTGCGTCGGGCTCATCCTCAACGTCTCCCGGCGCACCGCCGAGCACGTCTCCACCGATCCCTGGGGCTAACGGCGCTCGAGGCGTCGCATACGGGGGTGCCGCCGGTATCCTTCGATCGGGTCCCGACGAGGGAGGTGACGGCTCGTGTTCAAGCGGTTCAACGCGTGGATTCCGCGGATCTGGGACAGCCCGACGGCCCTCGTCGGAGCGATCCTCGCGACCGTGTCCGGCTGCACGCTCGTGCTGGTCCTCGCGGCCGAGTTCGCCAGCCCCACGAAGAACGCGTACGCCGCCGCGGCCCTGCTACTGATCGTGCCGCTGTTCTTCCTGCTGGGGCTGATGCTGATCCCGATCGGCCTCTGGATGCGGCGCCGGCGCCGGCGCAAGGCCGGGCTCGAGCCCCGGGACCGCTCGGGTACGGCCGTGCTCACGATGCCGGTGCGCAAGCTCGCCTTGATCGGCGGCCTGACCTTCGTGAACCTGCTCATCATCGGCATGGTCGGCCACACGGCCATGACCTACATGGACACGCCGGAGTTCTGCGGCACCGCGTGTCACTCCGTGATGCATCCGGAGTACGAGGCCTACCTGCGCTCACCCCATTCGCGCGTCTCGTGCGTGCAGTGCCACATCGGCCCGGGCGCGTCCTGGGCGGTGAAGGCGAAGCTCGACGGCGCGCGGCAGCTCTGGCACACGGTGGTGGGGGACTACAAGCGTCCGATCGACGCGCCGGTGCACACCCTCAGGCCGTCCCGCGACACGTGCGAGCAGTGCCACTGGCCCGCCAAGTTCCACGGAAGCCGCGTCGCGCACTGGATGCACTACGAGGCCGACGAAGCCAATAGCCAGACCGTCAACGTCGTCGTGCTCAAGATCGGCGGCGAGAACCCGACGACCGGGAAGTACGAGGGCATCCACTGGCACGTGAGCCCCAAGACGCAGGTGCGCTACGAGGCGCTCGACAAGAAGCGCGAGCTGATCGGCAAGGTCACGGTGCTCGAGGACGGCGAGGCCGTCCGGGAGTACCTGCCCACGGAGGAGATGCGGGACAAGCCCGTGCTCGAGACGCGCGTGATGGACTGCGTCGACTGCCACAACCGGCCGTCGCACATCTTCGACGGATCGCCCGAGATCGCCTTCGACTGGGCGCTCACCGAGGGCGTGCTCGACGCATCGGTGCCCTACCTGAAGAAGCTCGGTCTCCCGCTGCTCGCGCGCGAAGACCGGGCGCGTGATCGCGCCAGCCTCGAGCAGGCGTTCCGTACGGAGCTTGGCGCAGCTTACGACGAGCACCACGCGGACGCGAAGCCCGATGGCGAGACCCTGGCGCTCGCCGCCCGCGGCCTCGCCACGCTCTATCGACGCAACGTTTACCCGTCCATGAAGATCGGCTGGGACGAGTACCCCTCGCACCTGGGCCACCGTGGTGAGCAGGCCGATCGGCGCGGCTGCTTCCGCTGCCACAACGAGACGCACGCCACGAGCGAAGGCGAGGTCCTGAGCCAGGACTGCGAGCTGTGCCACCAGCAGCTGGCCGACGAAGAGTCGCTGGAGGACCTCGAGGACAGCCTGCGCGACGTGATCCTCGGCATCCGATAACCCTTGGTTACGGCAGCTTGCCGTTCTTCTTGTTCAGGCTGTCGAAGTCCTTCTGGCCCAGCTCCTGCGCCTTCTCGAAGGTCGGGAACGCCTCGTCGTAGCGCTTGAGCGTCTTCTTCGAGAGCTTCAGGTCCTTGGCCTTCTCCCGCATCGCCTTCATCTGCTTGCGGAACTCCCAGCCGGCCACCTCGTGGAAGAAGTACCCCGACTCGACGGCCTTGAGCCCCGCCTCGAAGGCCTTGGCGTCGTCGCCGCCGTTCTTCGCCTTCCAGTAGGCGCGCAGATGCTTCAGGCCCTGGTCGCGGTTCTTCGACATCGCCTTGCCGTGCGACTCGAAGAAGGCCTCGCAGGCCGGGACGCCGTTGAACGTGCGCAGGAACATCAGCGCGTGCGCGGGCCAGCCCTTCTTCTCGAGGGCGAGCTTGTCGGGCATCTCCTTCTCGAGCGCCTCGACGTGCTTGGCGGCGAGCGCCTCGATCGTCGCGCACACCTTGGCGGCGCGCGCCTTGAGCTTGTCGCTGGCCGCGTCGTGGGCCTCGATGTGCTTCGCCAAGGTGAACGTGCCTGCGTAGTCGTGGCGCTCGCGGAACTTGCTCCCGGCGAGGAAGTCGAAGCACCACGCGAGCCGCTCCCCGTCCTGGGTCGTCATGCCCTCCACCCAGGCCAGCTGCTGGGACGTGTGCGGCACCGCCTGGCGGTACATGTTGAGGTTGTGCTCGGCGGGCCAGTGGTTCCAGCCCTCGAGGCTGCGCAGCCGGACCATCGGGTACTTGGCTTTCTTGTAGACCTCGTACCCGCCTTCACTCTGCCCATACGGGACGACCGGATCCTGCGTTCCGTGCATGAAGACGATCGCCTGGCCGTGGCCCTTCTTGCCCTGCCGCGTCCAGGTCCAGACGCCGCTCGCATGGCCGACCACCCCATCCACCATGTCCGGGTACTCGCCGGCGAAGTACAGCGCGAAGAACGAGCCTTGGCTGTGTCCGTAGAGATAGACGCCGTTGATCTTGAAGGTCGCCTGCAGCTCCTCGATCAGCGCACGTACGCGCTTCGCGTCCTTCTTCTCCCCGAGGAAGTTGAAGCCGCCGCGCCCGTTCGACGACGTGCCGTCGGGTGAGACCACGATGTCGTCGGGGCGGAACGTCTTGTCGCTGTGGTTCGCGAAGCCCCAGCGCCGATCGAGGTTCGACCCGTGCAGGATCAGCGTGAGCCCGGCGCCCTTCTCCGCGTCGTATCCCTTGGGCACGCGGTAGTGGTACGCGAGCCCGTCCTTGCTCTTCCACGCGTAGCGCTTGCCCTTGGCCTTGGCGGTGGGCTCCTTCTCGGCCGGCCCCTTGTCGGCGACGGCCGTTCCTGCGGTCAGACACACCAGCGCGAGCAGCGCGCTCCACGTGAAGGCAAGTCGCATCGGAACCCTCCTCGAGCCTTGGACGGCTCAGCCTAGCGCAACGTCCAGCGGTCAGCCCGTTGCGCCGCGCGAGGGCTGGGATCCGCGCGAGAGGCGCCGACCAGAGCGCGCGCAAGCGCGCGACGCGGAGCGGAGGCGGGGGAGGGGCCCCGCGGGACTTGTTCCGTGGGGAGGGGGTCTGCTTCAGACCCCCGTAGACGGTTACGCGCGACGTCCAGCGGTCAGGGGCCGGGCTGGCAGGTGCCCATGCGCCGGGTGTTGGCGAACGGGTTGGGGCAGCCGCGCCCCTCGCAGTTGAACCCGACGATGGTCCCGTTCGCCGTCACCGTGCCGCAGGCGGTGATCACGCAGGGGCCCGGCGCGCAGGGGCCCGTGCAGTCCGTCGTCTCGCTCCAGGTGCCGCTGCGCTTCACGCGCACCTCGACGCGGTACACGTCCCGGTACTCCGTCATGTTCGGCGGGCGATCCACGGCCCGGCCCTGCAGCACGGCGACGCAGCGCCACGGCGAAGGCTCGGCGGCGTTCGCCGAGAACGTGCGGTAGGCCACCTCGTCCACGTTCGGGTCCTGGACGACGAGCCCCATCCCTTCGAATCGCACCGAGTCGCCGCCGCGGGTCTTCGCCTCCGGCTCCGATTCGGCCCGCTGCGGCAGGGCGTAGCGTCCGATCAGCACGCCGGCGACCAGCGCGGCCAGCGCCACACCTAGGCCCGTCTTCGTCATGCGCCACCCCCAGACAGCCGAGCCCGCGGGCGGCTCCGACCGCGGGCCGACTCTCGCACGGCACGCCCGCTGGGGTCAAACCGAGGGCTCGCAGGGGGGATCCGCCGGCCCCGTGGGGCGCGCAGAAAGCCCGGAAAACAGGGCTCTGTGGGCCGATCGGATCGATCTGTCGCGGCCGGGGCCGTGTCTGCCGTTCTTCGCTCGGCCCCGATGGACGGGGCGCCATCCGCCTCGCGGGTGGCAAATCCCACGGGCCTCTCGGCTCTACCCCGAGGACCCGTCAAGAAAGAGCCGGCTCCGGCAGCCGGCACCAGAGGACACACCCCATGCTCCCCTCCGCCTCCCGACTCCCCACGACCCGCGTCGCTCGACTGCGACGTGCCCTGGGCCGGTTCGCCACACTGGGCCTCGCGCTCGGCGTGCTCGCGACCGCCGCCCCTGCGGGTGCGGACGGCCCGTCGGCCGGCGCCGCACAGAAGAACGCACCCGTCACCCCCGGCAGCGATGCGCCTCAGCAGCCGCTCGAGCTCTCGCCCTACGAGCTCGCCGGCCTGCTGCGCAATCGCATGGCCGCGTACACCGTGACGCCCCGCGCAACGACGCGCGAGTCGTCGGTCCGCAGCGCCTGGCGCGTGGGCCTGAAGCCGCGTGCGCGTCGGATGCTCGCCCGCATGGACCGCGTCGCGGACAGCAAGCGCTGGGACGTGCGCGGTGCGACGCCCGACACCTGGGCACCGACCAGCGAGACGACCGCGCGCACCCTGCGTGAGCTCGCGAGCCTCTACGTCGAGATCGACGCGGCCCAGCGCCAGATGGCCAAGGCCCGTGTCGTCGAACAGCAGGTGCTCCAGTTCGGCCACATCCGTCCGCGGGCGAAGCGACAGCCCACGCGCGAGATGGAGGTCAACGGCTACCAGGGCCAGGCCGGCTTCCACCTGAACCACGTGTTCGGTGGCGGGCCCACGTCGATCGGCGTCGGCCTCCAGAGCAAGGTCCGCCGCGTCCGCGTGAAGATCTACGACCGCGAGGTCGAGCAGTTCCTGGCCGAGAAGCGCCAGGCGAAGATCGACGCGCAGGTCGCCGCGATCCGCGCCCGCATCGACGCCTACACGAACGCGCTCGGCAAGGACCTCGAGCTGGTGCGCACGCTCACGGCGAGCCTGCAGCTGGCCGAGGAGATGCGCCTGGCCACGGCCGCCGCCGAGCTCGAGGATGCTGCCCAGCGCGCCGAGGCGCGCGACCTGCTCGACCAGATGAAGGTCGGCCGCATCGAGGCGCGTCGGACCGCCTTCGAGAAGGCGTCGCGTTTCGGCACCTCCCTGCGTCGCGACTGGCTGCAGAAGCGCGCGAAGCTGATGAAGCTGCTCGAGGCCTAGACGGCCCGACAGCCCGCAACGACCCACCTCCGGGCCGGCGACCTTCGGGTCGCCGGCCCGCTTGCGTTTGGGGCGTGGTGCGCGAGCGGCGACTGGCACCTCGTGTGCGTTTCAGAGGCGCGACCGACGAGGTGGGCCCCCGTTCGCCGTTTGGACCCGGCGGACTGGGGATCGCTGCGCACCACTGCGCAGCCTCGCGCATCGCCGGCTGCGATCGACACAGGAGACTGCATGCACGCGCCTGGGGGCGGGCCCACGAGACGAGACGTGCTGCGAAGCGTCGCCCTCGGTGCGGGTGCCGCCGGCATGGTCGGGTTCTGGGCGCACGGCTTCCTCGACGCCGAGCGCGCCGCGCGCACCGAGCCCACGCGCGAGGGCGCGCCGCGCCGGACCTTCGATGCCGCGACGTGGCGCACGTTCGAGGCCGCGGCCGACCAGCTGCTCCCGCGCGACGCGTGGGGGCCCGGAGCACGCGACGTCAACGCCGTCGGCTACACCGACGCGGCGCTCGCCGACCCGACGGTCCGGCCGGCGGTCCGCACCCAGCTGCTCGAGGGGCTCGCCACGCTTGACCGCATGGCCCGGCGCCAGGGCCGCCGCCCCTTCGCGTCCCTCCCGGGGGCGCGTCGCGATCGGGTGCTCACGACCTTCGAGCAGACGCCGGCGGGCCTCGCGTGGATGCGGCAGGCCATCTCCTTCGTGCTCGAGGCGCTCCTGGGCGATCCGCTGCACGGCGGCAACCCGAATGCCCTCGGATGGACCTGGGGACAGGTCGCGGAGCTGAAGCCGCGACCCGAGACGCCGGGGTGGAGGCCGCGCGGACGATGAAGCACGAAGCCGACGTCTGCGTGATCGGAAGCGGAGCGGGGGGCGGTCCCGTTGCCGCCACGCTCGCCGAGGCCGGCTACGCGGTCGTCGTGCTCGAGAAGGGGCCGTGGTTCGACCGCGAGCAGTTCAAGAAGGACGAGGTCTACACCTGTCGGCGGCCGACCTACTGGCCCTCGGTGGACGACGAGCCGCAGGTGGACGAGTGGTTCGGCGCCGATGGCACGCGCCAGAGCCGGCAGAGCGGCTACTACTGGAACGGCAGCCTCGTCGGCGGCGCCAGCGTGCTCATGAGCGGGTTCATGCTGCGCCTCAAGCCGGTCGACTTCCGCCTGCGCTCGACGTACGGCCCGATCGAGCACGCCGACGTCGTCGACTGGCCGATCACGTACGACGACCTCGAGCCTTGGTACGCGCGGGCGGAGCAGGAGGTCGGCGTCTCCGGCATCGTGCCCGAACCCGAGGAGCTTCCCGCCGCCTTGCGCGACCGGCGCTCGACCGACGAGTTCGCGCAGTGGCCCACGAACGAGCATCCCTTCGCGGATCGGATCGATCGTGTGTGCCGGGCTGACGGCCTGCATCCGATGCCTCTGCCGCGCGCGGTGCTCTCCGAGTCCCGACCCGGGCGCGGCTCCTGCGCGTACGCGGGCTACTGCGGCAGCTACGGCTGCACCACCGGGGCCAAGGGCAGCTCGCAGGCCGCCTTCCTGCCGCGTGCGCTGGCCACGAAGCGCTGCCTGATCCAGTCGCGCGCCATGGTGACGCGACTCGAGAGCGACGCGACGGGGCGCGTCGTACGGGCCCACTACGTGGGTCGGGACGGCGCCCGCCACACGGTCGAGGCACGCGTCTTCGTGGTCGCCTGCCAGGCGATCGAGTCGGCCCGGCTGCTCCTGGCGTCGCGCGGGCCCCGGCATCCGCGCGGGCTCGGCAACCGGAGCGGGCAGGTGGGCAGACACCTCCTCTTCAGCACCTTCGGCGCGGGGATCGGCACCTTCCCCTACGCGCGCTTCCCGGGCGAGACCTGGTTGCGCTCGAAGGAGCCCTTCGTCAACCGCGTGCTGCAGGACTGGTACGAGATCCAGGACAAGACGCTGGGCCGGCGCAAGGGCGGGACGCTGAACTTCCTGCGCGTGCACCCGAACCCCGTGAACGGCGCGATCAACCAGGCGCTCTGGGATCGCGTCCCGAAGAACAAGACGCTCTGGGGGCGCGCCCTCAAGCGCCGGCTCCACGGGTACTTCCGCGAGGGGCAGCACCTGCGCTTCGAGGTCTTCGGCGAGTGGCTCCCCACGCCCTACACGCGCGTCACGC
Organism: Planctomycetota bacterium; assembly: GCA_030066775.1. Lineage (GTDB taxonomy): Bacteria > Planctomycetota > PLA2 > PLA2 > JAEUHO01 > JASJAY01. The sequence continues at coordinate 13,935 of JASJAY010000004.1, forward strand.
TCGATCCCCACGTGCGCGATCGCTACGGCGCGCAGGTTGCGCGCATCAACGCCTACAGCCATCCGCGCAACGTCGAGACCGCGCGCTACCTCGTCGATCGCGGCGTGCACGTGCTCGGCCGCCTCGGCGCCGTCGACCCGCGCTCCGCGCCGGTGGTCGGCATCCCCAGCAAGAACCTGGTGGGGGGGACGTGCCGCTTCGGCACCGATCCCGCCCGCTCCGTGTTGGACCCGACCTGCCGGGCCCACGACGTCCCGAACCTCTACGTCACCGACGGCAGCTTCATGCCGACCAGTGGCGGCGTGCCCTTCACCTTCACCATCTACGCCAACGCGTTGCGTGTGGCGGACAAGATCGTCCAGCGACTGGGAGGTCCCCGTTGAAGACCATCATCGAGCCGTTCCGTATCAAGGTCGTCGAGCCCATCGGCAAGACCACGCTCGAGCAGCGCCGGGAGCTCCTGGCGGAAGCCGCGTGGAACCCGTTCCGCCTGCATGCGGACCACATCCTGATCGATCTGCTCACCGACTCCGGTACGGGCGCGATGAGCAGCGAACAGTGGGCGGGCATCATGCGCGGCGACGAGACGTACGCCGGCGCGCGCAGCTACTGGCGCTTCAAGGCCGCCGTGCAGGACATCTTCGGGCATGAAGAGGTGATCCCGACGCACCAGGGGCGTGCGGCGGAGAACCTGATCTGTAGCGCCATCGTGAAGGCCGGCCAGATCGTGCCCGGCAACACGCACTTCGACACGACGCGGGCGAACATCGAGATGTCCGGGGCGCGGGCGCTCGACATCCCGATCCCCGAGGCGCGGGATCCCGAGAGTCTGCACCCCTTCAAGGGCAACATCGACCTGCTTCGCCTCGAGGCGCTGCTCGAGGAGGAGGGGGCAGCCAACGTGCCCTTCGTGCTGATCACGATCACGAACAACTCGGGCGGCGGCCAGCCCGTGAGCATGGAGAACGTGCGCGGGGCGCGGGCCGTCTGCGACCGCTTCGGCGTGCCGCTCATGCTCGACGCGGCGCGCTTCGCCGAGAACGCGATGTTCATCAAGCTGCGCGAGGAGGGCTTCGCCGACCGCACGCCCAAGTCGATCGCCCAGGAGCTCTTCAGCCTCGTCGACGGGGCCATGATGAGCATGAAGAAGGACGCGTTCGGCAACAACGGCGGCGTGATCACCCTGCGCTCGCCCGAGGTGGCGGCCGAGGTCCGGCGCCTGCTCATCCTCACGGAGGGATTCCCGACGTACGGCGGTCTCGCCGGCCGCGACCTCGACGCGCTCGCCATCGGCGTGCAGGAGATCCTCGACGAGGACTACCTCGAGTACCGCCTGGCTTCGACGCGGTACGTGGAAGAGCGTCTCGACGCCGCGGGCATCCCCGTGATGAAGCCGTGCGGCGGCCACGCCGTCTACGTCGACGGCCGCGGCTTCTGCAGCCACCTGCCGAACGAACAGCTCCCCGGCTGGTCGCTTTCCGTCGCGCTCTACGAGCACGCGGGCATCCGCACCTGCGAGATCGGCAACGTGATGTTCGGACGCAAGGAGAACGACGGGTCCTGGACCTGGCCCGCGCTCGACCTCGTGCGCCTCGCCATCCCGCGCCGGGTCTACACCCAGAGCCACATGGACTACGTGATCGAGGCGCTGATCGAGCTCTTCGCCAAGCGGGAGGAGATCCCGGGCCTGCGCTTCACCGACCGGCCGGCGGTGCTGCCGCATTTCACGGCGCGCTTCGAGCCCGTGCCGGTGGAGGTGAACGCCTGACGACGGGAAGCAAGCGGGGCGTCAGTCCGCGTCGCGGACGTCCGTGCCCTCCTCACAGAAGGCCTTGAAGTTGTCGAGGAACTTCTGGTTCTGCTTCTTGAACATCCCGGGGAACAGGAACCCCATTGCCTTCAGCATGAAGTGCTTCAGCTCGTACTCGCAGGTGCTCTCCCAGCGCGTCCGGTTCGGGCCCAGCTCGATGAACCGGTTCACCAGGGTGTTGCTGCCGCCGTCCCAGGCGTAAGTCCCGTTGAACTCGTCCGGCAGCGCCCGCTTCGTGATCGTCTCGGTCAGCTCGATGCGATGCTTGCCGTTCAGGAACACCAGCTTGGAGACCGCGCCCTCCTGACCGGGCTCGCCGCTGACGTGCTCGAAGCTCTGAAGGCCATCCTGCCACTTGTAGAGGTTCTCGACGCTGTCGAAGAGCTCGAGCACGCGCTCCCGGGGCAGGTCGATCTCGACGGAGACGGTGTAGGGCTTCATCGGCGTCCTCCCCGGGCCAGGCCTCCATCCTACGGATCGGCCCGTGTGGAGGCTCGGCCCCGTTCGCGGTTGGCAGGCCGGGCCGATCAGGGGATCCTTGAGGGCAACTCCGGAGCCGCTGCGTGACCTACTCCGACGCCGAACTCGCCCTCATCCGCAAGTACGACCGGCCGGGGCCGCGCTACACCTCGTATCCCACGGCCGTGGAGTTCCACGACGGGGTCGGGCCGGAGACGTACGCCGAGCACCTCGCGCTCGCGAGCAAGCAGGTCGACGAGCCGCTGAGCCTCTACATCCACCTGCCGTTCTGCTGGGAGCGGTGCTGGTACTGCGGCTGCAACGTCGTGATCTCCCGCAAGCCCATCGCCGAGGAGCACTACCGCGAGATCCTGCTGAAGGAGATCCGGATGGTGGCCGAGCGGCTCGGCGAGCGCCGCACGCTGCGCCAGCTGCACTGGGGCGGGGGCACGCCCACCTACGCCGAGCCCGAGGCGCTGGCCACGTTCCACAAGGCCGTGCTCGAGCACTTCGACATGACGCCCGACGCGGAGGTGGCGATCGAGGTCGACCCGCGCGTCACGACGGCGGACCACATCGAGGCGCTCGCCGGCGTCGGCTTCAACCGGCTCTCGGCCGGTGTGCAGGACTTCGACACGGACGTGCAGGAGGCCATCGGCCGCATCCAGACCTTCGAGCAGACGGCGGGCCTCATTGCCGCCGCCCGCACGCACGGGTTCGAGTCCGTCAACGTCGACCTCATCTACGGCCTGCCGAAGCAGACCGTCGAGGGCTTCGAGGAGACCATTCGCCGGGTGCTCGAGATTCGCCCCGATCGCGTCGCCGTGTACGGCTACGCGCACCTGCCGCAGATCCAGCGCAACCAGCGCAAGATCGACGCCGAGGACCTGCCGAGCGGCTCCGCCAAGCTCGCGATCTTCAACGCCGCGACGGATGGCTTCGAGGACGCCGGCTACGTGCCCCTGGGCATGGACCACTTCGCGCTGCCCGAGGACGAGCTCGCCCGTGCGGCCATCGAAGGCCGCCTCGGCCGCAACTTCATGGGGTACACGGTGCGCAACGCACCCGACACCATTGCGTGCGGCCTCTCGTCGATCGGCGACGTGGCCGGCGCATTCGTCCAGAACGAGAAGCACCTCGCGCGGTACCAGCGTGCGATCGAGGGCGGCGAGCTGGCGACGATCAAGGGCCGCGTGCGCACGCAGGACGACGTGGTCCGCGGCGCGATCATCACGGAGCTGATGGTCAACAACCATCTGGACATCCGCGCCACCGAGGCGCGCTTCGGCCTCGACTTCGCGACCGACTTCGCCGACGAGCTCAAGGACCTCGCCCCGCTCGCAACCGACGGGCTCGTGGAGGTGACGCCGGAGGCGATCGACGTCGTCGGCCTCGGCCGCCGGCTCGTGCGCAACGTGGCGATGGTCTTCGACGCGTACCGCAAGCAGCCCACCGAGCGCGAGACCTTCTCCCGCACCGTCTAGACGCACGCTCGCGCTAGCCGCCGCTCATGCCTTCGCGGATGGCCTTCGCCACGGAGGGCGGCGCCACGAGCTTCGGCGGCTCGCCCTTCGTCAACCAGATGCGGAGGGTGTCCCAGCCCACGGCGCCCTGCTCGACGCCCGTGCGCCACGTCCGGACCACGGGCTGGGGATGCGTGGGTACGAAGGGGATGAGCAGGTGGTAGTGGCTGCCGTCCGAAGGGTCGTCCCCGATCAGCTGCTGGATGCCCTCGAGCGTCTTGGCCCGATCCGCTTTCGTGGACCGGGTGAGGACGCCCGCGATTTCGGAACGGATGTGGTGGTCGTACTCACTGATGCCGCTGTCCCGCAGCAGCGCCTGGAGCATGTCGCACCACGCCTGCGTGTGTCGGTCGACGTGATACGCGAAGCTGAGCCCGCTGCGCCGCGTCCAGGTGTCGTCCTTGTACGCCATGAAGGTCGGCATCAGCCGCACGGCCGCGGCCGCCGGGACCTTGCCCCCGTTCTCGAAGAAGTACGAGAGCGCGCCCATCATCTCGACGCGCTCCGCCTCCGGCTGCGGAAGCACGATGCCCGGCTCCAGCAGGGACCAGATGCGCTTGGATCCCAGTCCGCCGGCGAGTAGGTGGCGCGTTGCGTATCCGGCGCTCAACGGGGCATGGGCCTCGACAGCCCGCACGAGCGCGGCGCGCCCCGGTGGGCCGAGCTTCGAGAGCGCGAAGCCCCACGGACCGCCGAACGCTTCGAGGCTGGTGGTCTTGGTCAGGTCCTGCTCGAGCTGCGCGATCGCGTCCGGATCCGGCACCCCGATCATGCCGATCAGGTTCACGGCGGTCCCCTGCACGCTCCCGTCTTCGCCCTCCCGCGCAAGCCGGAGCAGCTCCGGGAGCATCGGGGCGGCGCGCTTGCCCATCGCGCCCAGCTCCTGCGCGATCACACGGCGTTGCCCCTGCCAGGGCCCGACAGCCATGACGTCGGCGGCGCGCTGGAAGACCTCCTTCGTGGGACCGCCGATGCGCACGAGCGCGCGCGCCGCGGCGATCTCGACGACCTCGGTCTCGCCCTCGTCGAGCCAGCGGTGCAGCGTGGGCAGGATCTTCTTCGAGGCGGGCCCGATGCGGCCCAGGACGTCGACATAGAGCGCCGTCATCTTCTCGGGGGGCTCTTCGCCCGCGGCGTACATCAGATCGATCAGTCGCGGGACCGCCGGTGCGGCACGCTCGCCGAAGGGACCGAGGCAGGCCGCGATGCGCAGCAGGTAGTGGGGATCGTCGTCTTCCAGCGCGTCGAGGAGCGCTGTGAGTCCGGTGCGGCCCAGCTTGGCGAGAAGCTGGCCGATCTGCTCGCACTGCCGCGCGATGTAGAAGTCGTTCGCGACGGTCCCCGGACGCAAGAGCGCGAGCAGCTCCGCGACGCGCTCCGGATCATCCCGAAGCAGCGCCTCGAGGCGGGCCCAGGCCGCCTTCGTCGTCCGGTAGTCGAGCGTCGCGACGAGCAGGACCCGCACGTCCGTCTCGTCGGCGAACGGATTGTCCTCCTCGGGGGCCGGCCCCTGCGCGGCACCGGCCCCCGCGCCCTGGAGGGCCGCCTCGGGGTCCAGCGCTTCGTCTTCGTCCGTCTCCTCCAGCAGCGGCGTCGAGGCGGGATCGACGCCCTCGTCCTGCCCCAGGTACACGACCACCCCGGCAGCGATGCCGAGCAGGGCAGCGAGGAGGATCAGTCGGGGATCACGCAAGGGAACGGGGCCCTCCCGGGGCTAGACGGCTTCGACGCCGCAGGTGTCCAACGTGGCTAGTCGAAGATGGCGGCGAGCTCCTCGGTCTGCGCGCCTTCCTTGCTGGTGCGCAGGTGGTGGTACGTGACGCCCGCGCACACGGCGAGGAACGAGTGGAACATCGCGGCGATGCCCGTATCGATCCACGTCGACGTCTCGAGTGCTTGGAGCAGCGAATCCCAGCCGCCCCGCAAGACCGACCTCTCGATCACTTGGGTCACGACACGCAGGATCATCATCACGACGAACAAGAGCAGGAAGATCGTGCCGCGCCGCCCCTTCGTGAGCTCCCAGCTGCGGCCGAGGGCGCCGACGATGCCGGGCCGCTCCATCACCGAAGCGGCGATGGCGACGAAGAGCCCGCAGCCCACGACGATGATGGGGATGAACATCACCAGCAGGAGCCCCGGGGCGAAGTAGACGGGCAGGAAGAGCGGCACGAAGCAGAGCACGATGCAGACCACCACGCCCAGCGCGGGAATCATGCGTTGGATGCCCGCGGACAGGGCCGCCCCGAGACCGGGCCGCCGTCCGCTCAGGTGCTGCACGACGATGTAGATCACGAACCCCTGCAGGACGAACTGCAGGCAGAACGAGACGATGGGCAGCCACACCGACTGCCCCGTTTCGCCCGCCCTCAGGCGAAGGATGAAGTCCGGCTGCTCTGCGAGGCGGCGCCATCCGAGGTTCTGTAGATACGCGAACGGGACGAATACGGCCGCAGACACGATCAGGATCGGAATGCAGTGCCGCGCGTAGACCGAGATGCTGTCGCCCAGGATGTTGCCGAGCGACGCCGCCTTCGGCGGCGGCACGTACGCCTCCGGGGGCTGACTCATCTCCGGGCGGTCCGGCTCCATCTCGCTGCTCCTCGGCGCGGATCGTAGCGCATCGGCGCTGGGCCCGCGCGCGGCCCCCGGTGGGCGCTACCCTGCCCGCATGCGCCAATCCGGAGCCATGGGGGTGGGGCTCGCCTTCGCCACGTTCGCCATCGTCATGCTCTGGGCGATGGTGCTGATCCAGCGGGAGGGCGGCTACGTACAGCCGGCCCTTGCCGCGACGGCCGCCTGGCTGGTTGCCCTGGTCTGGCACGCACGCCGCCGGCGCGGCTGAGCCGTCGACGGGCACACCTACAATTGACGGGTGATCGCCCCCACGCCGGCCAGCGCCGATCGCCCTCCGACCGTCGTCTTCTCGGGCGGGGGCACCGTCGGCCATCTCGCGCCGGGCTTCGCCCTCGCCGAGGCGCTCGAGCAGCACGGCGTCGCCAGCGTGTTCACGACGCCTGGCGAGGCCGGGGAGGAAGGCTGGTTCACGGGGCGGTCGCCGCCGCACACGGTGATGGCCGCGCGCATCCCCAGCGGGGTCAAGAGCGGCCTGCTCTTCGGCCCCCGCATCGTCCGGGGGGTGGGGGATGCGCTGGCGGTGATCCGCCGCGAGCGCGCGATCGGCGTCGTCGCGCTCGGGGGCTGGCCGTGCGTCCCGATGGTGATCGCCGCGCGCATGGTGGGCCTGCCCCTGGCCTTCATCGTCGCCGACAAGGTGCCCGGGCTGGTCGTGCGCAAGCTCGCCGCGGCGGCCGGGCGGATCTACGTGCCGGCGCCGGAGGCGGGGGCGCGCCTGCCTGCCGACCGCGTGGTCGTGAGCGGGCCGATGCTGCGCGCGGACCTGGTCCACCGCGAGCCCGATCCGACGCCCTTCGGCCTCGACCGGGATCGCAAGACCCTGCTCGTCTTCGGCGGCAGCCTGGGTGCGCGCGGCCTCTACGAGCGGTGGATGATCGGCCTCACGCGGGCCGTCGTCGAGGTTCCCAAGGTCACCGAGCGGATGCAGGTCATCCACGCCACCGGCGCGCAGGGCGAGGGCGTGCGCGAGGCCTATGAGCGCATGGGCGTGCGCCACTACGTGGCGCCGTTCATCTCCGACATGGGCGCCGCCTACGCGCTCGCGGACTTCGCGCTCGCGCGGGGCGGGGCCAACACCTGCGCCGAGCTCCTCGCCACGGCCACCCCCTCCGTGATCGTGCCCTATCCGCATCACGCCGACTGCCAGCAGTTCAAGAACGCGGCGCCGCTCGTCGACATCGGCCTCTCGGTCCTGATCGAGGAGGAGCACCTCACGCCCCAGCGCATCGAGGAGGACGTGCTCGCGCCGCTCTTCGATCCCGAGCGCCTCGAGCGCATGCGGTCCTCGGTTCCCGTCGAGGGTTCCGATGCTCCGGGTCAAACTGCGGCCGATCTGATCCGATTCCTCGGAGTGCGGAGCGCGCGCGCAGGAGCGGCCGAACCGGACGGGCGGGACGCCCGAACCTGTCCGACGACCCACGGATGATGCGCGGCCCCGCCACCGGAGGCCGCCGCCCATGATCCGGTCCGACACGCGAGCCAGCGCGTCCCCCGACCTCGACCTGCTGCGCCATGCGCGCGCCTGGCTGATCGGCATGGAGGGCGTGGGCCTGTCCGGCGCCGCCCGGCTGCTGGCCGCGCGCGGATACCGCGTCGGTGGCTCCGACCGGCAGCCCGGGCCGCGCAGCGACGCGCTGAAGGCCCTCGGCATGGCGGTCGACGGCACGGAGACGGCCGAGGCGCTGCCGGAGGACGTCGACCTGGTGGTCCACTCGGCGGCCATTCCCGCGGGCCATCCGCAGCTCGTCGCTGCCCGGCAGCGCGGGATCGAGCGCCGCACCTACGCCGAGCTGCTCGGCGCCTTGATGGTGGACCGCCTGGCGATCTGCGTCGCCGGCTGCCACGGCAAGACGACGACCTCGTCGCTCGTGACGTCGTGCCTGATCCACGCCAAGCGCCAGCCGTCCTTCGTGGTCGGCGGCGAGCTGCGCGAGCTGGGCACGGGCGCGCAGCACGGCGCCGGCGAGCACTTCGTGGCCGAGTCCTGCGAGTTCGACCGATCGTTCCACGCGCACCGGCCGACGGTCGCGCTCGTCACCAACGTCGACGAGGACCACCTCGACTACTACCGCGACCTGGCGGAGATCCAGGAGTCGTTCCGCGTCTTCGCGGCGCTCGTTCCGCCGGAGGGCACGCTCGTCGTGAACGACGCGTTCGCCGCCCTGTTCCAGGACGATCCGCGCATCCTCGCCACGATCGAGACGTACGGCTTCGACGAGGCGGCCGACTGGCGGTGCGGCGAGCCGGAGATCACCGCGGACGGCCGCGGCATGCGCTTCGAGGTGTGCGGCCCGGGCGGCATCGAGGGCACGCTCGAGCTGCCCATGCTCGGTCGGCACAACGTGCTCAACGGCACGGGGGCCGCCGCGGCGTTGGCCGCGGCCGGGCTCTCGCTCACGGAGATCCGTGAGGGGCTCGCCGCGTTCGGCGGCGTCGGCCGCCGGCTCGAACACGTCGCGACCCGGGACGTCGGGGGCACGCGCGGCGTGGAGCTGATCGACGACTACGGCCATCACCCGGCCGAGATCCGCGCCGTCGTGCGCGCGCTGCGCCGGCGCTTCGGCGACCGCCGGCTCGTGGTCGTGTTCCAGCCGCACCAGGCCAGCCGTACGCGCTGCCTGATGAAGGACTTTGCCGCCACGCTCGCCGAGGCGGACGAGGTCTGGATGCCGCCGATCTACTTCGCGCGCGACAGCGAAGAAGAACGACGCGCCGTCACGTCCGAGGACCTGGCGCGGCACGTCACGAACGAAGGCGGGCGCGCCCTGACGCTGCCCGACCTCCCCGCCGTCGTGGAGCACGGCGTCGAGCATCTCCGGGACGGCGACGTGCTGGTCACGATGGGGGCCGGGAACGTGGACGAGGTGGCGCGTGGTCTTGCCGACCGTCTTCGCTGACGCGGCCCGACGCGCCGAGGCGCTCGGTGCGCCGGCGCTGGGTACGCGCACGTCCTTGCGTGTGGGCGGACGTCCGGACTTCCTGTTCGAACCGGAGACCGAGGCGGAGGCCGAGGCCGTCGTGCGCCACTGCCGCGACGCGGGCGTGCGGCTGCGCTACCTCGGCGGTGGCTACAACCTGCTCGTGCGCGACGGACCGATTCGCGGCGCCGTGCTCGCAACGCGCCGTCTGCAGTTCTTGGAGATCACCGATACGCAGGTGCGCGTCGGCGCGGGCAACAGCTTCCCCGGTCTCGTGAAGACGGCGATCGAGCTCGGCATCCCGGGGCTCCCCGGCTGCCCGGGCATTCCCGGCACGGTGGGGGGCGTCGTGTTCATGAACGCCGGCGGTCGCTTCGGCTCCGTGGCCGACGCGCTCGTCGAGGTGACCTACCTGGATCCGGAAGGCGCGTCGTCACGCCGGGTAATCGAGGCCGGCGATCTCGGCTATCGCACCAGCCGCTTCGACGGCTGCCTCGTGACGGGCGCGACGTTCCGCCGCGATCCCGCGTTCACGCAGGAGGCCGCGCAGGCGCTCTACGACGACGCCATGAAGTGGAAGCGCGAGACGCAGCCGCTCTCGGCCAAGAGCGCCGGCTGCATCTTCAAGAACCCGGACGGGCCCGAGGGGCCGCGTTCCGCGGGACGCCTCATCGACGAGGCCGGGCTCAAGGGCGCGCAGATCGGCGGCGCGCGTGTCTCGCCGGTGCACGCCAACTTCATCGAGAACACGGGCGATGCGACCGCCGCCGACGTGCACGCCCTCATCGTGAAGATCCAGCGCACCGTCTTCGCCGCCTTCGGTGTCGAGCTCGAGCTCGAGGTCAAGACCTGGTGACGCCCCGCAGCTGACGCGCGCCCCTCGCCTGCGAGGGGGCCGCCTGCGGAATTCCGGATTCGGGCTGTCGCGAGCCGGGGCACGGCTGCCGTTCTGCCTCCCGGGCGGCTTCCGGCGCCGCCTCGACCTCCCCCCGACCTCTCTCTGGAGACCCTCCCCATGCGTCTGCTGTCCATCCTCGCCCTCTGCGCGGCGCTGCTGCTCGTCGGCGCCCCCGACGAGGCCCAGGCCGGGCCGTCGTCCTCGGGCATCGGCCTGCCGTATGACCCGGGCCCGATCTACCCGATTGCGTTCCTGCCCGACCTCATCCCTCAGCGCGTCACGTACACGGCCTATCGCCTGGGCCACGGCCAGATCCAGCCGCAGGTCCTCGTCAGCAACCGCGGTCTCGGCAGCGCCGGCCGGTTCAGCGTCGTCGTGAACGTCTACTGGACCCAGGACGGCGTGCGCCGGCACCGCCAGTTCCGCTCGCGTGTCTACGGCTTGCGCGCTCGTCAGAGCACGCTGCGCGCGTTCCCGGTGATCGACATCGGCCGTGGCAACCGCGCGACGGTGCAGTACACGGTCGACCCGATCGCGCACAACGGCAACGACTTCGCCCCGCGCGGCTACGGCGAGGTCCGTGAGCTGTACGAGGGCAACAACCTCCTCGTGGAGACCCGACGGGCTCGGTAGTCCTCTCCGCCCCCGTCTCTCGCACCCGCGGCGCGTGGCCAAAGTGGCCGCGCGCCGCATCTCGTATGTCAGCGCACTAGCGGATGAGCACGCGGAACATCTCTCCGGCGCCCGGCGAGATGCCCACGCCATCAAAGGCATAGGCGCCGCCCGCCGCCACCATGCCGCGGTAGATCGATGGGGCGTTGATGCCGGGACCGACAGTCGTGAGCTCACCGTCCTGGAGCACCCCGACACCAAGCGTGACGTCCCAAGGCCCGTACGATTCGCCCTCGTAGAGGTAGTAGCGGAGGAGCGTCGCATCGGAGGGCGGCGCGGGCTTGAACAACGGCCCCCAGACCGCGCGTGGGAGCGGTCCGTCCATCACGAGGGCGGCCGTTCCGTAGGCGCCGACGAAGTCGCTTGGGGACGCAGTCCACTTGCGCACGAGGGCATGGATGCTCGCCTTGCCGGAGGCCATGTCTCCCGCGAAGAGGATCAGGTTGCCGTCCTCGGAGACACCACCGCGCCTCGCCAGGGCGCCCGCCCGCTGCAGGGCGATCGTGCCGCCGGCGAGCACGACCAGCTGATCTGGCTGAAGGACCTGCGGCAGCGGATCGATCTCGCCGTCGAGGCTCGACGTGACCGACGTGTACGTCACCTGGCCGTTCGCGTCGATCGACACGTCCGCAATGCTGGCGAAGCCCTCGTAGGTGGGGCCGGCGCGGCCGAACGAGATGGCCTTCCACGAACCAGCCAGGTCGCTGAGCAGCGGGGTCGGCTGGTGTCGGACCAGGACGTACAGCGCGCTCTCCGTGGCCGGCGTGACGGAAACGGCCGTGGCGAGCATGCCGTCGGGGGTGATTCGCCCCTGCAGGCCGTCGTCCGCGAGCGCGAACAGACGGTCGGGGAACACGGTGAAGGGAATCGGAAACGCGGTCTGACTGGCGCCGGCGCTGCCCTGGGATGCGAACCAAACGTGCGACAGCTCGAACGCCTGGCCCACGGGCGTCATGACGCCCGTGACGGCGCGGGCGTCGTCGTTCACGCTCTCCATCGCGATGAAGCGGTACTCGCCTGCGACGATCAGGGCGCTCGCGGGCGTCGTCGGCGGGTCGCCCGCGCCGCCACCGCCGCAGGCGACAAGCAGAAGGCTGGCGAGGAGCAAGGCGTGGGCACGGATCGACATGCCGGGGAGACGGCAGTCGCCTTTGAAATTGACCCCGAAAGTGCCGGCGCGCGTCAGCCTTCGACGTGGTGGGGCACCCAGGTCCCGCTCTGGGCGGATCTGCGCAGCGCATCGAGCACGTGCAGGCTCTTGATGGCTTGCGTCGCATCCAGCAGCGCCGCATCGCCGTCGCCGTGCACGACATCGCGGAAGCGACGGCACTCTTCCAGGATGGGGGGAAGCCCCAGGTCGGTGTCGGGCGCCTCGACTTCGCCTTCGCGTGTCCGCACCAGCTCGAACGTCGGCCACGCGTCCACGGGAAGACGGAACGTCGTGTCCAGGCGTCCGCGCTCGAAGCGCGCCTGCATCGTCGCGACGAAGGGCTCGCTCGGAGGCTGTAGGAACGAGGCCTCGCATGTCGCGCGTGCGCCGTCCGGGTACTCGAGCGTCGCCTTCGCGCGACCGCGATCCGAACGACCGTCCGGCGCCGGCTCGATGTGCGCTCGGACGCGTGAAGGCGTTCCCATGCAGCGCGTGAGCGTGTCGAGGTCGAAGAGCATGAGCTCCTCGAGCGGATCGCCGTGGTGGTCGCTGCCTGTGCCGGGAGCGAGCCGCGCCAGGGCGAGCTCGCGCAGCGCGCCCAGCTCGCCACGCTCGATCTCGGCGTGGAGGTCGATCGCCGGCCGCGCGAAGCGCATGAGCAGCGCGACCTGGAGATGCCGTCCCGAGGCGCGCGCCACGTCGCGCATGCGCACCGCCTCCGCTGCCGTCGCCGCCAACGGTGTCTCGCAGAGTACGTGTATGCCCGCCTCGAGCGCGCGGATGGTCGTCTCCGCATGCAGCGCCGTCGGCAGCGTCACGTCGACCGCATCGAGCGAGCTGTCGGCGAGCACGGATGCGAGGTCGGTCGAGACCGTGGCGCCGAGCTTCTCGGCGAGTGTCCCTGCGCGCTCCGGTCCGCGGGCCACGACCCACGCGACGTCCACGTCGTCCAGCGCCGCCCACGCCGTGGCGTGTTGCGCTCCCATGTGGCCGGCCCCGATCAGCGCGATTCGCATGCGCTCAGTGTGCGCGAGGAGGCGCCTCGCCGTCAGGCGCTATCTGAAAGCGTGAAAGCGCACGCCACCACTCAGTCGGCGAGTCCCCAGAGTGCGAAGCCGGCCCAGTAGTAGGGGTGCTTCCACTTCTCCTGCCCGCGGATCCACGCCTGGGCCTCGCGCAAGGCCGTCGCGGTCGGCACGGGCTTGCCGTCGCGCGGCGTCTGCCAGATCTCGTAGAAGCGACGCATGAGCGCGCTCGTCGCCTCGTCGTCCACCATCCATAGCGAGACGATCACGCGGCGCGCTCCGCCGAAGAGGAACGCCCGCGTGAACCCGACGAGGCCCTCGCCTGCGCGCGTCTTCCCGAGGCCCGACTCGCAGGCCGACAGCACGATCAGGTCTGCGGGGAATCGGAGCTGGAAGACGTCATCCACCGTGAGCCGCCCATCGCTCTTCGCGGTGGGGGCCAGGGCGAGTGCAGAGCGCCGCGGGCGCTCTCCGTCGATCACGGCATGGCAGGCGAGATGGATCGCCGCCCACGTCGGACGCCGGCGGATCGCCGCGAGGAACGCGGGGCGGGTGGCTTCGGCGCCGGTGAGGACGACGTCGCCGACGGCTTTGGCTTCCGTCCGCGCATGCGGCAGCGGCACGAGCTCCACGCCACCGAGCGTCGCGCCTTCCGGATGCGCGGGGTCGCCGGCGGCGAGGACGCCGGACCCCGCGCGCGCACCGTTCTTCGCCAGGAGTGCGTACGTCGTGGCCGACGGCACGTGGACGACGTCCTTGTCCGGCCACAGGACGGCGAGCGGAACCGTGGCCAACTCCGCTGAGGGCGAGACGAGCACGCGCGTGACCGCCGCGGGCAACCCCAGCGGCTCGAGCAGCCCGGCGCGCACGATCTCGATCCCTTCCTCATCGAGCAGACCGGGCGCATCGAAGCGAAGGCGCGCGAGCCGCTTCTGCGCGGGACCGATGTCGGGCAGCGCGACGAGCTCAGCGCTCTTCCGCGTGACGCGGAGCGCATAGCCCACGTTGCCGACGAACTCGAAGGCGACGTACGCCTCGTTCGCCGCGAGGCTCTTCGCGAACGTCTCCAAGTCGATGGGTTCGGAGTACGTCACGTCCGCCGCTTGCGGCGCATCGCGGCGCATGCGCGCAATGGCGGCGTCGAGCTCGACCCGCGCGGCGGCGGCGCGTTCGCGCGCAACCTGCGCGCCCTCCGCATCGCCCCGCGCCAGCGCGATGCCCAGCTCCTGCACCGCGCGAAGCTCGGCGCTGCGGGCGCGGATCTCCAGGCTCCGTAGGTCCGCGGGCATGACCTGCTCGAGGACCGTGCGCCGGCCGCCCAACGCCTGCAGCAGGATGGCCGCGCGCCCGCCTTCGAGCACGCGGAAGGCGGCCGGCACGTTCTTCAGCCGCCGCGCCGCCTCGAGCCCACACGGCGTCAGGAGCGCGTACGTCTCGCGCACGTTGATGGCGTTGGCGTCGTCGAGTCCCGCGTGGACGCGGCGCAGCTCGGTGTGCACCTCGTCGACCGCTGCCAAGGCGCCGCGCGCGTCTCCCTGCTCGAGGCGCACGCGCGCCTCGAAGTAGGCAACGTGGATCAACCCGAGCCGATGGCCCGTGCGTTCGAAGACGGCGCGGGCCGCCGCGAGGTGCGGCGCCGCATCGTCGGGACGTCCGGCGATCAGCGCGGTCTTGCCGAGGCCGGCGTGTGCCCAGCCTTCGAGGCGCACGTCGCCGGCCGCCCGCGTCAGCGCCAGCATGCGGGTGAAGTCCCGGGTCGCGGCATCGGGGTCGCCGCGTTCCGCGTGGAGCTGGGCACGCAAGGCCAGCAGCTGCCGCTCCCCGACCGCATCGCCGGCGTCGCGCGCGAACTGGATTGCGATGCCGATGGTGGTCCACGCGCCATCCGTGTCGCCGAGTGCCCGTTGGGTCCCCACGATCAGGTTCCAGGTGCGCGCGGCGTCCAGCCCGCGTTTCAGCTCCATCTTCATTCGCAGCGCGCTCTGCAGGGATGTGAGCGCATCCTCGTAGTTGCGCAGCAGGTACAGCACCTCGCCCCGCGCATGCAGCGCGGCCGCCTCGTCGGTGGCGTCCTTCGCGATCCGCGCAAGCTCGAGGGCTCGGTCGAAGAGCGCGCGCGCCGCGCCCAGCTCGCCTCGCTCGAGCGCCACGCTACCCAGCATGCGCCGCGCGATGCCCTCTTCCTGCGCCAGCTCGTGCTCGCCGGCGAGGGCGACGGCGCGGCGCAGCGGTGCCTCCGCCTCCGCGAGCCGCGCCGCGTCGCGGTAGGCGCGGCCCAGGCTGACCTGCGCGCCGACCACGCCGTCGACCCGGCCGATCGACGCGTACATCTCGCTGCTCGCCTGGAGGTTCGCGATGGCGACCTCGAAGCGCCCGAGGTCGACGTTCACGTCGCCGAGTCGGTAGAGGTTGTGCGCCGTCTGGTTCACGAGACCGGCCGCCTTCGCCACCTCGACGGCCTCCTCGAGGCGGCGCCGGGCCGCTTCGTGCTGGCTCAGCTCGATCCGGGCGAGGGCGAGGTCGCGAAGCACCTGCTGCAGGACATCCGGCCGACTGGATCCGCGCGCCGACGCGAGCGCGGCCTCGAACCACGACGCGGCCTGCTCCCAGTCACGCCCGTTGCGCGCATACACCCCCGCCCAGTGCGCGGACCGTGTGCGCATGTCCGGCCAGCGCGCCGCCTTGGCGCGCTCGTGGCTCGCCGCGAACGCGTCCACGAGCCCAGCCGTCTCGTCTTCCAGCCACGTGCGCAGCGACGCGCGTCGGATGGCCACGATCACTTGGGTCAATGCGCGTTCGGGCTTCACGGCCTCCAGCACCTCGAGCGCCTTCGCTCGCTCGCCCGCGCGCTGCAGACGCGTCGCTTCGTCGAGCGACTGCAACACCTCGGTCGACTCCGGCTCCGCTCGCCATGCATCGACCTCGGCCGACAGCCCGCCGCGGGGGCCCTCCGGTACGCGGTCCGCGAACGCCCGGGCGGCGTCGTAGCGTCGCTCGATCAACAGGATGCGGCAGGTCATCCACGGATCGGGGAACGTCCGCTGCGCGAGCGCGTCGAGCGCCTTCGTGTCGCTGGCACCATACGCCTCGACTACGCGTGCGGCGACCTCGGCTTCGGACAGGTCGTCGGGGTCGTCCTCCTCGGCCTGCACGCGCGACGCACCGAGGGCGATCCACAGCAGCGCGATCGGCAACCAGCGACGCAGGCAGAACGACATCGCATCCGGTGTACGGACGTTCCCCCGGCTGCGTCAACCGAAGAGTGCGTGGCGTCGAAGGCCGTCCGTCACGGGGCAATCGCTTGGGAAGCCCGCTCGCGGCCCCCACGCTGGTGCCATGGACCCGGCGTGGATCCCGCTGCTGACGCTCATCGCTTTCGTCGCCGCCACGATCTCGGCGATCGTGGGCATGGGCGGCGGGATGGTGCTCCTGCTGGCGTTCTATCTCGTCGGCATCGAGCCCGGCCTCGCGATCCCCCTGCACGGCTGCGTGCAGTTGATCGCCAACGCCTCCCGCATCTGGGTCTACCGCACCCATGCTCGCTGGCGGCCGATCCTCGTCTTCGTGCTCGTCTCGACCCCGCTGCCCGTGCTGGGCCTGTGGCTCTTCCGCGAGCTGCCCGCGGACGGCGTGAAAGTCGTCTTCGGCGTGCTGGTGCTGTACGCGACCTGGGCCCCCCCGTGGGGGCTGCGCCGTCTCGGCCCGACCCCGGCGATGGCCGCCGCCGGCATCGTGGGCGGCACCTTCGGCGTGGTCGTCGGCGCCAACGGCCCCCTCATCGCCCCGTTCCTGCTGCATAGCGAGATGAAGAAGGAGCAGCTCGTGGCAACCCAGGCGATGTGCGCCGCCTGGCTGCACGTGATCAAGATCGTCGCGTTCTCGACGATCGGCTTCGCGGTGCTGGAGCACGGCGAGGTGATCCTCCCGCTGGGCGTGGTCGTCATCCTGGGTGCCTTCGCCGGGCGATGGGCCCTGTCCCGGATCAGCGAGGCCCGGTTCCGGAGCCTCTACAGGATCGTGCTGACCCTCTTGGCGCTGCGCCTGATGCTGCGTCCCTGGATTTGAGTGCGCGTACAGCAGCGATAGATGTGAGCGTCCCTTAACGGACGAGCGGATGGCAGCGCCGACCGCTGCGAACTCATGTCGAAATTGAGACATGTTCGCCTTCGTCCACCGATCGGGACTGACCGACGACGACAGCGGTGCGTGGCTGCGCTACGTCCTTCGTGCGCTCGCGCGCCTGGGCCATACCGTGCACGCCGTGTGCGGGGAGCACCGACCGGAGCGGTTCGACTTCGTGTCGGAGGCCTACGCGTACGAGCCGGACGGCAGCGTGCTCACGCGCCTGCACCGGCAGACCGTCCATCCGGGGCGGATCGTCCTGCACACGCCGCTCACGCGCGACCGAGACGCACCGCTCTCGCTGGATGCGCTCTTCGACGCGCTCGCGGCCGTCGTGCCCGGCCACGGGATCGAGGTGCTCAGCGCGCTGGGCGGCGGCGTCGCGGGCGCCGCTGCGCATCGCGCGCATGCGGCCTGGGGTACGCCGTTCACCGTGATCCGTCGTGGGGGCGGGCGCGGGGATCCCGCGGTGCTTGCGGGGGCGACGTGCGTGTTCGACCGGCGCGGCGAGGGGTCGCCGGTGTCGGGCATGCGGCTCCTGGCGCGCGGCGTGGACGCCACCGCCGTTCATCCGCTGCGGCGCAGCGCCCGCGCCGAGCAGATCGGACGCCTGTGCGAGCGGCTGCGGGATCACGAGGCGGACGACCAGACCCGCGAGGCGCTGGCCGTGATCGAGTCCATCGACTGGATGGAGGCGCGGGTCATCGTGCCGCGCATCGAGGATGCGTCGCACATGGAGCTTCTGGAGGGCGCCGTCGCGGAGCTCGACCGCAGCGCCACGGGCGAGCCGATCGCCATCGCCGGGCCGCTGCCGGCCTCGCTGTATCCGGAATGGCTGCCCTGCATCGACGTGTTCGTCGCGTTCGAGGAGGAGAGCGCGGCGAGGCGACCGGGCGTACTGGACGCGATGGCGGCCGGCGTCGTGCCCGTCGCGACGCTCGAGGCGGGTGCGGGAGCGGTCTCTGCGGCGCTCGCCGAGGGGGGCGATGCCCGCGCGGCATCGACGCTCGTCGTGCCGCACTCACTGGACCTCGGCATCGAGCCGCTGATTGCCGCGCTGGCGCTCGCGCTCGAGAAGGGGCCCGAGCTCAAGGGGCCGCTCCGCCAGGCCACGGTCCAGCGCCACGACTGGCACGTCGTCGCCGCGGACCTCATCGCGGCGCTGGAGGAGGTCGTCGACCTCGGTCGCTCGGCGCGCGCCGCGGGGTAGCACCGCGCGTTCGCCATTCCTTCGTGCGAACAGCGCGCGAGAGGGGGCGGATCGGTTCAGGGGCTCGGCGGCGCGACCGATTGTCAGAGGGCGGCAGGTCGTCGGGGAGGGCGACGTGCCGCCTGCGTGAGGCGCGCGGGATCCAGACCGGATCCCGACGTCCGTCGGGAGGGTGATGGGACGCCGCAAGGCCGAGCCGCCGCCGGGGTACGCCCGGCGCTTCCTGGACGTGCTGCAATCCCCGCTCGGGCACGTGCTCCTGCGCGTGACGGGCGTTGCGCTGCTGCTGCTCGTGGGCGGGCTCGTGATGCGGCAGGCGCGGGCGCAGGCCTACGAGATGCCGGCGTACCGGCTCACGCCCTCGACGCTCGCGTTCGTGAAGCTGCCTTCGTGGGCCGACGCGCATATCCAGAAGGAGCTCGCCAGCGAGCGCTACTACCGGCGCTTCTCGAGCTCCGTCTTCGATCCCGATGCCGAGGCGCACGTGCGTGCCGTCGTGACGAGCCACCCGCTCGTCAAGACCGTGCGCACGGTGGACATCGTCTACCCCAAGAGCGTCACCGTGCACCCGGTGCTGCGCGCGCCCGTCGCCATCGTGAGCGTGCGCGTGAAGGACCGCCGCGGGCGTCTGACGCACCGCAAGCGCCTGCTTGCCGACGACGGCAGCCTGCTGCCCACGGACCCCTACAAGGGCTACCTGAAGGGCCTCAAGGCGCCGTTGCCCGTCATCCACGGCATCCGCGCAGCCGGCACGGCGCGGGTGGGCCTCGTCTGGGAGGACCGCCACGGCCAGGTCGCCGAGGCGGTGGCCGCGGCGGATGTCGCGCGGCGTCTGTATCGCGATACGCGCGGTCGCGTGCACGTGCGCGTCATCGACGTGGGCCGCTTCCCGTCGCTCGACGGCGGCGTGACCGAAGGCGAGATCTCGTTCCAGGCGACGATCTACCCCACGCGCCGCGGCGGCAAGAAGCGACCCGTGCGGCTGGAGTGGGGGCGCACCGAGCGCGACTGCCGCGATGCGCCGCTCGAGGACTGCTACCAGAAGAAGCTCGCGCGCCTCGAGCGCGCGCTGAAGCCGCACCGCGCGCTCACGCGCTCGATCGACGTGCGCTTCCCGGACGACGTGGACTGAGCGCCCGTTCGCGCGGGATTGCCGTCCGATTGCGGCCCGCCGCTGCGACCGTGGCAGCTCAGAACCGGCGGGGCACCCTCTCGTTGACGGTAGCGACCCCCGGAGCGTCCCGGCCCACCCCGTGAAGCGCGATTCCCTCATCCCCTTCGGCGCCCTGCTGTTCTTCGTGCTCGCGCTGCCGAGCGCGGGCCTGCTGAGGCTGCCCCTCGTGCCGGAAACGCCCAGCGCCCTGCTGCGCCTGTATGGGGTCCTCGCCGCCGGCCTGTTGCTCATGGCCACCGTGCGTCGCGACGCAGGGGAGCGGGTTCGCGGTGCGGGATGGCGTCCGCTGGCGCTGGCCCTCGCGCTCGCCCCCTTCTTCCTCTACGCGATCTGGGCCGCGCCCGCGCAGGCGATCCGCGCCGAGCAGCCGGCGCTCGCGCTCCCGGTCCTCGTGCTGCTCCTCATGTGTTTCGGCGCCGCCGGTCGGCGTGCAGCGACGGCCACGGTCGTCACGCTCACCCTGCTCTTCGGCGGCGGCGCCGTCCTCGCTCGCGCCGGGCTCGATCCGTGGCCCGCTGCCTGGAATCCGTTGCGGCAGCCCACGACGGGCGCGGTGCCGCCCGGCCTCGACGACGCCCTGCGCGTGGGGGTACGCCCGGGCGCGCCGGTCCGGGTCGACGCGGAGGCGATGCCGCTCGGCGACGGCAACGGGCCGTGGTGGCGCCCGGCGAGCGTCGCGCGCGTGCCGCTCAGGCCCCCGATCGCGCTCATCTTCGACGGTGCAGCCGATGCACGCGGCCTCGACCGCGACGGCGACGTGTCCATGGTCCACCAGAGCGAGGTCGACATCGCGCACGCGATGGACCTCGACGGGTTCGACGCCGTCGTCGTGCTCGAGAAGGGCTGGTCGCCCGCGGATCCGTCCCGCGCCCGGCGCCTCGCCACGGCGGTCACGGGCTTCGTGCGCCGCGGTGGCCTCCTGATCGGCCCGCCCCCCGAGCGCCGCTGGCCGCCGAGCCTCGCGCGCCGACTGGGGCCCGCGGGGCAGGCGCAGCGCACGGGGCCCGGCGGCCTGCGTGCGCTCGGCATGGGGCGCGTCGTGCGCGCGCTGACGGGGGATGAGATGCTCGGCCTGCTCGAGAGCGAGCTCTGGGTGCGCCCGGTCCGCACGGTCTTCGATCGGGCGACCGTCGCGCCGAAGGCGCCCCCCGAGTTCGTGACGCGCGGCGACCCGCGGTCACCGCGACGCCCGGCCGTGTTCCTGCTCGGCACCCTCGTCCTCGTGCTCGCCGCCTTCGACTGGATCCTGCGCGGGGCCGCGATGCGCACGCTGGGGGCGCTGATGGCCGCGCTGGCCGTCGCGACCGGCATCGCTTGGGTCGTTCCCAGCGATCCTGGCTTCGCCTTGGCCGGGGTGCGGCTCGAGCTGGGCGGCGTCGGGGGCCGCAGCGTGGAGGCGGTCCGGATCGAGGCGGGCTCCGGCGGCTATGCCGGCCGGGTGGCCTTCGGCGGCAGCGGCATGGTGCGGGTGCTTGGAGGCCGGATCGACGCGGAAGGACGCGTCCTGGTGGCACCCGACACGGCGGCGTGGGTGGTGCGCGAGGGCCTGGGGCTGGGCGCGGGCCCGGAGGAGACGGACGACCGCTTCGCCGGGTGGGCCCTCGGGTTCCTCAAGGGCCGCGTCGATCCCAAGCGGGTGCGCTACGCCCGCCTGCCGGTCCTGCCGGTGCGCGTCGAGGGGGCGGGGCCGGTGGGGGCCGTCGTGGTCCACTACCGGGGCGGCTGAGAACCGCCCGGCCGTGGGCGCCGGTCCCACCGAATTGGGCCGGACCTCCGGATGCGCCTTCCCTTGACCGACCGCCCGACCGGGCTACCTTCGCCCCCTTCGCCCGGGGTTTCCCGGGCGTTTCTCGTGGACGGCCCACCCATGTTCAAGAAGACGACCGTGGTCTCGACGGACCTCGCCAACGCCAAGTGGTACCTGGTCGACGCCTCCCAGGAGGTGCTCGGTCGCATGGCTGCCCAGATCGCGCGGATGCTGATGGGCAAGCACAAGCCCAGCTACACCCCGCACAGCGACCAGGGCGACTTCGTGGTCGTCATCAACGCGAAGGACGTGCAGGTGACCGGTTCCAAGGCCGAGAAGAAGGTCTACCGCCACCACACGCACTATCCGGGCGGCCTCGTCGAGGAGCCCTTCGCGCGCGTTCGCGAGCGTCACCCCGACCGCATCATTCGCCTCGCCGTGCGTCGCATGCTTCCCAAGACGACGCTCGGCCGGCACATGCTCAAGAAGCTCAAGATCTACCCCGGTAGCGATCACCCGCACCACGCCCAGAAGCCGGAGACGCTGTCGTTCGGCACCGGTCGCACCGCGGACGAGTAGAGGAACCCCCGACACCATGGCGAACAAGACCTACATCTGGGGCACAGGCCGTCGCAAGTCGGCCGTCGCGCGTGTCCGCATCACCCCCGGCGAGGGCGTGATGATGGTCAACAAGAAGGCCTGGGACACGTACTTCACGAGCAAGGCCCAGCGCCTCGCCGTGCGCCAGCCGCTGACGGTCACGGAGTCGGAGTCCAAGTACGACATCCACGTCAAGGTCGAGGGCGGCGGTCCCCAGGGACAGGCCGACGCGGTCCGCCTCGGCATCGCGCGCGCCATGGCCAAGGCCGACGAGTCGGTCGAGGGCGCTCTCCGCGACGCGGGCTACATGACCCGCGACCCGCGCGAGAAGGAGCGCAAGAAGCCCGGTCAGCGCGGCGCCCGCGCCCGCTTCCAGTTCTCGAAGCGCTAACCCGCGCTTCCTCCCGTTCTTCCGCGGCCTCGCCATCCAGGTGGCGGGGCCGCTGTCATGTCTGCGGCTACACTCGAATCGTTGGAATCGAGCCCAGGAGCACTCCGTGGCAGGCCATAGTCATTTCGCGAACATCATGCACAAGAAGGGCCGCGCCGATGCGAAGCGCGGCAAGGCCTTCTCCAAGATCTCGCGCCTGATCATGGCGGCCGTGCGCATGGGGGGGCCGAACGAGCGCGACAACCCGCGCCTCTCGCTGGCCCTGCTCAAGGCGCGCGCTGCGAACATGCCCAAGGACACGATCAAGCGCGCCATCGCGCGGGCGAGCGGCACGGCCGAGGGCGTCAGCTACGAGGAGCTCGTCTACGAAGGCTACGGGCCCGGCGGCGTCGCGATGCTCGTCGAGACCCTCACCGACAACCGCAACCGCACCGGCGGCGAGGTGCGCGTGATCTTCGATCGCAACGGCGGCTCGCTCGGCTCCTCCGGCTCGGTGGCCTACCTCTTCGAGCGCAAGGGGCAGTTCGACATCCCGGCGGCGCAGACCAGCGAGGAGCAGCTCTTCGACATCGTCCTGGAGGCCGGTGCCGAGGAGATCGAGCAGCTCGACGAGGGCACGGCGGACGCCCACTTCCAGGTCACCTGCGAGGCCGGCGCCTTCGACGCCGTCGAGAAGGCGCTCGAGGAAGCGGGGATCGAACCGACGCGCGCCGAGATCGTTAAGGTCCCCAGCACCTGGGTGGAGGCGGACGAGAGCATCGCGCGCAAGATCATGCGGATCACGGACCTGCTCGACGATCACGACGACGTGCAGAGCGTGACCACGAACCTCGACATCTCTGCCGAGGTCGCCGCGAAGCTCGCCGCCGACTGAGGAGTGAGAGGTCCATGAGCGACGCCGGACAGACCCAGACCCTCGACGGCGCCGCGGAGGCCGGCAAGCTCGTCGGCGCCCTGCGCCAGAACATCCAGTCCGTCTTCGTCGGCAAGCCCGAGGTCGTGCGCTTGCTGCTCACGGGCCTCCTGGCGGGCGGCCACGTGCTGCTCGAGGACGTGCCGGGCGTGGGCAAGACCGTCCTCGCCAAGGCCATCGCGCGCTCGATGCACGGCGACTTCCGCCGCGTGCAGTTCACGCCCGACCTCTTGCCCAGCGACATCCTCGGCGTCGCCATCTACGACCAGGCCAGCGGGCGCTTCGAGTTCAAGCCGGGTCCCGTCTTCACGCACGTGCTCGTGGCCGACGAGATCAACCGCGCTACGCCGCGCACGCAGTCGGCGCTGCTCGAGGCGATGAACGACTTCCAGGTCACTGTCGATCGCACGACGCACCCGTTGCCCGCGCCCTTCTTCGTGGTGGCCACCCAGAACCCGTACGAGTTCGAGGGCACGTATCCCCTGCCCGAGAGCCAGCTCGACCGGTTCCTCCTGCGCGTGCGCGTCGGCTACCCGACGCTCGACAACGAGCGCGAGATCGTGCGCGCCCAGAAGACGGCGCATCCGCTCGAGTCGCTCGAGCCCGTGCTCACCTCCGCGCAGGTGCGCGCCCTGCAGCAGGCCGCCCGCGCCGTGAAGCTCGAGGACTCCGTGCTCGACTACGCGCTGCAGGTCACGCGCGCCACGCGTGAGTCCAAGCATCTGAGTCTCGGCGTCAGCCCGCGCGGCAGCCTCGCGCTCACGCGCGCCGCCCAGGCCCACGCCCTCATCCAGGGCCGCGACTACGTCCTGCCCGACGACGTGAAGTCCCTCGCGGTCGCCGTGCTCGCGCATCGCGTCATGAGCAACGTGCCCGGCGGCGAAGGCACCGCCGACGAGCGCGAGAAGATCATCCGCGACGTGGTCGAGACGCTCGAGGTGCCCGTCTAGCGCGGCAGGCGTACCTCGATGGCGTATCCCGTGATCGAACCCAGCGGGGGCGGCGGATCCATCACGCGCCGCTCACGTCCGTGGAAGTGGTGCTCGGTGCGCTCGTCCTCGACGAGGGCGGGCAGCGACGTCGTGCGCGGAACGTAGAAGCGCACGCGGTCCGCCGCGAGTCGCTCGTAGTGCACGTCGACGTCGAACCGACCTGCTGCGCGGAGGTCGATCTCGGCCGGCAGATCGTCGGGCGCCGGGCCGCCGGCGCGAAGCGTCCGCGCAACCATGCGTGCCAGCCTGTGGTTGGCGCGCGCCCCCAGAAGCGCCCAGGTCATACCGGTGCGCCCGGGCAGCGACATCGAGAGCGTGCGTCCACCCTCGCGTTCCCAGGCCTCGATTACATCGAGGGCTTCCGCGTCGCATTGCTCGCGGACGTAGCTCTCGTAGAGCCGCCACGCCGCAATGACGCGTGTGAGGTCCTTGCGTGCGTACATGCGCCAGTCGAGCTCCTCGGCTGCGTCGACGGACGCGCCGTACAACGCATGCTTCGCGCTCGACCGATCCAACAGCACGTCGCGTGCGAGCGGCTCCCAGAGCACGAGGCGCTCGGCGCGGTAGGCATCGATGTGCCACTGCTTTGCGCGCGACGGCTCCGCGAGCCAGCGCTCGTACCGATCATCCTCCAGTACGCCTCGATACAGGGCCCGGAGGTGGATCCGGTCCCGCTGCGCGTCGACCGCCGCCAGGATCAGGGCATCGATCATGCTGCCCACGGGCTGCAGCGCCTCGAACAAGCGGTCGACCTGTTCGAGCGCCGGGGCGGGATCCTCCGCCAGCATGGCCTCGATGCCGTACCACCGCATCGCGCCGCGCACGCTCAGGATGTTGGGGATGTGCTTCGGCCCATAGGGGCCGTGGCCGTCCCTCGAGAGATCCGGCTCGAGCCACGCGATGCTCGAGAGCACAGGGCCGTCGCTCTCGAGGATCTCGCTGAGCTCAAGCATGTGGGCGCGCTCCGCCTCGTGGCGGTCGAGCAGCTTCTCCGGCGGCGCCTCGCCCTGGAGATACCACGTCTCATCCTTCCGCCCGCTCGCGCCGAAGCCGGACGGCCAGTCCGTCTTCATCCAGGCCCAGGCCCTGTCGCGCAGCTCGGGTTCGACCTTCGGGAGCCCTTCGAGCCAGGCCTTGTCCTCGTCGCTCCGCGCGAGGGCCTCCTCGAGATCCTTGCCGTGCATGTGCTGCCGCAGGGTCAGGCCGATGGCAGCGACGCCCACGAGGCCCAAGAGCCCGAGCAGCGACCAGCCGATGATCCGGCGCACGCCCATACCTTCCCTATCGACGACGGGGGAGGCCCTGCGCATGCAAAACCGTCGCTGGGACCGGGGCGCTAGACCTTCAGCTCGGAGACGAGTCCGGCGAGCTGCTCGGCGAGGGTCGAGAATTGCTCGCACTGGCGGGCCGTGATCTCGCCGCCTTCGGCGGCCTTGGCGGCCATGTCTTGGACCGCCAGCAGGTTTTCGCGGACGTCGGTGGCCGCGACACTCTGCTGCTCGAGGGCATCTGCGATCTGCGCGTTGAGCTCGCTCATCTCGCCGGCGGCCGTGGTGATCTCGCCCAGGCTGGCGCCGGCCTCCGCGGCGTGCTGCACGCTCGCGTGGGCGCGTTCGCTGCCGCTGCGCATCACGGTCGCGGCATGCCGCGCGCCCTCCTGCAGTCGGTCGATGACCTCCTGGATGTCGTTGGTGGCCTGCTGCGTCCGCTGCGCGAGTGCGCGGACTTCGCGCGCGATGACCGAGAAGCCCTGGCCCTCCTCGCCGGCGTGCTCCGACTCGATCGCGGCGTTGACCGCGAGCAGGTTCGTCTGGTCGGCGAGCCCGTCGATGATGCCGAGGATGCCGCCGATGTCGGCGGCGTCGCTCTCGAGGCGCTCCATGGCCGCGACCGCCGCGTCGACGTCGCCCGCGAGCGCGCGGATGCGCTGTGCGCTCGCGTCGACCACGTCCTGACCGGAGCGGGCCTGGCCGTCGGTACGGCGCGCCGCCTCGGCCGTGACCGTCGTGCTGTCGGCGACCTGGCGGACGCTCGCGGCCATCTCGTTCATCGCCGCGGCGACGTTCTCCACGGCGCGCATCTGCGCCTGGACGCTCCGCTTCGAGGCGTCTGCGGTGTTCGCGAGCGTGGTGACCTGGACGCGCAGGTGGCTCGTCGCGTCGCGGACCTGGGTCGTCACGTCCTGGAACCGCGCCTGCATCGCGTTGACGGCGCGGGCGATCGCGTCCACCTCGTCGTCGCGGGTGACGGGCAGCCGGACGCTCAGGTCGCGGTGATCGGCGATGTTCTGCATGCCCGCCTGCAGCGCCGCGATGCGGCGCAGGACGGTCTTGCGGAAGGAGAGGTAGCCGAAGAGCGCCACGAGCAGCACGAGCGCGAAGGACGCGATCGCGATGCGCTCGAGCACGTCGATCCGCGCACGCGCCTCGTCCTCCATCATCCCGACGGCGGCGTTCATCTCGCGCAGCACGTCCAGGGACAGAACCTCGAAGCGCTCATACGCCTCGCGGTTGAGCTCGACCTCGGGGTCCAGGAGGCGATCGATCTCGGCCGTGTAACCGCGCCACAGCTCCTTCACCTGCAGCAGCTGCGTTCGGATCTTCGGCGTCCACGCGGGCGGTAGGTCCGACTCGGCACTGCCGTCCGCGAGCCCTTCGAGCGTCGCTTCGAAGAGCGCGCGGGTGCCGGCCACGCTGTCACGCCGGTCGAGGCCGGCTGCCGTCAACAGCGCCTCCTTCGCGACGCGCTGGCTGAGCATGCGCTGCCGCCCGGCCAGGTTGATCACGTGTCCGCTCGACTCCGAGCCCGCGATCCACCACTCCAGCGCGACAAAGCTCGCCGTCGAGAGCAGGACGAACGCGGCGAGCACGGTCAGGAACCGTCCATGGATGCGCATCGTGACCCCGACCTCCGCTCGCGTCGCGGACCATGATCCCGGTGGGCCCCGGGACGGCAAGGCGAAACGAGCGGAAGCCCAGGGATGGGATCCGCTAGCATCCGGCGCATGACGTCCGATGCTCCCACGCTGCGGGTGGCCATCGCCCAGATCGCACCCGTCCTCCTCGACCGCGCCGCGACCCTCCAGAAGGTCGTCGAGCGCGTTCAAGAGGCCGGGGCGCGGGAGGCGCGGCTGGTCGTCTTCGGTGAGGCGCTGGTGCCCGGCTACCCCGTCTGGGTCGGGCCCACCGGCGGGGCCGCCTTCGACGCGCCGCTGCAGAAAGCCCTCTTCGCGCGTTACGCGGAGAACGCCGTCCAACCCGAGTCCGGGGACCTGGAGCCCGTGCAGGCCGCAGCGCGGGAGGCCGGTGCCGCCGTCGTGCTCGGCGTCATCGAGCGCGCGGCGGACCGGGGCGGCAAGAGCCTCTACTGCTCGCGTGTCTTCATCGAGCCCGACGGCGCCATCGGCTCGGTGCACCGCAAGCTCGTCCCGACCTACGAGGAGCGGCTGGTGTGGTCGCCCGGGGACGGCGCAGGTCTCGTCACGCATGCCCTCGGCGGCTTCACGGTGGGGGCGCTCAACTGTTGGGAGAACTGGATGCCGATGGCGCGGGCCGCCCTCTACGCGCAGGGCGAAGACCTGCACGTGGCGATCTGGCCCGGCAGCGTGCGCAACACGCACGAGATCACCCGGTTCATCGCCCGGGAGTCGCGCTCGTACTGCGTCTCGGCGTCCAGCCTGCTGCGCGAAGCCGACGTGCCCGCGGACTTCCCGCATCGCGAGCAGGTGGTGCCCGAGTCGGGCATGACGCTGTGCGACGGCGGCTCGTGCATCGCCGGCCCCGACGGTGAATGGGTCATCGAGCCGCAGGCGGACGTCGAGGGGCTCATCGTGGCCGACCTCGATCCGCACCGCGTGCTCGAGGAGCGGCAGAACTTCGACCCCTCGGGGCACTATTCGCGCCCCGACGTGCTCGCGCTGCACGTGGACCGCAGGCGGCAGCGCGTCGTGACGTTCTCGGATGACGAGCCGGGAAGCTCCGCAGAGGCCTGATTCTCGGAGATCTGCGCGCGACTACGGAATTGGTGTCGCGCGCCGGAACGGCGTTCGGTTCATCGAGCGGGCCGGGACTCGGCCCCTCGGAGACACGCCATGCGTCACATCCTGTTCAGCCTCCCGATCCTCCTCGTGCTGGCCGCCTGTGGCGGCTCGGGCGGCGGCGCGGACGCTTCGCTCGACGACGCCCCGGCCATCGATGCGATCGACGCGGAGCGGATCGCCGCCGAGGAGCTGGCCCTGATCCTCGATCTCGTGCGCGGGCTGGAGATGGGCGACGCGATGGACCTCGCGGACGAGATCGTCTTCGACATCGTGCGCATCGATCCGGCCGATCCCCTGGGCGAGACCGACGACTCGATCTTCCCCGATCCCCTCACCTTCGACGGGTTCGGCGATGGGGAGCGCAAGGACGGGCTGCCGGCCGGTGCACCGCCGAGCGGTTGGGGCACGGGTGGCCTGACGAGCTCGAATGCGACGGTCACGAAGGATGCCGAGACCGGTACCGTGACCAAGACCTGGTCCTGGACGACCACGGATCGCGATGGGGCAGAGACACGCCACACGCGTCGCGAATCGGACGGGCCCGCCGGGCGCACGAGCTCTCACACGACGACCCACAGCCAGGGCGGGATCGAGGTGACCGAGCGGCGCGCGAAGCGTCCCAATGGGACGCTCGTGCACGAAGAGTGGGTATCGGTGCCGCACGCGGGAACGGGTTCGTATCGGAGCTGGAGTCGCTCGCCCGATGGAACGGTGCTGTACCTCGGCGCGCCGATCGTGGACCACGTCGTTCAGAGCGAGGGCTTTCATGCCCGTACCCCGCGCAATGGCCCCTTCGGAGAGGCGCCTCCGCTTTGGCTCCAAGACAACCCCGGGGACGACGGCACGGTGTGGTGGCAGCAAGCGCTCGCCGACTGGGTCTGGCGCCAGCACCGCCTGGGCCGCCACTCGCCCAGAGGCACCGACGGGCGCCCCGTGCACTCCAACCCCGAGGATCCCGACTACGACGGCGGCCTGCCGACCGGTCCGACCGTGTGGGACTACGTCGCGAGTGGCGACCTGGTGGTGAACCCGGACCCGACCAACCCGACGTTGGCAAGCCACCCGCCCAGCGGTCGAGCTGCGGAGATCCTCAGGGACATCCTCCGCGGCTACGGGCAGGGCGCGACGCCAGGTGGTGCGCCCGGCGGCGGCGGCGGGCGCTAGTCGGATTCAGCCGTCCCCAGTCGGTCTAATCGCCGGGATTGGTGAGCAGGCTCTCCTCGAGCCGCTTCAGCTCATCGATGCCGTGCACGACGACGTTCGGGTTCAAGCGCAGCACGTCCGGGTCGGTCGTCTTCCCCTCGTACTCGACGTGCGAGAGGATCAGGCGGATGCAGTTGAGTCGTGCGTACTTCTTGTCGTCGGACTTGACGATCCACCAGGGCGCGATCGTTCGGTTCGTCTCCGTGAGCATCTGGAACTTCTTCACCGTGTAGGCGTCCCAGAGCTGCTGGGCCAGCTCGTCCACCGGCGAGATCTTGTACTGCTTGAGGATGTCCGTCTTGCGCGAGTTGAAGCGCCTGAGCTGCTCCTCACGAGAGACCGAGAAGTAGAACTTGAAGAGCTGGATCTTCGACTTGACGAGCATCTGCTCGAAGAGCGGCACGTCCTTCATGAAGCGCTTGTGCTCTTCGTCGGTGCAGAAGCCCATCACGGGCTCCACCATCGCGCGGTTGTACCAGCTGCGATCGAACAGGACGATCTCACCGGCCGCCGGCAGATGCGCGACGTAGCGCTGGAAGTACCACTGGGTCCGCTCGCGGTCGCTGGGCTTCTCCAGGGCGACGATCCGCGCGCCGCGCGGGTTGAGCGGCTCCATGATGCGCTTGATCGTGCCGCCCTTGCCCGCAGCGTCGCGGCCCTCGAAGAGCAGGACGATGCGATCGCCGACCGCCCTGACGTGGTTCTGCCACTTGAGCAGCTCGACCTGCAGCAGCTTCAGCGCGTGCTCGTAGTCGAGCGTGCGCTGCCGCACCAGCACCGGCACCCGCTTCTTGCGCTTCGGATCGTAGGGCCTGCGCTCGCCCGTCTGCGACGTGGGCTTGCCTCCCTTCCCCGTCTTGCGATGGGGGGGCTTGGCCTTGGGGGTGGGGTTCGCGTCGGCCGGACTGGCGGTGCCGGCATCACTCTTGTCGTTGCCCATCCGTGTCGTCCCCTAGCTCAAGAACCGGCCGTGCTTGCGGCGTTCGCGCTCCATCCGCCGGAACTCCTTGTCGCCGGGGATCACGATCTTCGGATCCAGGCTGAAGTCCAGCGTTCGGCTGCGCCCACGGTACTTCATCTGGCTCAGGATGAGCTTCATCGTGTTGAGCCGCGCCAAGTGCTTGTCGTCGGAGCGGATGACGAACCAGGGGTTGTGCTTGGTGTGCGTCTTCTTGAGCAGCTTGTACTTGGCCTCGGTGAACTCGTGCCAGAGCTCCTGGGCCTGGAGATCGACCTCGCTCAGCTTCCACTGCCGGAGCGGATCGTTCTTGCGTCGTTCGAAGCGGCGCTGCTGCTCCTTCTTCGAGACCGAGAAGTAGAGCTTGATCAGCGTGGTCTTCTTGTCGGCGATGAAGCTCTCTTCGTACTCGTTCACGCGCGACATGAACTGGCGGTACTGCGCCTTGGTGCAGAAGCCCATCACCGGCTCGACCATCGCGCGGTTGTACCAGCTGCGGTCGAAGAGCGTGATCTCGCCCGCGTGGGGGAACTGCTCGATGTAGCGCTTCATGTGCAGCTCGGTGCGCTGGTGTTCGCTGGGCTTGCCGAGCGCGACGACGCGGTAGTGCTTCTCGTTCATGTAGCGCGCCACGCGCCGGATCGTGCCGCCCTTGCCCGAGGCGTCGCGGCCGTCGAAGAGGATGATCAGCTTGCGCCCCGTCTGCTCCAGGTGGAACTGCAGCCGGATGAGCTCGGCCTGGTAGGGCTTCAGCTGCTCGGACAGCACGAACTTGTCGAGCGCCGCGTCGACGATCCGCTTGCGGTCCTTGCTCTTCAGCGCCTTTCTCAGGCGGTCCACGTAGCCGGGGCCGTACTTGGGGTAGATCTCGGCGGCGCGGCGGGTCGCGACGCGCCGGATGCGATTCGCCGTGCTCTGGCTGGCACGGCGCCGCTTCGGCTTGCTGTTCTTCAGCTTCTCGGTCTTCACCATCTGGCCTTCGTTCCTCCCTGCGATCCGGCTTTTCTCCCGGATCCCGTCACGCGGCGCAAGGTGCGTGCCGCGCCAACTTGCTCGCCTGGTACCGGGTGAAACTGCTGCAAGTTTGCGCTCTCGCGGCGGTTCGGCGGCGCGCGGGCGCTGCTTCTCCCGCCAACTTGCAGCAGTTTCACCCGGTACCAGCGCTGCGCGTTGGGGATGGTTGCGCAGGAGTGGGGATGAGGCCCCAGTCAGCGCGCGATGGCCTCGGGGACGGGCTTGCTGCCCTCGCGCGCGAGGAGGAAGCGGTCGACGGGCAGCCCCTCGTGGACGTCGACGGTGCCCTTGCGCCCGCTCCAGCGGATCTCGATCCGGTCCACGACCGTCGCCTTGCCGAGTCCGAAGACCAGCCGCGTGTCGTCCTGATGGCCGACGTGGCCGCGGCCGGCCGTGATCTCGCGCAGCTGGGTGATCCCGCCGGCGGTCACGAGCACCCGGGTGCCGACCGCCATCCGGTTCGTGCCGGGGCCGCCCTCGAGCCGGAGCGAGAGGAAGTGGTTGCCGCTCCGGTCCGCCACGTCGTTGCGGAACAGCGCCACCCGGTGGGGGATGGTGTCCTTGCGCGAGGGGTAGGGCATGTTCCCGGCGAGCACGTCGAGGTCGCCGTCACGGTCGTAGTCCGAGAGCGAGATCTGGGTGCTGTCCGGCCACGTCAGCCCGATCGCCTCGGTGACCCGCTCGAACGCGCCCGTCTCCCGGTTTCGCCGAAAGACCTCGAGCACGTTGTGGTCGGGGTAGACGCACGAGGAGATCAACAGCTCCTGCCAGCCGTCGTTGTCGAGATCGGCGAAGGCCGTGCAGATGTCGCCCTGGTTCCAGCTCTCGCGCGAGTGCACGCGATCCAGGGTCTGTGTGCGCTCGAACGCGTAGCCGCCCTCCTTGCCGGTGTTCGTGAGGATGCACGTGACGTCCGAGCTCGAGCCGGCCCACGCGTGCGTGTACTCGCTGACGACGCAGTCGAGGTCGCCGTCGTTGTCGAAGTCCGCGAAGGTCGCATCGAAGCTGTTGCCGTTGCTCCGGAACGGGAGCTCCGCCTTGCGGCCCTTGGGGTGGAACTGCTCGGGATACGTGCCGCTCTCGTCCTCGTCACCGTCGAAGTGCGTGGTCTCGCCGATCTCGACGAAGCGCTTGCCGTCGTTGCGCCAGTGCAGGTTCCACTGGCGGCCGTAAGACATGGTGAAGAGGTCGATGTCGCCGTCGTTGTCCCAGTCGGCGGCGGCCGTTCCGTACGTCGGCTTGTGGGCGCCACGACCGATCAGCGCGCGGGTCTCCGGGCGCACGCGGCGTTCCTTCCGATCGGCCTCCGGCAGGGCGTGCAGGATGCCGTCGGCGAGCATCAGGCCGCGCTCTTCGGTGACGTCGTCGAAGCGGCCGTCGCCCAGACCGCGGTACAGGCGGTCCGGATACGCGGAGAAGAGCTGGAGGTCGCCGCCCCAGTAGCGGTACCAGGCGCCGAGGAAGAGATCGAGGCGCCCGTCGCGATCCACGTCGGCGAACGTCGCGCCGCAAACCGTGGCGGGATGCTGGTTGGGACCGTCCGGGGCGGCGGCGGTCTCAGGCCCCGCCTGGTCCAAGGGCGTGAACCGGCCCTTGCCGTCGTTCAAGAGCACGAAGGCCGCCGTCTCCACGACCTGGCCCGGGTCCTGCGTGGCGTAGCCGCTCGCGAAGAGGTCGAGGTCGCCGTCGTTGTCCACGTCGCCCGCGATGACGAGCTGGTACGCACGGCCGCAGTGCAGCCCGCTCGCCTTCGTGACGTCCACGAACCGGCGGCCCTCGCCCTTCGCGCCTGGACGCGAGGCGTACAGGAAGAACTGCTGCGTGCGCGCCAGGTGCCCGATGGGCTGGTCGCTGGGCTGCATCACGAGCACGTCCGGCCAGCCGTCCCCGGTGAAGTCCATCAGCTTCGTGCGCTTCGCGCTCACGCCCTCGAGACCGGCGGCGGCCGCGACGTCCGTGAACCAGGGCGTCTCGTCCTCGCCGCGGGCCGGGGCCGCGGGCAGGAGGGCGAGCACCAGGACGAGCAGCAGCAGGGGACGGCGCATCGGCGCATTGAACCAGATGCGCTGGTGGAGCGGGCGATCTCCGGCTGCGACGCGTCGCGGGTATGCTCGGCGCGTGCGCTTCGAGCTGCCGTTGGCCGTGCTGCTGGTTGTCGGCGCCGTCGTCGCCCTCGTGGCCATGGGCATCGAGCCGCCGCGCGCCGACGCGCCCACCGCTGCGAGCGCCCTTCCTGCGCCCTCCCCGGAGGTAGGCCCGTCGCCGACCGCGCGACGCGTCGCGCTCGTCGAGCGGCTGCTGCGCCTGGGATCGCCAAGCGAGCGCACCCAGGCCGCCACCCTGCTCGCGACCCTGCCCCTGAGCGAGGCCGAGCTGCTCCCGCTCGCGCTACGGCTCTTGAGCGATCCCCTCCCCGGGGTGCGCCGGGACGCCGCCCGCGCGCTGCTGATCGTCGACCGGCTCTCGACGGAGGGCGTCGCGCACCTCGCCCTGCTGCTCGAGGATCCCGACGAAGCGGTGCGCAGCCTCGCGGCCATGGGGCTCGCTCGCAAGGAGGCGCGTGGGCACACGCAGGTCGTCGACGCGTTGCTGTTCGCCACGCGCGATCCCGTGCAGGACGTGCGTTGGGTCGTGCTCGAGTCGCTGGCGACGCACTACACGAGTCGCCCGGCGGCGATCCTGGAAGCCTGGGTGGCCGGCCTCCTCGATCCCTGCGACGACGTGAAGTCGATCGCGGCGAACTGCCTCGAGGGCATCGGGCCCGCCGCGCGGTCCGCCGCCGAGGCGCTCGAGGACGCGATGCTCCGGACCCGGGACCCGTGGCTCGAGTGGGAGATCAGCGACGCGCTGAATGCTGCGCTGGGCCGCTGACCCCCTTGCTTACGTGCGGTAGTCGAGCGCCACGCGTGCCGCCGCCAGTCGCGCCACCGGGACGCGGAACGGCGAGCAGGACACGTAGTCCAGGCCCAGCCCGTGGCAGAACGCGATGCTCTTCGGATCGCCCCCGTGCTCGCCGCAGATGCCGATCTTCAGCTTCGGCTTGACGGTGCGGCCGCGCTCGACGCCCATGCGCACCAGCTGCCCGACGCCCTCTTGGTCCATGACCTGGAAGGGGTCGTCCGCGACGATGCCCTCGTCGAGGTAGTGCGGGAGGAACGAGCCGATGTCGTCGCGGCTGAAGCCGTACGTCATCTGCGTGAGGTCGTTCGTGCCGAACGAGAAGAAGTCGGCCTCGGCGCCGATCTTGTCCGCCGTGAGGGCGGCGCGGGGCACCTCGATCATCGTGCCGAACACGACGCCCATCCGCAGGCCCTTCTTCTTGAGGACCTCCTTGGCGACGGCGACCAGGCGATCGCGCAGGCTCGTGTACTCCGCGAGCGTCCCGACGAGCGGGATCATGACCTCGGGCCGCGGCCGCAGGCCGCTCTTGCGCAACGAGGCCGCGGCCTCGTAGATCGCCTTGACCTGCATCTCGTAGATCTCGGGATACGAGATCCCCAAGCGGCAGCCGCGGTGGCCCAGCATCGGGTTCATCTCGTGCAGGCGCTCCGCGCGGTCGCGCACCTCGGCCTCGGACTTGCCGAGGTCCTTGGCGACGGCCGCGACGGCAGCCGGCTCGTGCGGCAGGAACTCGTGCAGCGGCGGATCGAGCAGGCGGATCGTCACCGGCAGCCCGTCCATCACCTTGAGGATGCCGCGGAAGTCCTTGCGCTGGAACGGCAGCAGCTTCTTGAGGGCCTTGCGACGCATGGCCTCGTTGTCGGCCAGGATCACCTCGCGCATCGGCGTGATGCGCTCGTCGCCGAAGAACATGTGCTCCGTACGGCAGAGACCGATGCCCTGCGCGCCGAAGGCGAGGGCCGTCTTCGCGTCCTCGGGGGTGTCGGCGTTCGCGCGCACGCCGAGGCGGCGCAGGCCGTCGGCCCACCGGAGCAACGTCTCGAACTCGGGCCCCGGCTTCGAGGGCATGGTCCGGACCTCGCCCAGCATCACCTCGCCGCTCGTCCCGTCGAGGGAGATCGTGTCCCCCGTGTAGAGCGTGTGCGGCCCGAGGCGAACGGAGGCCGTCCTGTAGTCGATGCGCACGCCGCTCGCGCCCGCAACGCAGCACTTGCCCATCCCGCGCGCGACCACGGCTGCGTGGGAGGTCATCCCGCCCGTGGCCGTGAGCACGCCCTCTGCCGCGTGCATGCCGCCCACGTCCTCGGGGCTCGTCTCGTTGCGGACGAGGATCACCTTCTCGCCGGCGGCTGCGCGCTCCTTGGCCTCGTCGGCCGTGAACACGATCTTGCCGGAGACGGCGCCGGGGCTCGCCGGCAGGCCGCGGGCGACCACGTCGCGGTTCGCCTTCGGGTCGAACTGGGGGTGCAGGAGCCGGTCCAGCTCGTCGGGCTCGATCCGCGCGACCGCCTCTTCGCGGCGGATGATGCGCTGGCGCACCATGTCGACGGCGGTCTTCACCGCCGCCTTGGCCGTGCGCTTGCCGACGCGGGTCTGCAGGACGTAGAGCACCCCTTCCTCGATGGTGAACTCGATGTCCTGCATGTCCTTGTAGTGGCGCTCGAGCGTGCGCCGCACCTTCTCGAGCTGGCGGTAGACCTTGGGGTTCGCCTCCGCGAGCGTCGAGAGCTCCTTGGGCGTGCGGATGCCGGCGACCACGTCCTCGCCCTGGGCGTTCATCAGGTACTCGCCGTAGAACACGTCTTCGCCCGTGGAGGGGTCGCGCGTGAAGCAGACGCCGGTGCCCGAGGTGTCGCCGAGGTTGCCGTAGACCATCGCCTGCACGTTGACCGCCGTGCCCACGAGCCCGGTGATCCCGTGGATCTTGCGGTACTCGATGGCCCGGTTGCCGTGCCAGGAGGCGAAGACCGCGCCGATGGAGCGCTCCAGGTGCTCCGTGGGGTCTTCGGGGAAGGTGCGTCCGGTCTCGCGCTCGTAGACCTCGAGGTACTCCTTGACGACACCCTCGAGCGTGTCCGCGTCGAGGTCGACGTCATCGAAGACACGCAGGCGCGCCTTGGCGCGGTCGAGGATGTTCTCGAACGGTGCGAGCGAGACGCCTTCCACCACGTTCGCGAACATCTGGATGAACCGGCGGCGGGCGTCGAGCGCGAAGCGGCGATTGCCCGACAGCGTGGCGAGGCCTTCCATCGCGGCTTCGTTGAGCCCGAGGTTCAAGACCGTGTCCATCATGCCCGGCATCGAGACCGCGGCGCCGCTGCGCACCGAGACGAGCAGCGGCCGCTCCGCGTCGCCGAAGCCCTTGCCGGTCTCGTCCTCGAGCCGCCGGATGGCCCGCCGAACCGCCTCGCGCACGTCCTTGGGCAGGCGCCCCTTCGCGCGGTCGTACCGTCCGCAGACCGAGGTCTCGATCGTGAACCCCGGCGGCACGGGCAGCCCGATGCGGCACATCTCGGCCAGGTTCGCGCCCTTGCCCCCGAGCCGTTCGCGGTTCGCGGCGCTGCCCTCTGCGCCCCCCGGACCGAAGTGCCATGCCAGTTTCGACTTCACCTTCACCTTCGTCATGGGGGCCCCTATACCCGCGGCTGCCCCGCTTTCCTCATCTGGAGTCGAGACTCTCTACGGAACGGCAACACGGGGGGGCGCGTGGTGGCCCGCGATGTGCTATATCGCTGGGCTCGCGGCTCTCAGGAGGAGGCAGACCGGCACCATGTCCGCACACCGCCAGCTTGGCCAGATCCTCATCGAGATGGGCGCGATCGACGATCGCAAGCTCCAGGAGGGCCTCGACTACCAGCGCCGGATCCCCGGCACGAAGATCGGCCAGGCGCTGCTCGCCCTCAACTTCATCGACGAGATCCAGCTGACGAAGGCCCTCTGCCGCCAGTTCCGGCTGCCCTTCGTGGACCTCTCCCGCGCGCGCATCTCCGAGCAGGTGGCCGCGCTCGTCCCGGCCCAGGTCGTCCAGGACTTCGGGATCGTGCCCGTCAAGCTGGCCGAGGGGAAGCTGATCCTCGCCACCGACGACCCGATGGTCACCTTCACCCAGGACGACCTGCGCTTCGTCCTCAATCGCGAGCTCGCCTTCGCGCTCACGCCCCCCTCCGCGCTGAACAACGTCCGCGCCGAGGCCTACGGGCTGGGGGAGAAGGTCGAGATCAAGCAGCGCAAGGCGGAGGAGGAGGAGGACGAGGACGCGCCGGTCATCCGGCTGGTCCACGAGATCCTCGAGCAGGCCCTCGCCCAGCGCGCATCGGACATCCACGTCGAGCCCCAGGTCGACCGCGTCCGCGTTCGCTACCGCGTGGACGGCGTGTGCTACGAGGCCCACTCCCTGGACCTCGACCTCGCCGGCCCCGTCATCACCCGCCTGAAGGTGATGGCGCGCATGGACATCTCCGAGCACCGCAAGCCCCAGGACGGCCGCATCGCCATCAAGCTCATGGGGCGGCCGATCGACCTGCGCGTCTCGCTCATCCCCGCCGCGACGGGCGAGCAGATCGTCATGCGCATCCTGGATCGCGAGGTCGGCCTCGTGAAGCTCGAGAAGCTGGGGTTCGTCGGCGATGACCGCGATCGCTTCGATCGCTGCATCAAGCGCCCGAACGGCATCTTCCTCGTCACGGGCCCCACGGGCTCGGGCAAGACGACGACGCTCTACGCGGCGCTGACGTCGCTCAACAAGCCGAACGTCAAGATCATCACGGCCGAGAACCCGATCGAGTACCACCTGCCGGGCGTGAACCAGTCCGAGGTCCGGCACGGGATCGGGCTCGACTTCTCGCGCATCCTGCGCGCGATGCTGCGGCAGGCGCCCAACATCATCCTCGTCGGTGAGATCCGCGATGCCGAGACGGCCGAGATCGCGATCCAGGCGTCACTCACGGGCCACCTCGTCTTCTCGACGCTGCACACCAACGACGCCCCGTCCGCGCTGACGCGTCTGATCGACATGGGGGTGAAGCCCTTCCTCGTGTCGACCGCGGTCATGGCCGTGCTCGCCCAGCGCCTCGTGCGGCGACTCTGCCTCACCTGCCGGCAGCCGCACGATCCGCCCGACCACCTGCTGGCGGCGCTCGGCATGCGCCGGGAGGACATCCAGGGCCGCGAGATCTTCCGGGCGGTCGGCTGCAAGGAGTGCCGCTTCGAGGGCTACCGCGGTCGCGTGGGCATCTTCGAGATGTTCGTGATGGACCCGCAGATCCGCGAGGTCACCTATCGCGGCGGCAGCACCATGGAGATCCGCGAGCAGGCCCGCCTCTCGGGCGGCCTGCGCAGCCTCCGCGAGGACGGCATCCGCAAGGTCATGTCCGGCATGACGACCATCGAAGAGATCCTGCGCGTAGCTGGTTCCGAGATGGCCACCGCCGGCGCAGGGGTGTAAACCAACCTTCCGGTCCCCGGCAACGAAGTAATCAGATTCAAGGAGCGTCCGAAGCCCATGCCCTACGCCGCCGGTGACATCCACCTGCTCTTCGACACCATGGTGCAGATGAACGCGAGCGACCTCCACATCACCGTGGGGCGTCCGCCCGTGCTGCGCTACAAGGGTGGGCTCAAGAACATCAAGGGCGACACGCTCACCGACGAGGACTGCAAGACCCTCATCTACGAGATCATGCCGGAGGGCAAGCAGAAGGAGTTCGAGGAGGTCGGCAGCGCCGACTTCGGCCACGCCCACGGCGAGCAGGCCCGCTTCCGCGTGGCGGTCTTCCAGCAGAAGCACAACCACGCGATGGTCTGCCGCCTGATCCCGAACAAGCTGCTCACCTTCGATCAGATCGGCCTCAGTCAGGGCGTGGTCGACCTGCTCGAGCGGCCGCGCGGGCTGATGCTCGTCACCGGCCCGACCGGCTCCGGCAAGACGACGACGCTGGCCACGATGGTCGACTACCTGAACGACCAGTTCGAGCACCACATCATCACGATCGAAGACCCGATCGAGTACTTCCACGATCACAAGAAGAGCCTCGTGAACCAGCGCGAGGTCGGCACCGACGTCCCGACCTTCGCCGAGGCCATCCGGCGCGCGCTGCGCGAGGACCCGGACGTGATCCTGCTCGGCGAGATGCGCGATCTCGAGACGATCGCCACGGCCATCACCGCCGCCGAGACAGGTCACCTCGTGCTCGGCACGCTGCACACCACCGGCTCGGCACGCACGGTGGACCGCATCATCGACCAGTTCCCACCGGAGCAGCAGGAGATGGTGCGTGTGCAGCTCTCGGTGTCCTTGATCGGCGTCATCAGCCAGGTGCTGATGCCGCGCGCGGACGGCTCCGGCATGATCGCCGGGTTCGAGGTGATGGTCATGACGCCGGGCATCGAGAACCACATCCGCAAGGCGGAGACGTTCAAGATCCCGAGCGCCATCCAGACCGGCCGCAACAAGGGCATGTACCTGCTCGACGACCACCTCACCGAGCTCTACGAGGCAGGCAAGATCGACGCGACGCAGGCGCTGCTCAAGTGCCAGAACCCCCGGGCCATGCGCGAGCGGCTCGGGATCTTCGACGAGGCGGAGTAGGGAGCACGGCGTGGCCAACAACTGGCGCTACGAGCGAACGAAGAAGCTGATCGGCCAGATCCTCAAGGAGATGAAGGCCGTCCACGAGGGCATGATCCAGGAGGCCCTGGCCGTCCAGCGTGAAGAGGGCGGCCAGATCGGGCAGATCCTGATCCGCCTCGGCCATCTGGACAACGGGACGCTGCAGATGGCCCTGGCGCGGCAGGCGGGGCTCGAGATCTACGACCTCACCCAGGTGCACTTCACCGAGGAGCTGCTCGACAGCATCGACGCCAACACGGCCAAGATGTTCTGCTGCATCCCCGTGAAGATGGAGCCGGGCAAGCTGACGGTGGCGCTGGGCAACCCGCAGAACACCGCGCTGCTCGACGACCTGCGCTTCATGACGGGCGGCGAGGTCGAGGGCGTGCTCGCCCCCGAGTCCGAGATCCAGAAGCTCGTCGACCAGCACTACGGCGAGTCCAAGGACAGCATGGCGGAGCTCGTCGACTCCGTCGTGTCGGAGATGGGCGGGCCCACCGCGCCGCGGCGCGCCGGTAGCGTGGACCTGGCCGACACCGAGGCGATGGCGAACTCGCCGCCGGTGATCAAGCTCCTGCAGTACATCCTCTTCCAGGCGATCCGCGACCGCGCCTCGGACATCCACCTCGAGCCCTTCGAGGGCGAGTTCAAGATCCGGTACCGCGTCGACGGCGCGCTGTACGAGCTCGAGGCGCCGCCGCTGCACCTCTCGCTGCCGCTCATCAGCCGCGTCAAGGTCATGTCGGGGCTGGACATCGCGGAGACACGTCTGCCGCAGGACGGCCGCATCGAGATCAGCATCGCGGGTCGACCGGTCGATCTCCGTGTGAGCACGCTGCCGACGATGTATGGCGAGTCGTGCGTGATCCGTGTGCTCGACCGCTCCGTCGTGTCGCTCGACCTCGGCAACGTGGGTCTGCGCGAGCAGGACCTGAAGGTGGTGGAGCACCTGATCAAGCTCCCGCACGGCATCGTGCTCGTGACGGGCCCGACCGGCTCCGGCAAGACGACGACGCTCTACTCCGCGCTCAACTTCGCGAACGACGTGGGCATCAAGATCATCACGACCGAGGACCCGGTCGAGTACGAGCTCGACGGGATCTCGCAGATCCAGGTCAACGAGGAGATCGGCGTCACCTACGCCAACTGCCTGCGCGCGATCCTGCGCCAGGACCCGGACATGATCCTGGTCGGCGAGATCCGCGACCTCGAGACGGCCCAGATCGCCGTCGAGGCCGCGCTGACCGGCCACGTCGTCTTCTCGACGCTCCACACCAACGACGCCCCGCAGGCCGTGACCCGCATGCTCGACCTCGGGATCGAGAGCTTCCTCGTCACCGCCACCGTCGAAGCGATCATCGCCCAGCGGCTCGTGCGCCGGATCTGCGACTACTGCAAGGTGTTCTACGAGCCGGGCTCCGACGTGCTGATGGAGCTCGACCTCAGCGACGCGGACCTCCAGGGCAAGCGATTTGCGTACGGGAAGGGCTGTGCCCGCTGCAACGGCACCGGATACAAGGGGCGAACGGCCATTTTCGAGATGATGATCATGAGCGATGCGCTGCGGCAGATGATCCTGGAGGGCAAGTCGTCCGACCTGCTCCGGGACCAGGCCCGGCGCGAGGGCATGCGCACGCTGCGCGAGTCCGGGCTCCTGGCGATCT
Organism: Planctomycetota bacterium; assembly: GCA_030066775.1. GTDB lineage: Bacteria > Planctomycetota > PLA2 > PLA2 > JAEUHO01 > JASJAY01. Next base: position 55,563 of record JASJAY010000004.1, read on the forward strand.
TCGACGGCGTCACCACCGTCGAAGAGGTCATCCGCGAGTCGATCACCGTCTGACGAGAGAGTAGGGAAGCAGGACCATGCCCAAGATCACTGCGGGTCAACAGGACAAGGGACGCGCCCGGGGCCGGGCCACGGGCCGCGGCGGCGCCCAGGCGGCACCGGCTGCGCCCCGGAAGAAGTCCCTCGGACGAGCGCGGGTCTCGACCAAGGCGCTCACGCAGTTCACGACCCAGCTCTCCACGCTCCAGGACGCGGGCCTGCCGATCGTGCGCAGCCTCAAGATCCTCGAAGGCCAGATGGACAAGGGGCCCTTCAAGAGCGTGGTCGGCGAGGTCACGGAGGAGGTCGAGTCGGGCTCGCCGCTCTCCGACAGCCTCGCCAAGCACCCGACCGTCTTCGACAACCTCTACACCAACATGGTCAAGGCCGGCGAGGCCGGCGGCGTGCTGGACGTCATCCTCTCGCGTCTCGCAGGCTTCCTGGAGAAGGCCGAGCGCCTGCGCAAGCGCATCAAGGGCGCGATGATCTACCCGGCCGTGGTCTTCACGGTCACGATGCTGATCCTGCTCCTGATCATGATCTTCGTCGTCCCGAAGTTCGAGCAGGTCTTCAAGCAGATGCCGCAGCTCGGCGAGCTGCCGCAGCTGACCCAGGCGCTGCAGGCCTTCTCGCGGTTCCTGCTCGAGAGCTGGTACGTGGTCCTGCTCGGGATCATCGTGATCGTCTTCGGGTTGAAGCTCTTGTTCGCCACGAAGGGCGGCAAACGCTTCTGGCACCGCCTGAAGATGAACATCCCGATCGTCGGCCCGCTCGTGCGCAAGATCGTCGTGGCGCGCTTCAGCCGCACGTTCGGCACGCTCATCGCCTCCGGTGTCCCGATCCTCGAGGCGCTCGACATCTGCAAGCACACCGCCGGCAACGTGATCATGGAAGAGGCGCTCATCAGCGTGCACGAGTCGATCTCGGAGGGCGGCACGATCGCCGAGCCGCTCGGCGAGAGCGGCATCTTCGACGACATCGTCGTGAACATGATCGACGTCGGCGAGGAGACGGGTGAGCTCGACAAGATGCTCATCCGCGTCGCGGACAACTACGACGAAGAGGTCGACGTGGCCGTCGGCGCGCTCGTCTCCGTGATCGAGCCGATCCTGATCGTCTTCATGGGCGGCGCGGTCTTCCTGATCGTGCTCGGCCTGTTCCTGCCGCTGCTCAAGATCATCGAGGGCCTCGAGAGCGGCCTCTAGGCCGGACGGCGTAGGACCTTACGTCTGCCTGAGCGGCCGATTCGCCGCAGCACCGGCCGTGTCCGGGCTGCCGGAGCGATTCCCGTGGCCGGGCGTGCATCCTCCGATAGGCTGCGATAGGGCCTTCCGGAGCTTCGCCACCTCATTCCCAACCGCATGCGACCCCGCCACGCGCCCCTGCTCGTCTCGGCCCGCCTCGGCCTCACCCTGATCGCCGCCCTGGCGCTCTCGGGGTCCCTCGCCGCCTGTGGTGGTGGGGGCGGCGGCGGGGGCCCCCCCGTGCCCGTCGCCGGCACGTGCGTGACGGGCAACGGGCCGCCCGTGACGGTCGACGGAACCGTGCTCTACGAGCGCCTGACCCTGACCTCGGGCGTCGGGCTGACGCTGCCCCTGATCACGCGGCCGGCCCGGTTCGTCGACGTGGAGGTGCGCGTCGCGGGGGCGGGCACCTGCTACGGCCGCACCAGCACCGACGCGAGCGGGGCCTACAGCATCACCGTGATGCCGCCGGCGGGCTCGACCCTCGAGGTCGTGGCCTTCTCGCGCACCTTGGCTGACGCCGGCCGCGACGTGATCGTGCACAACGCCATCCCGCCGGCGTCCGCCGTGCACGGCACCGGCGACGCCTTCTTCCACGTGTCGACGGCCTTCGCCGCGACCGGCAGCCCCACGGTCGACCTGACGGTGCCGTACAACCCCGGCACGTCCAACCGGCCCTCGATCGGCTTCGGCGTGCTCGACACGATCCTCACCTGCCTCGACAAGGTCCAGGCCACGCCCGGCGCCGGCACCCTGCCGCGCTGCGACGTCTACACGAGCCTCGGCAACAACTTCGCCATCGGCACGAGCAACTACAGCCGCGTGCGCGAGCTGCTCGCGATCGCCGGCGGTGCGGCCGGCAACTTGGACGCGAGCGATACCGACTACTTCGACGAGAGCGTCGTCGCGCACGAGTTCCACCACTTCGTCGAGGACCACCTGAGCCACAGCGTCACGCGCGGCGGCTTCCACTCGCTGGCCGAGCTGATCTTCGCGGGGTTCGCGTTCAGCGAGGGCATGGCGAGCGCCTTCGGCAACCTCTGCATCGGGACGCCGGCGTACATCGACTCGACCAACACCTCGGGCGGGCTGCTGGGGGAGTGGGACGTCGACGTCTACGGCGGCACACAGCCCCTCGGGATCGGCGGCGAGGTCACCGTGTTCGAGGTCATGTACGACCTCGGCGACGGCGGCCCGGGCAACCCCGCCGACACGGACGGCGATGCGATCGGCCTGCCGATCAGCGAGCTCTACCAGGCGTACTTCAGCTTCAACCAGGCCGCGGATGCGCCGTACATCGGGCTGTTCCTCGACCGCCTCGTGGCGATCTCGCCGACCCTCACGACGGGCGCCGTGACGACGCTCCTGGCCGGCACGCCGGGCGATCCCGGCGGGCAGGCGATCTCGTATCCGCTGACGGGGAGCGACGTCTGGCCGATCCCGCTGGCCGTCCCCTCGAGCCCCTCGGGCACCGCCGACTCGACGTTCGGCGTGAACAAGAACCGCTGCAACGGGATCGACTCGGTCATCTGGTACCGGCTCAGCCTGCCGTCCGCGCAGACCGTCACGCTCTCGCTGACGATGACGCCGCTCAGCGGCACCGGCAACCTCGACCTGTTCCTCTCGAACAACGCGACGCCGTTCACGCCGCTCGCGTTCAGCAACAACGCCGGCACGACGGCCGAGCAGATCGGCCCGATCAACCTGCCTGCCGGCGAGTACCTCGTCCGCGTCGAGGCCACGGACTGCCTGGGGGCAGGCGTGGCCGCGAGCTTCACCCTGACCGCCAACTAGCTGGACCTGCACCGACCGTGACCCATCGCACCCTCGTCCTCGCCCTGGGCCTCCTGCTCGTCGCCGCCTGCGGCGATGCGCCGCGTGACGGTGCGACGTCGGTTCGCGAGCCGGGCGTGCAAGGCAAGCCGAACCCCGCACTCGGGCAGATCGCCTGTGCGATCGTCGAGCGGCCGGCGCCGGATCGCGCGGTGATCGAGGCCGAGTGGTCCCTCGGCGCGGATGTGATGGGCTGCGAGATCGTGCTCGAGCTGCCGGAGGGCGCGGTGCTGGTCGACGGCGAGCGGGCGACGGCCGTCCAGGCGGGCCAGACCACAGGCCGCACGCGCTGGACCGTCGGCTTCCCCACGGGGCGCACGCTCGACGCGGTCGTGCGCCTCTGCGGCACGACCGCGGGCGGCTTCCGGATCACCGAGGCCTACGCGCGGCTCGGCAGTGAGCGCTAAGGCCTAGCTCCGCTCACCCGGTGAGCCGTCGGCTTCGACGGGCAGGATCCCGCGCTCGAGATCCAGGTAGCGCCCTTCGAGCACCCCCCGCGCGACATCGCTGCCGACGCGGCTGAGCGAGTCCGGGACCGTGTGGCGCATGTTGATCCGGGCGCGCGCGTGGCGGCAGAACAGGTCCGCCAGCTCCACGGAGGCCGCGTCGCCCTTGGAGATCGCGCGGCTGATGGTGAGGCCCATGGCCACGAGGTCCGCACACTCGTCCACCAGGCGTCCGAGCACGCCTTGGCGATGCTCGAGGGCCGGCCCGTGGCGCACCATGGCGTAGAACATGCGCCGCGCGAGGCGCCGCACGCTCCGGCGCAGATAGCGCCAGTGGCGTCGCAGCGGGGGCGGCATGTTCGCCGGCATCCCGAAGAACGGGATCACCCGGCGCAGGTACCACACGGTGTAGTACGGCGCCGCCTTGATGACGGCCCATGCCTTCGCGAGGCTCGAGGCCTTCGGATCGGCCAGCGCGCCGGCGCGCGCCAGGTGCGGATCCAGCGCCTCGCGGGCGAGGAACAGGCGCATGATCTCGCTCGTGCCCTCGACGATCCGGTTCAGGCGCGACTCGCGGAAGATGCGCTCGACCGGGTACGCCGACTCGCCGCGCCCCTTGAGCGACTGCGGCGTCTCGTACCCGCGTCCGCCGCGGATCTGCATCGTGCGGTCCGCGATCTCGAAGACGGCCTCCGAGCACCACAGCTTCGCCATCGCCGCTTCGAGCCGGATGTCGGAGTCCCCGCGGTCGGCCAGCGCTGCGACGTAGTCCGTCAGCGCATCCATCGCGAACGCATGCGACGCGATCCAGCCGATCTGCACCGACACCGCCTCGTGGCGGCCGATGGGCGCACCCCACTGCTCGCGCTTGCTCGCCCAACGGCGCACGATCGAAAGGCACTGCTTGGCCACGGCCGTGTTCGTCGCGGGCAGGGTGAGGCGCCCGGTGTTGAGGGTGATCAGCGCGAGCTTGAGCCCCTGCCCCTCGTTCCAGAGCAGGTTCTCCGCGGGCACGCGCACGTTCTCGAACTTCAGCTGCCCACTCTGGATGCCGCCGTAGCCCAGGAAGTCGCAGCGGTAGGTCGTGCTGACGCCGGGCCAGCCCGCCTCCACGATGAAGGCCGAGATCTGCTTGCGCTTCCGGCCCTTGATCTCGCGGTCCGGCGTGCGCGCCATCACGATCATGATGTCGGCCTTGGGGCCGTTCGTGCACCACAGCTTCTCGCCGTTGAGGATCCAGCCGTCCCCGTCGGGCGCGCGCTCGGCCACGGTCTCCATGCGCGCGGGATCGCTGCCGACCTCCGGCTCCGTCAGGGCGAACGCGGAGAGCTCGCCCGCGGCGAGCCGCGGCAGGTAGCGCTCCTTCTGCTCGTCGGTGCCGAAGAGCTTGAGCGGGGTCGGCACCCCGATGCTCTGATGCCCCGACATCCAGATCGCCGTGCTCCCGCACCAGCTGCCCACGAGGGCGACGATGCGGTTGTAGTTGCTCTGCGAGAGCCCCAGGCCGCCGTACTTCGCCGGCAGCTTGAGCCGGAACGCGCCGGCCTCCTTGAGGCGTTCGATCGCGCGGTCCGGGAGCTCGCCCGTGGCGTCGACGGCGTCCGGATCGATCTCTTCGCGCAGGACGCGATCGATGTCGTCCAGGATCGCGTCGCCCTGGGCCCGGTCTTCCGCGGGCTGCTCGGGGAACGGATGGAAGAGCGACGTCGGCAGATGCCCGAGGAACACTTCCGCCGCGAATGAAGGCTTGGTGCGTGTCTCCTCGCGCGCGGCCTCGGCCACCTCCATCGCTTCCGCACGGCGGTCGTCCGATGAGGGCTTCGACATAACAGCAGGGTATCCCTGGGGACGGTTCCGTATCCGAATCGATCCACCCGACCTTCGACGAGAAGCCTGCGGCCTGATCCGCACGCCGAGCCCAGGGGATTGCCGGTACCTTGGGCTCGGCATGTCGATCCGCACCAAGCTGCTTGCCGCCACGGTCGGCCTGAACGGCGCGATCCTGATCCTCGCCCTCTATCTCTTCATCCAGAGCGAGCAGGAAGGCGGGCTGCACTACGAGGCGCGCGCCGAGCTGGCGCGTCTCGCTGCCGTCGCCCCGCGTCCGGGGGATGACGGGAGCGCCGCGCGCCGCCAGGTCGAGCAGCTCGTCATGCGGCAGCTCGGCGAGGGGGTCTGGCGCTCCGCCTACGTGGTGCTCTTCACAGAAGGCGAGCAGGAGCAGCCGCTCGGCATCTGGCGGGCGGAGGCCTTCTACGCCACACCCGATCGCGGGCCCGAGGTGGAGGGCGACGAGCGCGCGCGCGTGGCGCGGGACCACGACCGGATCCAGTTCCACAACTACGTGCTCGCCGACGACACGTCCGGGTTGCTCGCCGTGCAGCCGGCGCACCCGTACAACCGCGCCAACAACCAGACGTATTCCATCATCGCGTACCCGCAAGCACTGGCGAGCGGGGCGCGCACGCTCTACCTGTTCATGATCGCCGGCGTGATCGTGCTGACGGCGGTCCTGTTCTGGTTGGTCTCGAAGCTCGTCGTGCATCCCCTCCGCGACCTCGCCGGCGCGGCCGAGCGCATCGCGGCAGGCGACTACGACGTGCAGGTCACGGAGCAAGGCGGGCGCGACGAGCTGGCCCGCACGGTCACGGCCTTCAACCGCATGGCGCGCGAGATCGCCGAGTACCAGGGCCACCTGGAAGACCGCGTGCTCTCCGCGCTCACGCGCATCAAGAAGGCCGAGCAGCACTTGGCGATCGCCCAGCGGCTCGCGGCCACGGGCAAGCTGGCCGCCGGTCTGGCGCACGAGATCAACAACCCCCTCGGCGGCATGAAGAACGCCGTCCGCTCCCTGGCACGCGGCGACATGCCGCCCGACAAGACGGTCCAGTACATCGAGCTGATCAGCGAGGGGCTCGCACGCGTGGAGCAGACGGTGAAGCGGTTCTTGAGCTTCACCCCGCGCAAGGTCGAGCCGCGGCGCACGGACCTGGCCGACGTGGCGGCGAAGGCGATCGCCCTGGCGCGCCACCGCCTCGAGAAGGGCGATGCGGGTGTGCGTACGGAGCTGGCCGAGCCCGGGGAGGCGATGGTCTACGGCGACGCCCACGAGCTGCAGCAGGTGACCCTGAACCTGCTCCTGAACGCCGCCGACGCCACGGCCAAGGGGGAGCACGCCGAGATCGTCCTCAGCGTGGCGCGCGAGCAGGACGAGGTCGTCCTCGAGGTCCGGGACAACGGCAGCGGGATGTCCGCGGAGGACCAGCAGCGCTGCTTCGACATGTTCTTCACGACGAAGGTCGTGGGGGAGGGCACGGGCCTGGGCCTCGCGATCGTTCACAACATCGTCACGAACCACGGGGGCCGGATCGAGGTCCAGAGCGAGCTGGGCAGCGGCACGACCTTCCGGGTTCACCTCCCGCTGGACCTGACGCAGGCCGCGGAGGCCGAATCCGTGCGCCGTCCGGCCGAGACGCCCCAGCCCTGAAGCCCGGTCGACCCGGGGGTACGCCGAGACCGCTTTTCGCGCCCAAATGACGCGTCCATGAGAGAATCCGGGTACGTCTGCTGAGTGGTCGGCGTGGCCCTGGGCCCGCCGCGGGAGGTCAGGTGCCCATGTCGTCGTCGCGTACGTCGTTGCTGATCGGTTTCCTCGCCGGGGGGTGGATCGCGACCCTGGTGTTCGTCTTCGTGATCGGTGCGGGGGGTGCCACGGACGGCCTCATCCGCGACGCCGCGGCCGACGACGACCCGCAGCCCAACGCCCAGCCCCAGCCCAGCGGGATCCCGCTGCCGCCCCTGCCCGACCCGTTCAACGGCGCGGGCCCCAACACGACCGGCGGACGGCCCGAGGTGCCCGGTGGGCGCGGCATCCCGAACCCCGGCGGCGGCACGAGCGACTCCAACAACCGCGCCATCGCGCTTTCCGCCTCGATTGGCGGCGGCGAGAGCGTGGTCTACTTCTTCGACACCGTCGAGCGCCGCGTGCTGGTCTACCAGTACAAGGGCCTCGTCTCCGGCAACCGGCCCCTGCGCCCCGGCGACAAGGGCGGTCT
>JASJAY010000151.1 GCA_030066775.1 Planctomycetota bacterium
GCGAGCGCGCTCCTGCATCACCGCATCGCCGAGCTCCTGATGGACGTCGGCACAAGCGAGACGGCCTACATCCAGGAGCTCTTGCCCGAGGTCGACGCGCTCGTTCCCGACCGGCGCGCGCGCCTGCTCGATCACTGGCTCCGGGCCGTCCGGCTGCGCGAGAACCTGCCCACGCGCGGGTTCACGCATCTGAGCCGGCTCTCGATCCACGCGCCCGAGATCGCGGCGGACGCCGCGCGCGAAGGGGACGAGGCCCTGTTCCAGCGCGCGATGAGCGCCGGGGCGGAGCTCATGCGACTCCGCCGGGCGCGCCTCGAGCAGATCTTCGTGCCGTTGCTCGTCGAGGCGGAGGGGCCGCCGCCCCTGGTCCATCGCGCGGCCCTCTTGGCCGCCGGGCTGGGCGCCGTCGCACGCATCCGGACCGCCCTCGAGGCCGGACGACCCGAGGACGCCCAGCGTGTCGTCGAGGCCTACGCGGAGGTCGCCGGGCAGAACCGGGTCCTGGACGCGCTGCGGCGTCTCGCGGCCGGCCGATAGCGCCCCCCGCGCCATGGGATTCTTGGGTCGGGCCCCGGGCCGGCCCTACCCTTCGGGGCTCGGCCGCGAAATCGCGGCCCGGATGTGAGATCGATGACGGCTGCCAAAAAGGACCGCGACAGCGAAGCCCTGCTCCAGCGCATCGCGCGTGCCGCCTACGACGTGCGCGCGGAGGACCTCGTTGCGCTCGACGTGCGCGGCTTGGTCCAGTACATGGACTTCCTGCTGATCGCCACCGGCAGCAGTGCGCGCCGCATCCGCGCGATCTCCGAGCGCGTCATCAAGAACCTCAAGCAGGACAAGGAGCTGCCCATCTCGCGCTCCGGCATCGAGGGCGGGTCTTGGATCTGCCTCGACTTCGTCGACGTGGTCTTCCACATCTTCGATCGCGAGACGCGCGGGCACTACGACCTCGAGCTGCTCTGGGCGGACGCCCCGCGCTACGAGCTCGACCTGCCGACCGTTGCCGCCGCCGTCCCGGCGGACGACGACGAGGAGCCCCTCGAGGAGGGGGTCATCGAGCCGCCGCGCCGCAGCGAGTGAGACGAAGGAACCCGGTACCCGCCGGGGTCTAGAACGTCTCGATGGTGGCGAACTCTTCGAAATCGACGAGGCCGTCGCGGTTGCTGTCGGCCGAGCGGATGCGGTCGCCGTAGCGCTCCATCTCCGCGGGCTGCAGCAGGCCGTCGCCGTTGACGTCGAGCGCCTCGAATGCCAGGCGCTTCTGGGTCGTCGGCTCGAGCGTGACGCGCTCGAGGGTGTCGAAGATCGCCGCCACGTTGTTCTCGAGCGTCCCGGCGCCCACCGGCACCTCGGTGAAGCCGCGGTTGCGGCGGGGCTCGTAGCGCACCGCGCGACCGACGGAGTCGATGTGGCCCAGCTGCTCGTTGCGGTTCAGCGAGGTCACCGTGTACATCTGGAACTCGGGGCCGCCGCGCATCTGGCGATAGCGCTTGCCGACGAGGTAGCCGACGTGCTTGGGCGGCATGTTCTGCAGCGACTGGTCGACGCTGACCTTCCAGATCTTCGTCTGCTTGTTGACCATCCAGTCGCCCCGGTCGAGGCGCGACGCCAGCGCATCGCAGTCCGGACTCGGGTTCTCGACGGTCGGCAGGGATGCCCCGCGGCAGCCAAGCGTGACCAACATGCACGCGGCTACGAGGAAGACGCAGTACCTCATCGAACGGCCATCCCTCCCGGATTGCTCGAAGCCGTAGGATAGCGGCGGCGTCGCGGGGGGAACAAGCATCCCGAGAACCGCCGCTGTGGAGCCCCGCGTGTCCGACGCCCCCGAACCCGCCTCCCTCGATGAGCTCCTGGGACCCGAAGGCGCCGTGGCGGGCGCTCTCGCGGCGCGCGGCGGATACGAGGTGCGGCCCCAGCAGATGGCCATGGCGCGCCTCGTCGACGAGGGTCTGTCATCACGGCGTCACGTCTTGATCGAGGCCGGTACCGGCGTGGGCAAGTCGTTCGCCTACCTCGTGCCCCTCCTGCGCTGGGCGGCCGCGACGGGCCGCAAGGCCGCGATCGCCACCAGCACCATCGCGCTGCAGGAGCAGCTCGTCCGCAAGGACCTGCCGCTCCTCACGGAGGCGCTGCCGTTCCCCGTGTCGTTCGCGCTGGTCAAGGGCCGCGGCAACTACCTCTGCACGCGACGCCTGCACCGGGCGCTGGCCGAGAGCGTTTCGCTCTTCGAGGTGGACGAAGCCCACCGCCAGCTCGAGGAGATCCTGGCCTGGTCGACCGTCACCTCGGACGGCAGCCGGCAGGACCTACCCTTCCTCCCGCGCGGCGACGTGTGGGAGAGCGTGCGCGCCGAGCAGGGCAACTGCCTCGGCCGGCGCTGCACCTTCTACGAGCGCTGCCACTACCAGCACTCGCGCCGCCGGGCCCACGCCGCGACGCTGCTGGTGCTGAACCACCACGTGCTGCTCGCCGACCTGGCCATGCGTCGCTCGGGGGCCTCGTTCCTGCCCGAGGTCGACGTGATCGTCGTGGACGAGGCGCACGACTTCGAGAACGTGGCCGCCGACCACCTCGGCACGAAGCTCTCGTCGTTCGGTGTCGACCTGATGCTCGGCCGGCTTTGGAACCAGCGCCGCCGCCGCGGCCTCCTCGCGGGATGGGCGCCGGCCCGCATGCGCCAAGCCGTGCGCGACGTGCGCACCTCCGCCCGTCGCCACTTCACCGACCTGCGCACGTCGTTCGCGAGCGAGCGCGAGGGCACCATCCGCCTCGACGACCAGCTGCGGTTGCCGGAGGCCCTGGGCGAAGGGCTGCGCCGGCTCGCCGCGGACCTCACGGACGTCGTTGCCACGGCGGATCCCGAGCTGGCGATGGAGGTGCGGGCGCGGGCGGCGTCCCTCGCGGCTGCGGCGGAGGCCGTCACCGCCGTCGCCGAGCCGACGAGCTCCGAGTGGGTGCGCTGGCTGGAGGTGAGTGCGCGTGGGCGCGTGAGCGTCCAGCGCTCGCCGGTCGATGTCGGCCCCCTGCTGGGGGAGGTGCTCTGGGAGCCCTACTCGAGTGTCGTGCTCACGAGCGCGACGCTCTCCACGGGCCGGCCGCCGTCCTTCGCGTTCCTGCAGCGCCGGCTCGGGCTCGAGGACGCGCTGGCGCAGTCGGTCGGCAGCCCGTTCCTCTATGCCGAGCAGGCGCGCATCCACATCCGTGCCGACCTGCCGGATCCCGCGCGCGACGGGCGCGCGCACGAGCAGGCCCTGCCCGAGCACGTGCTCGCAGCGGTGGACCGGGCCGCCGGCGGCGTGCTCGTGCTCTTCACCGCTTACGGCTCGATGTTGCGTACGGCGGAGCTCTTGCGTCCCGAGCTCGAGGCGCGCGGCCTGCCGCTGCGCGTGCAGGGGGAGGGCATGGATCGCCAGGCCCTGCTGGAGGCGTTCCGCGAAGAGGGCGGCGTGCTCTTCGGCGTGGCTTCCTTCTGGCAAGGCGTGGACCTGCCCGGCAACGCCGTGAGCGAGGTCGTCATCACGCGACTGCCCTTCGAGGTGCCGACGCATCCGCTGCAGGCGGCGCGTGCGCGCCGCACCGAGGAGCGTGGCGGCCACGCGTTCCGCGATCTGGCCTTGCCCCAGGCCGCGCTGCGCCTGAAGCAGGGCTTCGGACGGCTGATCCGCCGCAGCACGGACGAGGGCGTGGTCACGATCCTGGATCCGCGCATCGTGACCAAGCACTACGGCCGTGTCCTACTCGACTCGCTTCCCGAATGTCCCGTGCAGGTGGATGGCGCATAACATCACGCCGCCATGGCGCGCACGTTGGTCCACGAAGACGGTCGCTTCCTCTCGTCCAGCATCTGGTTCCGCGTCTTCATGGCGCTCGACCTCGGCATCCTCGTCGGGCTCTTCGTCTGGGGCGTGTACGCCTCGATCCAGAACACCGTGGACCCGCGCTGGTTCGGGGGCCTCACCGCGTTCTACGCGCTGATCACCTTCCCCGTCGCCGTGCGCTCGCTCGGACTGTGGGCCGGCGCGATGGTCTGGCGGCGGCGCCTGAGCCTGTTCACCGTGCTCGCGGTGCTGTGGCGCGGCAGCCCCGTCTACGTGACGGAGCTGCAGTTCATCGTCGTGCTCTACACGAGCGCGCTCTGGATCGCGATGCTCCTCGAGGGCAAGCGCGTGGCGCTGGCCGTCTCGGAGGCGACGGGCGAAGAGGTCTTCCGGCCGGATCCCAACCGCCGCGTCGACTGACCGCGCGACAGCGAAACCCGGTACCCTCTGTCGGCCCTAGGCGGGGGTGGCCTTGCGCGCGAGGCGCTCCTCGGCGACGAGGTTCGAGGCCTCGTTGGTCGAGATGTTGCGCTCCTTCGAGATCTCGAAGACGCGCTTGAGGGCGTGGTAGATGTTCTTCACCTTCGCCTCGGCCTTGACCTCGTCGTACTCGCCCTCGACCTCGATCGACACGTTGATGATGCCGCCCGCGTTGATGACGTAGTCCGGTGCGTAGAGGATGCCGGCCTCGCGCAGCCGCTGGCCGTGGTCCTCGCGCAGGAGGATGTTGTTGGCCGCGCCCGCGATGATCTTGGTGTCGAGCTTCGGCAGGCTCTCGTCGTTCACGACCGCGCCGAGCGCGCAGGGCGCCAGCACGTCGCACTCGACGAAGAGGATCTCCGAAGGATCGACGACGGTGCCGCCCGTGGCCTCGGCGAGCTTCTGGGCCTTCTCCGCCTGGATGTCGGCGAGGAAGAGCTTCGCGCCCGCCTTGTGCAGGTGGTTGACGAGGAACTCGCCGACGTGGCCGCAACCCTGCACCGCGACCGAGCGACCGTTGAAGTCGTCCGTACCGAAGACCTCCTCGAGGCAGGCCTTGATGCCGAGGAACGTGCCGAGCGCGGTCCACGGCGAGGGGTCGCCGCTCGAACCCATGTCGCGCGGAAGACCGGTCACGCGCGTGGTCTCCTTGCGCACGTGCACCATGTCCGCGACGGACGTGCCGACGTCCTCGGCCGTGATGTACTTGCCCTCGAGCGAGTCGACGAAGCGACCCATCGCACGGAAGAGCGATTCCGTCTTCTCGGTCTTGGGGTTGCCGATGATGACGCTCTTGCCGCCACCCAGGCCGGTGTCGGCGACGGCCGACTTGTAGGTCATGCCCTTGGAGAGACGCAGCACGTCGAAGACGGCGTCGTCCCAGGAGGCGTACGGCCACATCCGGAGTCCGCCCAGCGCCGGGCCGAGCGTGGTGTTGTGGACGGCGATCACGGCCTTGAGACCGGACTCCGCGTCCTCGCACTTGACGACCTTCTCGTAGCCTTCCTGGGGGATCTCGGTGATGTCCATCGCGTCCGGTGTCTCCTTTACGCGGCCTGCATGGGAGCGCCCAGATGGGGGGCTCCGCGGCGCTCGGGGATGATACCGATCCACCTTCTCGGTACCCCGCAAATAGGGCACCCGCTGGGCCGATCCGGGCCCTCCGCGGGCCGGGGACCGGGGTTCCGCGCCTCTCCGGCCGAGGCTCTGTTTCGAAACCCTGCCTGGCTTCGGCCGGCTGCGGGGCCTCCTCGCCGCGTTGCGCTGCATCGACGATGCGTTCCTATATCGCCTGCTTCGCGCGCCTTGCGACGCGGCCCCTCGCTCGGCCTCGGGCCAACGCCAGGGTTTCGAAACAGAACCTAGGAGCCGGAGGCCTTCTTCTTCGCCGCCTTCTTCTTGGCCTTCTTCTTGGCGGCCTTCTTGCGCGCGGCCTTCTTCTTCTTGGCCTTCTTCTTCTTTTTCGCCTTCTTCTTCCGGCCGCCCCCGGCCGCGATGCGCTCGCGGCGGCGCTCCAGCAGCTCGACCGCGTCCTCGACCGTCAGCTCGGCCGGGTCCTTGCCCTTGGGCACGCTGGCGTTCACCTCGCCGTCGGTCACGTAGGGGCCGTAGCGCCCCGACTTGAGCACCATCAGGGCGTCGCTGTCGGGGTGCTTGCCGACCTCGCGCAAGGTGGTCTGGGCCGCCCGGCCGCGGCGGCGCGGCTGCTTCAGGAGCTCGACCGCCTGGGCGTGGGTGATCTCCAGGAGGCCGATGTCTTCGGGGATCGAGCGCGACTCGTCGCCGCACTTGACGAAGGGGCCGTAGCGGCCGTTGCGCGCGATGATCGGCTGGCCGCCCTCGCCTTCGGGGTACGTGCCGAGCTCGCGCGGCAGCTCGAGGAGCCGGAGCGCGGTCGCGAGGTCCATCGACTCGGGCTCCATGCCCTTGAGCAGGCTCTCGCGCTTGGGCTTGTCGCCGCCCTCTTCCTGCTCACCGAGCTGGACGTAGGGCCCGTAGCGTCCGGTCATCACGTAGACGGCCATGCCCGTCTTCGGATCGGTGCCGAGCGCCTGCGGACCGCGCGCGGCGGCCTCGATCGCCTCCAGCGCCTGATCGGCCGCGTACTCGTCGGGCACGACGTCCTCGGGCACCGTCGCGCGGTGCTCGCCGTCCGTGACGAACAGCCCGTAGCGGCCGACGCGGATCTCGAGCGGGGCCTTGCCGTTGCCCTGGATCGGGAAGCCGCAGACCTCGCGCGGGTCGACCGCCTCCATCGCCGACTCGAGCAGCGAGGAGAGGCCCGGCTGGCCGTTGCCCTCCCAGAAGCGACTCAGGTACTCGGTGCGCCCGAGCTTCCCGTTCGCGATCTGGTCGAGGTCGTCCTCCATGCGCGCCGTGAACTCGTAGTCCATCACGGCGCCGAAGGCCTGCTGCAGCAGGCGCACGACGGCGAAGCCGAGGTAGGCGGGGATCAGCGCGGAGCCGCGCTTGAAGGCGTAGTGGCGGTCGAGCAGCTTGCCGATGATCGCCGCCCACGTGCTCGGGCGGCCGATGCCGCGCTTGTCGAGCTCCTTGACCAGGCTGGCCTCGGTGAAGCGCGCGGGGGGCTGCGTCCAGTGCTCCTCGGCCGTCAGCTCCCGCGGCCAGATCGTCTGGCCCACCGTGAGCGGGGGCAGGATGCGCTCCTGCTCGGCCAGCTCGGCTTCGGGATCGTCCGAGCCCTCGACGTATGCGCGTCGGAAGCCGGCAAAGTCCACCGTCCGGCCCGTGGCGCGGAAGACCGCGTCGCCGAAGCCGATCTTGACCGTCATCCGGCGGCCCGCGGCGTCCTTCATCTGCGACGCCACCGTGCGCTTCCAGATCAGCTCATAGAGGCGCCCGGCTTCGCTGCCGAACTCCTTCTTCACGTCCTCGATCGAGCGGAAGGTCGAGCCCGCCGGGCGGATCGCTTCGTGCGCTTCCTGCGCGCTCTTGACCTTCGTCTTGTAGACGCGCGCCGCGTCGGGCAGGTACTTCGCGCCGTACTGGTCGCCGATGAGGCTGCGCGCGGCATCGATCGCCTGTGCGGAGAGCACCGTCGAGTCCGTACGCATGTAGGTGATCGCGCCGTTCTCGTAGAGGCGCTGCGCCAGGCGCATCGTGCGCTGCGCGGCGTAGCGCAGCTTGCGCCCCGCTTCCTGCTGCAGCGTGCTCGTGGTGAACGGCGCGGCGGGGCGCTGCGTGTAGGGCTTCTCCTCCACGTCGAGCACCGTGCCCTCGGCATTGGCCAGGCTCTCGGCCATCTGCTTGGCCGTCGCGCCGTCGAGGAGCGAGACGTCGTCCTTGAGCAGCTTGCCCGTCGCGGGATCGAAGTGCCGTCCCTGCGCGATGCGCTTGCCGTCGACCTCCTGCAGCTCGGCGTCGAACGTGTCGCCCTCTGCCTTCGCGGTCGCGAGCAGCGCCTTGATGTCCCAGTACTCGGCCTTCACGAAGGCCATCCGCTCCTGCTCGCGCTCGACGAGCAGGCGCAGGGCCACGCTCTGCACGCGGCCGGCGGAGAGGCGCTGGCGGCCGATCTTGCGCCACAGGAGACCGGAGACCGGATAGCCGAAGAGCCGGTCGAGCACGCGCCGGCTTTCCTGCGCCTCGACCAGGTTCATGTCGACGTCGCGGGCGTTGTCGAGCGCGCGCTGGATGGCGCCCTTGGTGATCTCGTGGAAGACGAGGCGGCGCACCGGCACCTTGGGCTTGAGCACCTCGAGCAGGTGCCAGGAGATCGACTCGCCCTCGCGGTCCTCATCCGTGGCCAGCAGGAGCTCGGGGGCGGCCCGCAGCAGCTTCCGGAGCTCGGTGATCTGCTTCTTCTTGTCCGTCGGGACGACGTAGATCGCCTCGTAGCCCCCGTCGATGTCCACCCCGATCGGCCCGCCGGCGGCCTTGGGCGCGCCTTCGGGCAGCTCGGAGGCCTTGCGGGGCAGATCCCGCACGTGGCCGATGGAGGCCTGGACGCTGTATTCACCGCCCAGGAAGCGCGAGATCGTCCGCGCCTTGGCGGGCGACTCGACGATCACGAGCGGCTTGCCCGCCTTCTTCTTCGCGCTGGCCTTCTTCTTGGCGCCCATCGTTCGGGGTTCGCTGCCTCTCGGGTCCGTGGAATCGGCCGCACCCTACAGCGAGCGCCCCCCGCCGCCAGACGGGACCGACGGCGGACTTCGCAGGACGAAGGTCCTTTCGGGCGCACGCATGCGGCTCCGGGTAAGACTGTGCCGATGCGAACGTCCGCCGCGCTCGTCGGAATCCTCCTCGTCTTGGGGCTGGGGCTCTCGGCCCACGGCGAGGAGGCAGCCGCGTCCGATCGGATCACCGATCACCTGCCCAAGCCGAAGGACGCCGACCCGTTCCGGATGGGCGCCTACCTCATTCGCGGCGGCCGCGCGGTTGCGGCCATGGAGGCCTCGGTCTTCCGTGACGGCGAGACCGGCTTCACGCTGAAGGAGGTGCTCCGCTACACCGCCAAGGACGCCGGCACCGTCGAGGTGAACGCGAAGACGGGGCCGCGCTTCGGCGTGACGCACGGCAGCTACGCCCGCCGCAACGCGGCCGGCTTCCTCGAAGCGAAGTGGCACCGCGGGCCGAGCAAGGACCGCCCCGAGGAGCGCGTGACCGAGGGCGCGCCGATCCACATCGCCTACCGCACGCAGGAGTACGAGAACGAGATCGAGGCCCGGCCCACCGCGCGGGCGCACACCAGTCTGGTCGGCATGCTCTTCCTCGCGCGCCACGCGCCGCGCCGCAAGGGCACGTGGACCTGGACCGACTTCGCTCCCGACCCCGCGGCAGGCGACCGCTATGTCGAGGCGGCGCGCCTCGAGTGCCTGGGCAAGGCGAAGTGGGCCGTCGAGAGCCAGGTGTCCGACGCGTGGGTGTTCAGCTACACCCGCGGCAAACGCGCGTACCGCTTCGCCCTGCACGCGGAAACGGGCGGCTTCCTCGGGCTCGAGGTCGAGGGCATGGACCTGAAGCTCGCGCCGACGCCCACGGGGGAGTTCGGCCCGATCGACGAGGCCGCCCCCGGGCTCATGACGCCGATCGAGCGCGCCCGCCAGCGCGCCCTCGCGATCCGGCAGCGCATGCCGGTCGGCGGCACGGGCTGGCGCTACGAGGGCGAGCTCCTGCTGGGTGACTACAGGATTGGCCGCGCGGTGCTTGCCGTGGAGCCGACCAGCGTGGGCGGCGAGCCGGCGTGGATGGTCCACGAGCGCACGGAGCGCGTGGCCGGCGAAGCGCGCGTCGTCGGCGAGCTCTCCGCCTTCCTCGCCCCCGACCTCGCGCTGCTCCGCGGCGAGACGCTCCACCATGCGCCCTCCGGCAAGTCCTCGAGCACGTTCGGGCGCGAGGGCTCGGCGGTCGTCACGCGCCATCATCTCGGCCCGAAGCGCGGCGACCCGATCGCCCATCCCGTGCGCGCCGACGCGACCGTCGGGCTCGCGGCGGTGGTGAGCTTCCTCATGCACGTGCCCGAGACGCGCACGACGTACGTGCTCTCCGGGTTCGACCCGCGCTACGTGACGACGCCCAAGGCCGGCTCCGGCAGCTTCCCGCTGGACGTCGCCGATGCCTTCATCGAGGTCGAGGGGCCGAGCGCGTACTCGACGGGCGCACGCTTGTTCCAGACGCTCGCCGCATCCGTCTCCTCGAAGACGGGACGCCGCTACACCGTGCACCTGGACCGCAAGACGCGCGCGCTCGTCGCCGTCGTCGGCGGTCTGCCCAGCACGACGATCGCGCCCAAGGGCACGCCCGGCAAGGCGCCCGACTTCTGGCAGACCGACGCCGATCCGCGCAGCGCCTACGAGGCCTTCATTCGCTTCGGCCGCGGCTACCACCTGCCGCGCGAGGACTACCTCGCCAAGGCGTTCCACTGGGGCCGCATGCTGCAGCACGACATCCGCGCCGGGAGCTACCCGCCCGAGACGGACCTGGCGGGCTACAAGCGCGACTGGATCCAGGAGTTCGTGAAGCGCTCCAAGCACCGCACGATCGGCGACTGCGACGACCTCCTGCTGCAGATCCTGATGACGTCGAAGGAAACCCACGGCGACGACGGCTCGCTGACGCTCGCGACGCTGCCCGCCTACGGTGGCCACACCTACCGCATCGAGCAGGTTGCGGGGCGCTGGTACATCACCGCGATCGACTAGTGGGCGTGATCAGGACTGCGTCCGCTCGGGCTCCGGCTCGGGGTCGCGGATCTTCGTCTCGCTCGCCGGATCGACGCCCGTCCGTGCGCGCTTGCGGTCGATGCGCGCCTGCTTGCGCTCCAGCCGCCGGCGTCGGCGCTGCTCCACGCGCCGCTTCTCCGCGGGCAGCACGTACACCACGCGTGTGCTCGTCATGATGTCGCTGAGCGTGCGGCCCTGGGTCCAGTAGTAGGCCACGA
>JASJAY010000152.1 GCA_030066775.1 Planctomycetota bacterium
CTCCCGCCGCTGCAACGGGGCAACGAGGAAGGCTTGGTGCGACTCACCTACAAGTCGGTGCCGCGCACCTAGCGTCTCGTCCCAGGAGTGCGCGGGCATGGCCGCGCGACCGCCCGCGCTCGTGGTCGAACGCGGGCGGTGTGGGCAAGATCCTCTAGCGGACCGTGTTGACCTGGTCCAGCGTCGGCACCGGGGCGCGCAGCGCGGTGGCGGCGGGCACCTGATCGATCTCGTAGATCGTCGTCGTGCCGCTGACCTCGCTGCCGACGATCAGCAGGGGCTTGCCCGTCGGGCTGTCCTCGGCGGAGACGAAGGCGAAGCCCTCGGGGCCGTAATCGCCATTCGGGTCGCCGAAGTCCTCGCCCTGGACGTTGACGTCGCGGTTGTTCGTGTAGAGCACGAACTGCGGATTCTCGGGCTGGGTCACGTCGTAGACCATGATCCCGCCCATGCGCTCGAGGCCGATGAAGGCGTAGAAGCTCTCGCCGATCTGGCCCACGATCGCCGCCTCGGGCTCACAGCCCTTCGCATCGCTGCGGCTGTCGGCGTCCGTCTCGTCGTTGTCGTTGTTGAAATCCACACCGTAGCGCTGCGCCGTGATCACGGCGAACTGGCTGCCGCTGTCGGCGAGCAGGTTGCCGGCCGCATCCCAGACGCTGAACGAGCGAGCGCCGAAGCTGTACAGCTGGTCGAGGTCGCCGTCCTGATCCGTGTCGAACGTGTTGCTCGTGAGCAGGCGACCCAGCTGCGCGTCCTCGTCGAAGACCGTGACGTCGTTCGTGACGTTCGGATCGACGGGCGCATCCTTGAAGCGGATCTCCTCGACAAATGCCTCGTACTCGCGGCCGTCGCCCTCGTTGGCCGTGATCAGGTACGTGTTCCCGTTCACGACGTAGGACACGATCGTGTCGGGCATGAACAGGCCGTGCACGGGCTGGGGCTTGATGCCGACCGCCCTCGACTCGCCGGGACCGTCACGGTCGGAGCCGTCGATCTCGTTTCCGGGAATCGAGTGGTCCTTCGTGCCGAGCGGCAGGATGGCGACGGCCGCCTGGGTCGTCAGGTCGATGACGGCGAGGGCGTTGTTCTCCTGCAGCGTCACGTAGGCCGTGTTGCCGTCACCGGAGACCGCGATGTACTCGGGCTCGACGTCCTGCGCCACGGAGCTGTCGCCATCGTGGCGGTAGACGGTGAGAGTCCCGCCACCGTTCACGTCGGAGTCGCCGTCGAACTCATCGGTGAGCTCGATCTGGTCCACGGAGATCACCGCGCCGACGCGATACGGGATCGGATCGCCGGTGCTGCTCGAGAGCGTGAACCACTCCCCCACGGACATGCCGTGCGCCGTGATGGTGAGCGTGGCCGGGTCGGTGTCGGTGAAGCCGGCCACGGCCAGCTGCGTCCGGCCGAAGTTGCCGAACAGGCGCACGCCAGCGGCGCGGAGGGTGGCCGCCTGCGCGTTGAAGGCCGTGAAGCCGATCTGCACGGGCGTCGCGCCGGCGATGCCGCCGGAGATGTCGATGTACGTGACGGAGCCCTCGGGATCGACCGAGTAGTCGTCGTTCGGCTCGCCCTCGTTCGCGGAGAGCACCACGTTGCCGCCCGGCGCGAAGGTCACCATGTCCGGAAGGGCTCCGGCGTCCTTGCGATCGATGAAGGCACCCGTGGCGGCCGTGAAGAAGTAGACCCAGCCGGTCATCTGCTTGTCGTCGTTCTCGACCGCGACGGCTGCAATACCGTTCGCGACCGCGACGCTGTTGGGTCCGCCCACGTCCGTGAAGGCGCCGCCATTCGTGAGATCGAGCGTGCCGGCATCCAAGGGCATCGTCGGATCGGAGGCATCGATGATGTCGATCGTGTTGTCGTTGGCGTTGACCACGAAGATGCGGTTGCTGCCCGGATCAAACGCGACGATCTCTGCAGCGGACTCGTCCCAGTTGGCGGGCGTGCCATCGGTGTGCTCGAAGCGACCGATCTGGTTGAGGAAGATCGTCTGCGAACCCGGGGTTCCGTCAGCCCCCGGCGCGCCATCGCTGCCGTCGGAGCCGCCGCATGCGGGCAAGAAGAAGACGGCCGCAATGACGGCCACACGAACGAGTAGAGAAGACGAACGCGATGTGCGCATAGGTAAGAGCCCCGTAGAGAGAAACGGTGAGGGCCCCTCGGGGCCCGCCTTTGAGCGGGGACTCTGCGGATGCGAATAAGCGGCAGATGAACGCGACAACAAGTTCCACAGGGATCTCGAGACTTTGATGTAAAGCCGTCGCTGCGCGTCTGCGCGCGTTTAGCTGAACGCGAGCGTGAGCGCGCCGAGCAGGCTTAGCACGACGACGAACGTGACGACGAGCGTCACGACGTAGGGCCGCGCCGGCGCGCGGTCGCCATCGCTCACCGGCGGCTCGGCACTGCCGCGCCCGAGACCGTGGCCCACGATCAGCGCCGCGAGGCAGCCGCTCACGTTCCACCAGAGCCAGGAGACGGACGGCGCCGTCTCGGCCAGCACGAGGTTCACGGCGACGCCGAGGAGCGCTCCGATCACGGCCGAGCGTCCATCCGCCTTGCGGGAGCGCCACGAGAGCACGAAGAGCGCGAGGATCGGTCCGTAGAAGAGACTGCCGACCTTGTTCACGCTCTCGATGACGGTCTCGTCCGCCTGCGAGAAGTACCAACCGGTGAGCGCAGCCCAGATGCCCCACGCGACGGTGAGCCCGCGCGCCGTCAGCACGCTCTTGCGATCCGCCCGCTCCGCGACGCGCGGAAGGAACTCCTCGAGCGTCACGGCGGAGAGCGAGTTGAGCGCGGAGTCGATCGAGGACAGCGCCGCCGCGAGGATGCCCGCGACCGCGACGCCCAGGACGCCGACCGGCAGGTAGGCGACGAGGAACTCGGGTACGAGCGCGTTCTGGTCGCCGGCCGCGGCGACCTGCTTGGCGAAGCCCGGCTCGGCGATAAGGAGGCCCGCGAGCAGGACGCCAAAGAGGCAGTAGGTCAGCACGAGCGGGAAGCGCACGAGCGCCGCGACGGTGAGGGCCTTGCGGGCCCCTTGCTCGTCACGCGCAGCGAGGATGCGCTGCGCCTGGGTCTGGTCGCAGCCGTAGTAGGACAGGTAGAGGAACAGGCCGCCCAGGAGCATCGGCAGGAAGCCGAACGTCACCCCGTCGCCGAGCCCCGTGCCGCCCATGTCGATCGGCACCAGCCGCGCGGTGTCGATCTGCCCCAGCGCATCGGTTCCCGCCAGGTGCACGCCGATGACGATCGTCGCCACGAGCGTGCCGCCCCAGAGCAGCACCAGCTGCAGCACGTCGGAGAACACGTCGGCCACCAGCCCGCCGAGCGTCGTGTACGCGACCGCGACGCACGCGACGACGACCAGACTGGTCTCGAGGGTCCAGCCCGAGCAGGCAGCCACGACGAGCGCCGAGGTGTAGAGGATCACGCCGGCCCCGAGGCCGCGTCCCAGCAGGAACATGCCGGCCAGCGTGCGGCGCGCGCCGCGGCCGAGGCGCGCCTCCACGGCGCCGTAGACGTCTGCACCGCGCGCGCGACGCAGCACGGGCACGCCGAACACGACGAGCAGCGCCATGGCGAGCGGCACGGCCAGCTCGTACTGCAGCCAGAGCAGGCCCCCCCCGTCGCGCATGGCCACGAACGCCGGTGCGCCGACGAGCGACACGGCGCTCACCTGGTTGGCCGCGAGGCTCACGCCGAGGGCCCACGCCGGGAGATGGCGGCCGCCCAGGTAGTAGTCCGCGGTGGAGCGCTGCCTGCGCGCAAGCCAGCCGGCGAAGGCCAGCAGCGCGACCAGGGAGAGAATGACGATGCCGAGGTCGATCGCGCCCATGGGCGGCAGGGTAGCGGATCCGGTCCGCCCGCCGCCACGGGCCGCCGCGGAGCCGCAGGCCGACCCGGA
This sequence comes from Planctomycetota bacterium, assembly GCA_030066775.1. Lineage (GTDB taxonomy): Bacteria > Planctomycetota > PLA2 > PLA2 > JAEUHO01 > JASJAY01. The sequence goes on from JASJAY010000152.1 coordinate 3,911, forward strand.
CAGGGCTTCGCCCTCGGGGCCGGGCGGCTACCGTGCTCGCGGGAGGCGCTGATGCAGGCAGATCTCGCGTATCGCTTCGTGAAGGTGACGGAGGCCGCGGCCATCGCGTCGGCGCGCGCCACCGGCCAGGGCCGCAAGGAACACGCGGACCACCAGGCCGTCGAGGCCATGCGCCAGGAGATGGAGACGATCCCCATGCGGGGTCGGATCGTCATCGGCGAGGGCGAGCGCGACGAGGCGCCGATGCTCTACATCGGCGAGGAGGTCGGCGCCTGCGGGGAGAACGACGACCGCGTCGACATCGCCGTCGACCCGCTCGAGGGAACGAACCTGTGCGCAAAGGGCGCGCCCGGTGCGATGGCCGTGCTCGCGGCGGCGCCGGAAGGTGGCCTGCTGAACGCCCCCGACTCCTACATGAACAAGCTCGTCGTCGGACCGCGCAGCCGCGGCCGGGTCGACATCGGGGCGCCCGTCGAAGACAACCTGAAAGCGATCGCCGACAGCCTCGACCGCGACGTGGATGACGTGCTCGTCGTGGTCATGGACCGCCCGCGCCACGACGAGCTGATCCGCGACATCCGCGCCGCCGGCGCGCGCATCCGCCTGATCACCGACGGCGACCTCTCGCCGGCCATCAGCGCGTGCATCGAAGGCACCGCGGTGCATGCGGTGATGGGCATTGGCGGCGCGCCCGAAGGCGTGCTCGCGGCGGCCGCGATCCGCTGCCTCGGCGGCGACATGCAGGGCCAGCTCGTCGAATACAAGGAGGGCGACCGCGCCCGCGCCGAGGCCATGGGCATCACGGACTTCGACAAGATCCGCACGGCCGAGATGCTCGCGCCCGGTGAGCGCATCATCCTCGCCGCGACCGCCGTCACGGACGGCGAGCTGATGAAGGGCATCAGCTTCTGGGGCGGCGGCTGCCGTACGAACAGCATCGTCATGGGCACCGGCGAGCCGCGCCGCGTGCGCTTCATTGACACCGTCCACCTCGAGGACGATCGCTCGCCCTACATCAAGCTCTAGCTCGGCTTGGGCGGGTCGACACGGGACCCGAGGGTCACCTCGATCTCGAGCGTCTTGTCGCCGCGGCGCACGGTGAGCTTGACCACGTCGCCGGACCACTTGCCCTTGAGGAGGCGGCCGGCGTCGCCCGGGTTGTTCAGCGCCTGGCCGTCGATCTGCTCGATCACGTCGTCCTTCTTGATGCCCGCCGTCTCGGCGGGACCGCCCTTGACGACGCTCAGGATCTTGAGCCCCTCGCCGCTGGCGTCGGGCTGCCAGCGCACGCCGACGAACGGCGGCGAGAAGACGCGGCCCTGCTTCAGGTCGTCGAGCACGGGCTCGATCTGGCCCCAGGGCACGACGAAGCTGATGCCCGAGTTGCGCCCGTGGCGGCCCGGATCCCAGATGTGCATCATGCCGACGAGGCGGCCGGCGAGATCCACGACGGCCCCGCCCGCGGTGGCGTCCGTGCCGCTGCAGTCGGTCTGCCATTGCCCGGCCCAGCGCGTGCCCGAGTCCTCCGGGTGCAGCTTGCTGAGGATGCCGAATGTGAGCAGCGGGTCGTCCTGACGCTTCGCCCCGTACGGGTTCGCGACGGCCAGCACGATGCGTCCCGTCTCGTAGTAGTCCGGCGGCACGGGCTTCAGGAGGTTGGCCCCGTACGCGCGCTCCGCGCCCGACTCGGGCTTCTTGGTCTTGAGCAGCGCGACACCGATGCCGTCGTGACGTCCAACGATCTCGGCCTCGACCTCGCGGCCGTCGGGCAGATGGGCCACGATGCGCGCGATGCCCGCGAGACCGACGCCGAGCTTGGCCTCGGGCGGCGCACTGTCGGGTAGGCCGTTCACGATGCCGACCGTGTTGCCCAGGTTGTAGATGCTGGTGAGGATCCACCCGTCGTCACTGAGCAGGATGCCGCTGACCGGACCGCTGTAGCGCTGCAGACGGCCGAGGCCGCGCCGGCCGAGCGCGAAGATCTCGCGGAACTCCGCGTCGCCGTTGCGCTGGACGTCGAGGCTGACGAGCCCGCGGTAGGCACGCTTGCCGGTCTCGTGGAAGACCGTCTCCAGGATCGCCGCCTTGCGTGAACGCGGGCGATCGCCACTCGCGTCGTCGAAGAGCCCTTCGGCCTCGGGCACGTTCTTGTAGAACGCCTTGAGCCGCTTGATCGGCACCACCCGCCCGAGGAACTGGAACGGGCGCTTGGCGTCGCGCGTCTTCGGATCCCACGGCGACTCCGGCCCGGAGACGACGCCGATCAGCCGGCCCTCGATGTCGACCAGCGGCCCGCCGTTCACGCCGACGTTGACGGCGGCGCTCGTGAAGATCATGTCGTAGAGGCCGACCGACTTGTCCTCGGCCGGTACCAGCGCGCTGATCAGGCCGGCCGTCAGCGTGGGCGGCGCCTCGGCCGCGAGGCCGAAGGAGTCCCCCATCGAGAACGCGAAGTCGCCGACCTGCAGCTTGTCGCTGTTGCCCACGGCGAGGTGCTTCAGACCCGTCGGGGGCTTGGTGATGCGCAGGAGACTGGTGTCGAGCTTGCGGTCGCGCACGAGCACGCGCGCCTCGTAGCTGCGGGACCCGCGGCCCTTCAGGTCGGGCAGGCGGATCTCGATCTTGTCGCTGTCGTTCGTGGTGATCTTGCGATCGCGTCCCTGACCCGTGACCTCGTACCACACCCCGACATCGCCGTCGGACAGCACGTAGCCCTTGCGCGAGATGATGATTCCCGAGGAGCTACCGGGGCGCTTCGTGGGGCTCGCCTTCACCCCCGCAGGGACGCACACGACCGTCGAGGGCGACACCTTGCGGATTGCCTTCTCGAACTCGTTCTCGATGTCGCCCAGCGCATCGGCCCCGACCGGCGCGGGCTGCAGCAGCAGCACGAGCAAGGCGATCGGCAGGGCGAGGGCGAGGGGGGAGCGCGTCACCTAGCGGCCCGCCAGCTTGCCCTTGAAGCTCATCGACTTCTTGCCGCGCTTCCAATAGAGCGAGAACTTGTCGCCGGCCAGGGCGATGGAGAGCACGCTGCGCAGGTCGGTGGCGTCATAGATACGCCGGGTCGAACCGTCGACCTGGATCTTCCAGATGATGTCGCCGGGCATCGGACGCTTCTTGGCGGAGGCCGCACCCGTCGGGCTGTTGCCACGCACGCGCGTGATCTTCGCGCCGGCGGGCTTGCCCTTCGCGTCGCGGTGGCTGTCGACGTCGATGCCGAGATAGCCCGACCGCGCGTCGCCCGCCTTGGTGAGGAAGCGCATGTACTCCATCACCTGATGCACGGGCAGCGAGAAGGAGGCCCCGGTGTTCGAGGGGCCGGCGCCGCCGGAGTTGGACGTGGCGATCTTGCCGTTGATCCCGACGAGATCGCCCTTGAGGTTCCAGAGCGGCCCGCCGCTGTTGCCCGGGTTGACCTCGGTGTCGTGCTGGATCGCGTCGACGTACTGGAACTGACCGCCGAGGAAGCGCTCGAGGCCGGAAACGACGCCGAGAGTCGTCACGCTGCGGCCATCCAGGGCAAGGAAGAAGGGGTTGCCCGTAGCGATGACCCAGGTGCCTTCACGGATCTTCGACGGGCTCGTGGAGGCCGTCTTGCTCATCGTGACGCCCTTGTAGCCCCGCACGCGCTCGCGGAACTTCAAGAGCGCGATGTCGTACTGCGGGATCGTGTCGTGCGTGTCGACGACGTGGGTCTTGCCGTCGTGGGTGACGACGTCGAGCGCCGCGGCGCCCTGGATCACGTGGACGTTCGTGATGATCCAGAGCTTGCCCTTGTAGCTGACGATTACGCCCGAGCCCACCCCGACCAGGCGCGGCTCGGCCTCCGGCTGGCCGCGGGGCACCTGTTTGTTGAGCACGCTGACGGAGTACGTGCGCACCTTGCGCACCGTCTTGAGCAGGCTCTTCTCGATGCTGAGCGCCTTCTCGAGCGCCTCCTGGTACTCCTTCTCCGCCTCGACGACGGCCGGATCGGGAGCCGGCGGATCCTCCGCCAACGCACGGTCCCCTACGAGCCACATCGACAGCAGGGCGAGCGGGACGAGGAGGGCGAAGCGCTTCACGATTGGAGAGTAGCCCTGCCTTCGGGCATGGTCAAAGTCAGTGGCTTCAACCCGGCCTCGCCGTCCGGGGACCGCCCAAGAAAAACGGCCCGGCGTGCGATGCACGCCGGGCCGCTCGAGATGGTGACCCCTACGGGACTCGAACCCGTGTTTCAGCCTTGAGAGGGCCGTGTCCTAGACCGCTAGACGAAGGGGCCATTCCGTAACTGGCTGAGGAGGCAGGACTCGAACCTGCGACTTCCTGATCCAGAGTCAGGCGTTCTACCAGCTGAACTACTCCTCATCGCTCTGAACCGGACACCCAGGTCTCTCGAACCGGTCGCCCGCCTCGCGGCGAAGGGGCCGATGGTAGGGACGCCGGGAGGCGGGTCAAGGTTGGATGGCGGCCCGTTCCCGCGGCGCGTTCACGCCACCCAGGCCCTAGAGATCGGCCTCGGAGACGGGCTCGCCCTTGAGCACCCGGAGGCCCTTGGGCGCCAGGGCCACGAGGTGGACCATGCGGCGGGAGCGGCCGAGCCGGTGCGGGACCAGCCGCAGCAGGCCGGCCTCGTGGGCCGTGCGCAGCCACTCCTCGGCGCCCTTGACGCCCAGGTGCGACAGGGCGCCGTAGGTGGCCCCCCGCGAGAGCGGGCCGGTGGCGATGCCCTCGGCGCGCGAGCCGGCCAGGTGGCCCGCCAGCTTGCGGAAGCCGTAGCGCTTGTCGAACGCGTTCACGGCGCGGAGGACGGTGCCCAGGGTCTTCTGCGCGTGGCGCGAGGCGAGGGCATCCCCGGCCGGTGCATGGCGACGTCCGGCGCAGCGGTCGCAGTGCCCGCAGCGGGGCGCGTCCTCGATGCCGAAGCAGTGCAGGAGGTAGCGGACGCGGCAGCCGTGCGTGTGCGCGTAGCCCACCATCTCCTCGAGCTTCATCTCCTCGCGGCGGCGCTTCTCTTCGAGGAGGTCGAAGTCGACGGCGTCGAGGACGTCTTCGGCAACGCCGTCCTGCCGGAGCTCGGTGGCCCGGCCTCGGAACGCCGGCACGTACTCGATGCGCCCGAGCTGATCGAGCTTGGTCAACCCACGCCGCACCGTCTCGACCGTCACGCCGCGCTCGTGGGCGAAGGCGGGCACGTCGAAGGGCGACGGGCGCTCGACGCCGAGGCGCTCGACGAGGCTCGCAAGCAGACGCGAGAGGCCGGGCGGCAACGGCTGGATCGCGAAGAGGTCGCCCGGCGGCTCGAGCACCGTGACGTGGGCCAGGTTCTCCCCGCGACGACCGCGGCGCACGATGGCTGCGCGGTCGAGGATCGCGAGCGCGGCGCCGACACCCTTCGATGAGGTCTCGATGGACATGCGCGCTGCGATGTCGTCGGCCGTGAGCTCGAGGTGCCGCTCCCCCATCGAGCGCAGCACGCGGAAGACCTCGGTGATGACCTGGCGCGTCGGGTTCGCGGACTCGAGGAAGAAGCGCTGGACGTGCAGGTCGGCGGGGTTGAAGAGCAGCGTGATGCGCGCCGGATCCCCGTCGCGTCCGGCGCGGCCTGTCTCCTGGACGTAGGCCTCGACCGTGCGCGGCACGTCGTAGTGGATCACCTGGCGGATGTCGGGCCGGTCCACGCCCATGCCGAAAGCGTTCGTCGCGACCATCAGCGGGGCGCCGTCCTCGAGGAACGCGCGCTGGTTCTCGATACGCTCCTCGTCGTCGAGGCCGGCGTGGTAGCGCAGCACCGGGCGACCGCGGCTCTTGAGCAGGTCGTAGACGCGCTCCACGGACTTGCGCGTGGCGGCGTAGATGATCGTCGCGCGGTCGTCTTCCAGCAGCTCCAGGATGCGGCGGTCCTTGGCGTCGCGCGACTTCACGCGCTGGACGTGGAACTCGAGGTTGCTGCGGACGAGCCCCTGGAGCAGGCGCACGGGTTCGCGCAGCGTGAGCTGGACGACCACGTCCTCCTGCACCTCCGGCGGCGCCGTGGCCGTGAGCGCGAGCACGGGGGGCCGCTCGAGGGCGTCCAGCACCGGGCCGAGCTTGCGGTAGTCCGGGCGGAAGTCGTGGCCCCACTGGCTGATGCAGTGCGCCTCGTCGACCGCGAAGAGCGCGATCTTCACGGAGAGGATGCGACGCCGGAACCGTTCGTTGCGGAAGCGCTCCGGCGCGATGTAGAGCAGCCGGAGGTCGCCGCGGATGGCGTCCTCCATGATCCGGTCCTGCTCTTGAAGCGGGACCTGGCTGTTGATCGCGGCGGCCTTCACGCCGCGCCGCGTGAGCGAGCTCACCTGGTCCTGCATGAGCGAGATGAGCGGGCTCACGACGATCGTGACGCCGTCGAGCAGGAGCGCGGGCAGCTGGTAGCAGAGGCTCTTGCCCGCGCCGGTCGGCATGACGCAGAGCACGTCCCGGCCCGTCAGGACCGCCGCGACGACGTCCTCCTGGCCCTCGCGGAAGGCGTCGAAGCCGAACGTCTCGCGCAGGGCGCGATAGGCCTCCTCCGGCGCCTTGGCGCCGGTGCCGACTGCGGGATCCGGGGCGATCATCAGCCGGGAACCCTAATCGATGCAGGCGACGGCCTGTGGCAGACGGGGAACGTCCGCTCGCGCTCGTGGCGGGCGGCCCCTGGGCCGCCCTTGAGGGATCCACGCCAGCGTTGGCTAGCGGTAGTAGGGGGCGGCCCTTGTGGCCGCCCTGTCGACCTGGGTGACCTGATGCCGTTGACTCCCATGCGCGTTTGCTCGGATCGGCGCACGCCCACCGTCGGCAATCGGTGACCCGCGGAAACGCGTATGGAAACCAATGGCCGGAGGACACCCCTGGCGCCCGGGCGGCCACAAGGGCCGCCCCCTACTACCGCCGGCGTACACCGTCGGCAATCGGTGACCCGCGGAAACGCGTATGGAAACCAATGGCCGGAGGACACCCCTGGCGCCCGGGCGGCCACAAGGGCCGCCCCCTACTAC
>JASJAY010000028.1 GCA_030066775.1 Planctomycetota bacterium
AGGTCGTCGAGGAACCAGCCGTAGGGTCCCTCGTCCAGCGGGCACCCGAGGTCGATCCAGCGAACGATCGTGAGCTTCTCCGCGTCCGTGAGCTGGGGATGCGTCAGCGGCGGCATGGGGGAGCCGGTGAAGTCGATGTCCGCGTCGTTCACGCTGGCGCCGGCCGGGAGCGTTGCAGCGTCTCCGGGCACGGCTTCCGTCGGATGGTCGGCGTTGGTCCAGCCGTCGAGACGCTGACCGAAGAGCTTCCACACCAGCAGGCTGCGCCGGCTCTGGAAGCGACGGATGTAGCGGCTCGCGTTCGTCTGCCGCCACCCGTAGGGGGTCGTCAAGGGCTGGTGGCCGAAGCGCGCCTCGTTGTCTTGGGCCAGGCGGTAGTAGTCGCCGGGTACGCCGTCGACCGCCGTCAGGTCGTCGAGCACGAGGTTGCCGGGCGGGGTCGGGTCCGCGGACGTGTGACACGGCGTGCACTTCTGCTGGAGGATCGGACGCACGTCGCGAACGAACTCCACGTCCACGCGCGTGGTCGCCACCTCCTGCAGGCCGGGATCGCCCTGCGCGTTGAGCGTCATGAGCGGCGTCGTGGCGCCCAGGTTGAAGATGGAGTAGCCCGGCTGGGCGGCCGCCGTGTCCTGGAAGCGAAGCGGCTGCATGCTGTGGGCGTGGCAGCCGCCGCAGTCCGCGCGCATCTCACCGGGCCGCACCTGGTGCCACGTCTGCGCCATGTTCAGGACCATGCCGTTGCGGTCCAGGGTCTGGAAGGTGAACGGTGTGTCGGCCGGGATGCGCGCGAGGAAGCTCGTGTCTGGATTGCCCTCGGGGTCCAGGACCGGCGAGCCGTCCGGGTTCGACTTGCGCAGCGGGATCTCGCCCAGGATGCGCAGCCGCTCGTTCGCGTGGCTCGTGAACTGGCGGCCGTTGTTCGGTCCGTAGCTGCGGTGCGTGTTCGGCTCCATTGCCAGGATGCGCACGGCCCAGATGTCGCTGTCGCTGTAGAGGCCCGCGTCGGCGCCCTGCGTGCCCCAGTTCGGGCTCTGGCCGTTCTCGTAGGTGTTGAAGACGTCGAGACCGTCGTACGTGCTGCTGTTCGTCCAGCCGGGGAAGCTCTCGCGCTTGTAGAAGCTGCTCGTGCCCACGAGGCCGTGCGGGGTGCCCGCGGGGAGCTCCGCGTGCACGGTGCCGTCGTTGGGCAGCCACGGGAGGGCATCGGGTTCCGTGCGGCCGGGGTGCACCGCGCTGTAGGGCACGACCGCGCGGGGCCAGGCCTCGTTGTAGGCCGGGTCGTTCTTGATCAGCACGAGATCGTCCGGGCTGTTCACCGGCCCGCCGCCCGGAAGCAGGTAGATCCCGGCGTCGTAGCGCGGATCCGTGGTCGGGCGATTCAGGTCGTTGGCGGGCCCCGGCGTCCAGACGGCGAGCAGGTCGTTGCCCGGCGCTGCCGAGGGATGCGTGAACTTGCCGACGCGCGTGACGCCGTCGGCCCCGACCGGGGCCGCGTTGTCGTTGCCGTGCGTGAACGGCGTGATCGAGTACATGCCGTACGGCGTGAAGGGCATGCGGAAGGGGTAGGAGAAGCCCCCAGAGACCGTCTGCTCGATGGGCGGGTTGTCGGGCAGGAACGCGCTGAAGAAGGGCGGCGTGCCGGCCGGCGGCTTCTCCGGCATGCGGTACATCGCGCCGAAGCCGTTGTTGTTCAAGTTGTAGTAGTCGACCACGACCACGTCGCCGTCCGAGAGCTGCGTCATGAAGTGGAACGCTTGCGGCCCGCGGAAAGCGCTGACGAGCGGCGCCCACGTGCGGCCGTCCGGCTGGATCACCCAGATGCCCCACAGCCGCCGGTCGCGCAGACCCTGGCTCTCGTGCGTGCTGAACATCAGGCGACCGTCGCGGAGCGGCGTCGGATGCAGCGCGCTGCTGATCGACATGGGGCCGATCGGCGTCACGTTCGATCCGTCCTCGTCCATCACATAGAGCTGGAGCGTCGGGTTGGTGAAGCCCTTGGGCGGCACAAACCCGTTGCGGTTGCTCGTAAATGCGATCTTCCCGCCGGCGACGGGCGCCGGACCGAGGTTCAGGATGCCGTAGCCCAGCCGGTTGAAGCTCGAGTCGGGATCGAGGGGATTCGACTCGTCCCAGTTGCCGGCACCCGTGTTCGGTGTGAACTCGCCGTGGGTGAGCTGCTGGATCTCGCGCGTGGCGAGGTTGATGCGGTAGATGTCCGCGCCGAGGTGGGGCAGATCATCGCGCTGACCGTTGAGGGCCTGGGGGCGCAGGTCGGGGAAGTAGCTGTAGTAGACCCACTGGGCGTCGAACGAGACGAACGGATCCGTCACGCCGCCGTTGCCCCCGGCCACGAGCACCTCCTCGGTGCCGTCGGGATGGAGCAGCATCAGATCTGCGCCGGGATCGAGCCGCGCCGGATGGAAGACCTCGGGCCAGATCGTGTTCGTCGTGTCGCCGAAGCGGGCCTGGCGTACGTAGACGATGTCGTAGGCGCCGCCCCACGGATGCGGTCCGGAGCCCGAGCCCGGGCCGACGCCGGCGCCCCCGGCCCCGCCGCCTCCGCCGCCCCCTCCGCAGCCGACGGCCAGGCCGATGGCGACGAGGGCGAACAGGGGACGCAGGGTGAGGCGGAGTCTCGATCGACGCACGGTGGTTCCCTCGAGTCCACCGGCCGGCCCCCCCAGGGCCGTCTCCCTCGGCTCACGTGGTCCAGCCATCCTAGGCCGTCCCGCGCAGCGCGCACGCCTCCCCTGCGCTATCGACCGGTCGCCGTCTCAGGTTGAGGCACCGTCCCGTTGGCGCCGGCCGGCGGCCGCGTTCGATCGTCAGGGTCGATGCCGGGATCGGAGACCTGCGAACTGTGCCGGACGTCCGGCGGGCGCCCGCCGCCCCGCAAAGCCCAGAAACTCGGGGCGCTAGCCAGCCTCGGGGGGCTTGAGGTTCACGAGCGGTGCGCCCTTGTCCACGGCCTGGCCCGGGGCCACGTGCACCTTCTCCACGAGGCCGTCGGCGGGCGCGCGGATCTCGTTCTCCATCTTCATGGCTTCGAGGATCAGCAGCGGCTGGCCGTTGCTCACGCTCTCGCCCTCGGCGACGCGCACTTCCTTCACCACGCCCGGCATCACGCTCTTGACGTCGGTCTTCGCCTTGCCCTTGGGGCCGCCGCCGGTTGCGAGGCGCGCCATGCGCGTGCGCTCGTCCTCGATCCCGACGCGCACTTCGCGGTCGTGGAAGGAGAGCACGGCGTCACCGTTCTCGAAGCGCGCCGCGTAGGTGACGCTCTCGCCGTCGACGATCAGGTTCAGCAGCTCGCCGCCGTCCACCGTCGCAACGTCGACGGGGTGTTCGACGTCGTCGACGACCACGACGAGACCGTCCGCGCCCGAGCGGATCTCGACAACGCGCGTGGCCCCGGCCCATTCGACGTAGTACTTCATCCCCGCCTCCACCAGTCGCGGCCCGCGCGGACCCAGGCGCTCACCTGGCTGCCCGCCGGCGTGGGCGGCGGTGCCGTCTTGCGTACACGGCGGTGCTTGGCGAGCGCCGCGGCGATCACCGGCACCAGGTCCTCGGGATCGTCCTTCGCGCCCGGCAGGTCGTCGAGGATCGAGGTGTCGTAGTTCCCGGAGACGAAGCGCGGATCGTCGAGCGTTCGCAGGATGAGCGGAATGTTCGTCGTGATGCCCGGCAGGCGGACCTCGAAGAGCGCGCGGCGCAGGCGTGCGATCGCCCGCGGGCGGTCCTCGGCGTGCACGATCAGCTTGAGCAGCAGGTTGTCGTAGTAGAGCGTGATCTCCTGCCCGCTGAACACGTGGCCGTCGCAGCGTATGCCGGGCCCGCCGGGCAGCTGGATCGCGCCGAGGGTGCCCGTGCTCGGCAGGAAGCCCTGGTCGGCGTCCTCGGCGCAGATGCGTGCCTCGATGGCGTGCCCCTCGGGGACCGTCGGCGCGTCGACGAACGGGATCGGGATGCCCTCGGCGACCTTGATCTGCCACGCCACCAGGTCGACGCCGTAGCGCAGCTCCGTGATCGGGTGCTCCACCTGGATGCGCGTGTTCATCTCCAGGAAGTAGAAGCCGCCGTCGGCGCCGAGCAGGAACTCGACGGTGCCCGCGCCGACGTAGCCGCACGACTTCGCGGCGGAGACGGCGGCCTGCTCCATCTCGGCGCGGAGCTCCGGCGTGACGGCGGGAGACGGCGTCTCTTCGATCACCTTCTGGTGGCGCCGCTGGACGGAGCACTCGCGCTCGCCGAACGCGACCGTGTTGCCGTGCTCGTCGGCGAGCACCTGGATCTCGATGTGGCGCGGCTCCTCGACGAAGCGCTCGAGGTAGACCGTCGCGTCGCCGAAGGCGGTGAGCGCCTCCGAGCCCGCGCGCTGCACGGCCTCGAGCAGGTCCGCCGGATCGCGCACGAGGCGCATGCCCTTGCCGCCGCCGCCGGCGGAGGCCTTGACCAGCAGGGGATAGCCCACGCCGACCGCGGCGGCCTTGACGGCCGTCTCGTTCTCGGGGTCGGCGAGCTCGGCGCCCGGTACGACGGGGACGCCCGACGCGTCGACGGTGCGGCGCGCGGTCACCTTGTCGCCCATGGCGCGGATCGCGTCGGCGGGGGGGCCGATGAAGCGGATGCCCTCGGCCTCGAGCGCCTCCACGAACTCGGCGTTCTCTGCGAGGAAGCCGTAGCCCGGGTGCACGGCGTCGCAGCCCGTCGCCTTGGCCGCCTCGAGGATGCGGTCCACGCGCAGGTAGGAGTCGCCCGGCGCCGGGCCGCCCACGCAGACGGCCTCGTAGGCGCCGCGCACGTGCATCGAGGTGCGGTCGGCCTCGGAGTAGATCGCGACGGTGCGGATGCCCGCCTCGTGCGCGGCGCGGATGATGCGCACCGCGATCTCGCCGCGGTTCGCGACCAGGAGCTTCTTGATCGGGCGGCGCTCGGTCACAGCGGGATGTTCCCGTGCTTCTTGGGCGGGTTGCGGTCGCGCTTCGTCTCCAGCAGGGCGAGCGCCGAGATGAGGCGCGGGCGCGTCGTCTTCGGCTCGATCACGTCGTCGAGGTAGCCGCGCTCCGCCGCCACGTAGGGGTTGGCGAACTGCTCGCGGTACTCCTGCTCGAGCTTGGCCTGCAGGGCCGCGGGATCGTCGGAAGCGGCGATCTCCTTGCGGAAGATGATCTCGACCGCGCCCTTGTGGCCCATCACCGCGACCTCGGCCGACGGCCAGGCGACATTCCAGTCGCCGCGGATGTGCTTGCTCGACATGACGTCGTACGCGCCGCCGTAGGCCTTGCGCGTGATCACGGTCAGCTTCGGCACGGTCGCTTCGCAGTACGCGTAGAGCAGCTTCGCGCCGTTGCGGATGATGCCGTTCCACTCCTGGTCGGTGCCGGGCAGGAAGCCGGGCACGTCCTCGAACGTCACGAGCGGGATGTTGAAGCAGTCGCAGAAGCGCACGAAGCGCGCGCCCTTCACCGACGCGTCCACGTCGAGGCAGCCGGCGAGGACCTGGGGCTGGTTGCCGATGATGCCGACCGTGCGTCCACCCAGGTGCGCGAAGCCGACGACGATGTTTCCGGCGAAGTGCTCGTGCACCTCCATGAACTCGCCGTCGTCCACGACCATCTGGATGACTTCGCGGATGTCGTACGGCTTGTTCGGATCCTCCGGCACGATCGCGTTCAGGCGCTCGTCCATGCGGTTCGGATCGTCCGTGCCGGGGCCGGCGGGCGGGTTCTCCGTGTTGTTCTGCGGCAGGTACGCCAGGAGGCGCTTGAGCGTGGCGATGGCCGAAGCGTCGTCGTCGACGCGGAAGTGCGCGACGCCCGACTTCTCCGAGTGCGCGCCCGCGCCGCCGAGCTCGTCGTGGGTGACCTCCTCGTGGGTGACGGTCTTCACGACGTTGGGGCCGGTCACGTACATGTACGACGACCCGTCCACCATGATCACGAAGTCCGTGATGGCGGGGGAGTAGACCGCGCCGCCGGCGCACGGGCCGAGCACGGCCGAGAGCTGGGGCACGACGCCGCTGGCCAACGTGTTGCGCAGGAAGATGTCGGCGTAGCCGCCGAGCGAGACGACGCCCTCTTGGATGCGCGCCCCGCCGCTGTCGTTGAGGCCCACGATCGGGCAGCCGATCTTCATCGACATGTCCATGAGCTTCACGACCTTCTCGGCGTTGGCGCCCGAGAGGGAGCCGCCGAAGACCGTGAAGTCCTGAGCGAAGACGGCCGTGACGCGGCCGTCCACGCGACCGAAGCCGGTCACCACGCCGTCGCCCGGGAAGACCTTCTTGTCCATCCCGAACTCGCGGCAGCGATGGATCTTGAAGGGGTCGAGCTCCTCGAACGTGCCGGGGTCGACGAAGAGGTCGATGCGCTCACGCGCGGTCAGCTTGCCGCGGTCGTGCTGGCGCTGGATGGCGGCCGCGCCGCCGCCCATCTCCGCGGCCTCACGTCGTTCACGCAGGGCCTCGATGCGCGGATCCTCAGTGCTCATGGCGGGCGCCTCCGGCGGGGGGCTGGGACAGCTCGACCAGGACGCCGCCGGCCGACTTGGGGTGCACGAACGCCACCTGGCAGCCGCCCGCGCCCGGGCGGGGGGCGTCGTCCAGCGTGACGATGCCCTGGGCCTTCAAGTGGGCGAGCACGGCGGCCACGTCGTCCACGCGGTAGCAGACGTGGTGGATGCCGGGCCCGCGCTTGGCCACGAAGCGGCCGATCGGGCCGTCGGGATCGGTGGAGGCGAGCAGCTCGATCATGAGGCCGCCTCCCTCGTAGCCGGCCACGCGCACGCGTTCCGTGGGCACCTCTTCTTCGAAGCGCAGCTTGAGCCCGAACACCTCGCCGTAGAGGCGCTTGCCTTCCTCGAGGTCGCGCACGGCGATGCCGATGTGGTCGACCGGTCCCAGGTGCGGGAGCGGATCCGGATTCGCGGGGGACGTCATGGGGGCGGCATCCTACGCGGCGCGCCCTCTCCCGGCCTCCAAATCGCGTGTCGCCGCGTGGGTCCGTCTGCCGTTCACGCGTCGTGGGCGGGGGCGCCTGACCGTCTCCCGCCTACAATCGCGCCCGTCTCCCACGCGAAAGGAACCGCATGCGCCGCTCGATCCCGCTCGCCCTCGTCCTTGGCCTGTCCCTCGCCCTCGCCGGATGCGGCGATGACGGAGGCACCGAGGGCGGTCCGATGACGCCTTACGGCAGCGGCGGACCGTCGCTGCCCTACGGCATCGACCCCAGCAAGATCGACATGGAGGGCAAGGAGGGCATCGAGGCCGCCAAGCACGTCGGCGAGCAGTTCATGAAGGGCATCACGAACACGAAGCTCACCGAGGAGGGCCTCTCGAAGCTCTACGACCTCCACAAGAAGCTCGAGGCCGCTGCGGACAGCGACGACATCACGGCCAAGATGGCGATCCTCCGCGAGCACGGCATGCAGTTCGGCGCCTACACCGCGAACATGATGAAGCTCTCGACGCTGCAGTCGCTCCTGCGCGGTGGCCTCGAGGGGGCGAAGAAGAAGTACGACAAGGCCCTCGAGCAGGTCGACCAGATGAAGGAACAGGCCAAGAGCGCGACCGGCGACGCCAAGGCCGCCGCTGAGCAGCGGTTGCAGATGGTCGAGATGATGCTGCCCGGCCTGAAGGCTCAGGTCGAGCAGGCCAAGGAGCTCGAGGACCCGAAGTTCCGCGCCATGATCGAGAAGTGGGCGGCAAAGTTCGACGAGCTCAACAAGTAACGTTCAGCGCGTTCTATGCGCGCGGCGAGAGGAACGTCCCGTAGCGCGCTTCGAGCGTCTGCATGATCTCGCCGATCGTGCAGTGCGCCTCCACCGCGGCGAGCACCGCCGGGAAGAGGTTCGCCGTGCCGTCCACGGCTTCGGCCAGAGCGCTTCGAGCCGCCTCCGCGGCCGCGGTGTCGCGGGCGGCGCGGAAGGCCGCGATGCGCTCACGCGCGCGGGTCTCGATCGAGGGATCGAGCTCGAACATCTCGGGCGTGGCCTCGTCCTCCGCCTCGAAGCGGTTGACGCCGACGATCACGTCCGCCTTCGACTCGATCCGCTTCTGCGCCTCGTAGGCGCTCTTCTCGATCACCGACTGCGGATACCCGGCCTCGACCGCGGCCAGCGTGCCGCCCATCGCGTCGATCTTCTCGATCAGGGCGACGGCGCCGGCCTCGACCTGGTCCGTGAGGGCCTCGACGTAGGGCGAGCCACCGAGCGGGTCGATCACGTCCGTGACGCCGCTCTCGTGGGCGATCACCTGCTGCGTGCGCAGCGCCAGCACGGCCGCCTCCTCAGACGGGAGCGACAGGGCCTCGTCGCGGCCGTTGGTGTGCAGCGACTGCGTGCCGCCCATCACGGCGGCGAGCGCCTGGAGCGTCACGCGGACCACGTTGACGTCCACCTGCCGCGCCTGGAGCGTCGAGCCGCCGGTCTGGGTGTGGAAGCGGAGCTTGAGGCTGCGCGGGTTCTTGGCACCGAAGCGCTCCGTCATGATCCGCGCCCACAGCCGGCGCGCGGCGCGGAACTTGGCCACCTCCTCGAAGAGGTGGTTGTGCGCGTTGAAGAAGAACGAGAGCCGCGGGGCGAACGCGTCGACGTCGAGGCCGCGCTCGATCGCCGCCTCCACGTAGCCGATACCGTCCGCGAGGGTGAACGCCAGCTCCTCCACCGCGGTCGCGCCGGCTTCGCGGATGTGGTACCCGCTGATGCTCACCGGATTGAACTTCGGCAGCTCGCGCATCGCGTGCTCGATCACGTCCGTGACGAGACGCAGGGACGGGCGCACGGGCAGGCGCTGCGTGCCACGCGCGATGAACTCCTTGAAGAGGTCGTTCTGCACGGTGCCGCGGAGCACGGCCGGGTCCACGCCCTGGCGCTTCGCGACCGCGACGAGCAGAGCGAGCAAGACGATCGCCGTGCTGTTGATCGTCATGGAGATGGAGATCTTGTCGAGCGGGATGCCCGCCAGGAGGGTCTCCATGTCGTCGATGGACGCGATCGAGACGCCCACGCGACCAACCTCGCCGGCCGACATCGGGTCATCGGGGTCGTAGCCGATCTGGGTCGGCAGGTCGAAGGCGACGGAGAGCCCCGTCGTGCCCTTCTCGAGGAGAGCGCGGTAGCGCAGGTTGCTCTCCTCGGCCGTCGCGAAGCCCGCGTACTGGCGCATGGTCCACAGCCGGCCGCGGTACATGGTCGGCTGCACGCCGCGCGTGAACGGCGCCTCGCCGGGCAGGCCCAGCTCGTCCGCGTAGTCCGGGCTCGCGGGGTCGGGCACGTACACGGGATCGAGTGCGATGCCGGAGGACGTCGCGAACTCGGCCTTGCGCTCGGGGAAGCGCTCGACCGCCTTGCCGTACGTGGTGTCCTGCCAGCGGGAGAGCGCCTCCCGGGCGGTGTGCTCGTCGGTAGCCATGGCGCCACGCTACCCGCTCCCGCGGTGCTTGGCGACGCGCGCCGCGAGCGCGGCGGCTATTTGCCCGGGAGCGCGGCGAGGCGCTCGAGCGCGGCCGTGTAGTCCGCCGGAACCGGTGCCTCGATCGACAGCGCCTCGCCCGTCACGGGGTGCGCGAACGCGATGCGCCAGGCGTGCAGCAAGAGCCGCCCCGCGTCCTGATCGCCCGGCGCGCTCTTCCACCCGTAGTAGCGGTCGCCCACGATCGGATGGTGGATCGAGCAGAGGTGCACGCGCAGCTGGTGCGTGCGGCCGGTGACGGGCTTGCACGCCACGAGCGTGTGGCGCGGCAGCCGGCGCTCGACCGACCACCGCGTGAGCGCGGGGCGGCCGTCCTCGCGGATGGCCATGAGCGTGCGGTGCTTGGGGGCGCGGCCGATGGGCCCGTCGATCTCGCCGTTCTCTTCCTCTACCCGGCCGTGGACGCAGGCGAGGTAGGTCTTGTCGACGGTGCGCTCGGCGAACGCGGCGGAGAGCGCGCGCTGTGCGGGCTCCGTCTTCGCGACCACGATCACGCCCGAGGTGTCCTTGTCGAGGCGGTGGACGATGCCGGGGCGGTCGCTGCCGATCAGCTCGGGCAGCTCGCGGAAGTGGTGCACGAGCGCATTCGCCAGCGTGCCGTCGGGCTGGCCGCTGCCGGGGTGCACCGTGAGCCCCGTCGGCTTGTTCACGGCCACGAGGTAGGGGTCCTCGTGGAGCACGTCGATCGGGATCGCCTCGGGCTCGACGGTGGCGGGACGCGGCGGCGGGATCACGATCTCGATCTGTTCGCCGCCCTCGACCTTGTGCTTGCCGGGCAGCACCTCGCCGTCCACCCGGACGCGGCCGTCCTTGATCCACTGGGCGATGGCGCTGCGCGAGTGCTCCGGCAGCGCATCTGCCAGCGCCCGGTCCAGACGCGTGCCCCGGGCCTCGGGACCGAGCTCGAGCACGCGGCGCTCGTCTACGAGGTCGCTCAGGGAATGGCCCTCCGCCCGCTGCGTTTCGGTCTCCCGGGCGCGGGCTGCGCACTCCGGAAGCCGGATCCATGGATACCTTGCCGCGTGCGCCCGAGGCCGCCAAGCCCCGCGTAGCCTCGCATGTCGCCGACGAACCTTGCCGCCCGGCCGGGGCGTGCGTGAATGGCCCCGCCCGAGGAGATCTTGCCGTGGCCCGAAAGAAGCCCGCCGACGCTGTCCCGCCCCCCTCCGGAAGCCCGGTCAAGCGGTACACGCTCATCGCCGTCCCGATCGTCGCCGCCGCGGCCGCCTTCTTCCTGATCTTCTGGCCCCAGATCCAGGTTGGGATGTGGATCAACGGCCTGCACTCCGACGAGCCCGAGATCAAGCGCCAGATGCGCGAGAACCTGATCAACGGCGCGCGCGAGGACCCGGCCGTGATCGACCAGATGGCCGCGGCCATCTCCGACGACGATCGCGGCTTCAACGTGCGCCAGGCGCTGGTCGGGATCCTGATCGACCTGGGGCGGACGCCGAAGGTCGTCTCCACCTACGAGAACGGCAGCCTGATGACGCGCGCGGTGATCCTCGCGCGGCTCCAGCGCGAGCGCGAGTTCGACGACTACTGGGCCAAGGACCAGAGCCTGAAGGTGCAGGAGACGATTCGCGAGTGGCTCGGAACGAGCGAGGGCTCGCTCGCGTACGAGCGCGCCCACGCCGTGCAGATCGCCATGCAGCTCGAGATGGCCGACACGATGCCGATGATCCGGCCCCTGCTCGTGCGCAGCACCGCGACGGTCCACGAGGACAAGAAGCGCGACATGCTGATCGCCGCGTCCGCGGCCGTGGAGAAGTTCGGCGACTGCGAGAGCCTGCCCACCGTCTTCGAGCTCGCGCAGAAGGACCCGAACTTCCTCGTGCGCGTGCGCGCGACGCAGAACGTCGACCGTGCGGCCTTCGGCGATCGGGCGAAGTGTGGCGGCACGATCTCCGACGAGCGCATGCAGCAGCTGGTCGCGCGATCCCTCCAGGACGAGACGAAGGAGGTGCGCATGGTGGGCATGCTCATCCTCGAGAAGCGTCCCGCCTACGCCCGCAATGCGGTGCCGCGCCTGAAGGAGATCCTCGCCGGCAAGATGCCCGAGGGCATGCAGGGCACCGAGCGGCGCCATGCGCTCCACGCGCTCATCGGAAGCGGGGACACGGAGTTCCTGGATACGCTGCCGAAGTACTTCTTCGATCCCAACCCGAGCATCCGCTCCTCGTGCGCGCACAAGGCGACGGTCTTCAAGCAGACCGGGCCGCGCCTCGAAAGCTGCTTGATCGGGCTGGCCCGCAACGAGGTCGAGGCGGCCTCCGTCTTCAATGCCGCCCTCGAGACCTTGCGCCGCTCGGCCGGCAAGTGGCACGGTCTGCCGCCCGAGATCGCGGTCAAGGCCCGCGACGGCGACCGTCGCGGCCTCGTGAAGGCGATCGAGTCGCTGTTCGCGACGGGCTCGATCGGCGAGACGACGCGCGATCAGATGGTCGAGGCCTGGTTCCGCTGGTTCTGCGGCGACCTCGGCCTGGACGCGAACCGCACCACCACGATGCTCGCCGCCTGGAAGGGCTTCTGGGCCGCCGCGGACAAGGGCGATGCCGCCGGTGCACGCGCCGCGCTGGCCGCACTCCCGAGCGCGCCTGCAGGCCTGTTCACCTACGAGCAGACCTGGCTCGCGCTGAACGAGAAGTAGGTCGCCGCGCGCGGCGCTATCGCCGTAGACATCCGGATGTCTCGGTCCGCTGCTGGCTCTTGATGAGCCCCGTCAGCATGGCGCCGACGCGGTCCGCCAACTTGCGCAGTGCGCGGACCTGGGCTCCCGGGGCCAGGCGGAGCCGCTCGACCATCTCGAGCGCTGCGTCGCATTCACCCGACTCACCTCGGGCGATTACGAAGCGCGCGGCCTTGTCGCGCGGTCCCAGGCGGTTGGCGCCTTCGGTGATGTTGCGCATCGTTGCGGAGGCCGCGCGCCGGACCTGGTCCTTCAGATCCGCGTGGCCGCGCGGAAGGCCCGAAGCGAGGCGCTCGACACCGATCGTCAGTTCCATCGCCACGTGAAAGGCGTCGAGTCGCTGGTGGGCAAAGCCGTTGGTGGTACGAGTCATGTGCAGGCCTCCAGGTGTGGAGGGCGCCTGTCGCCCTCGCCCGGAGGAATGGGGCGGCAGGCGCCCTCCGCACCTGGAGGCCACGACAGCGACCCCTCTGCCAGCCTGCAGCGCCGCCCGTCAGTTCGTCACGAGAACGCGCACGCGGACGCGCTCGCGCTCGTCAGGGAGACGCATCCAGAGCCAGATGACGACGGCTCTCGCTACTTGGTCGGGTTGAGTCCGCCGCGCTGCGGCAGCGGCCAGCGGACGCGCACGTACTGCGGGTCGAGCACCTGCTCCTCGATCCACTTGCGCGCTTCGCGTCGCGCGATCCACTCCTTCACGAGCGGGCGCACGGCGTCGTAGGTCGGTGCGTCGTAGAAGCGCTCGCGCTTGAGCACGTGCATGTGCGAGATTGTCTCGATCGGGCTCGACAGGTCGCCGTCCTTCATGACGAAGGCGCGCTTGTAGAGCAGGAAGTCGGCGTCGGTCGGGCGCAGGCGTCGCTTGCGCGCGATGAAGGTGGGGTCCTTCTTCGAGTTGATGCCGCGCACGATCTGATCGAGCTGCATGCCGGCGGCCAGCTGGCGGCCCACCTCGCGCGCGAGCTTCACCGCCTGCTTCTTGTGACGCACGCTCTTGCGCGCGAAGCGCTCGTTGTCCTGCTTGAACTCGATCTGGACGTCCGTCACGAGGATGAAGGGGCCCCAGGTCGTCTCCTTGCCGGCCTCCCACTCCTTGCGGATCTGCTCCTCGGTCACCGTCGCCCGGAAGCGCCGGAGCAGGCCGAAGTGCCCGCGGTAGTACCGCTTGGTCTTCATCTCCTCGGGCGTCAGGCCGTGCTTGGCCTCGATGAAGTTGTCGTAGGTGACCGTCGAGAAGGCCTCCTGGGTCGAGAGCTTGCGCTCGATGTCCCAGATCTTGCGCGCATAGGCGACCTCGGCGTCGAACTCCTCGTCCTTCAGCGAGACACCGGCCGATGCCATGAGACCGGTCTTGCACTCGCGGTCGAGGATCGCGCGCACTTCGCTGCCGCTCAGGCGGATGACGAGCTCGCGCCCGAACTGGGCGCGCGTGATGACGTTCTTCGGCACCGACGGGTGCACCTGGACCGCGGCGATCCAGCCCGTGGCACCGGCGTCCATCGCGTTCGGCTCCTTCTGGAACGCGGTGGGCACGTAGTACTGCTTGGTCGTGCGCGTGACGATCTTGTCGAGCACCACCTTCAGCTGGCTGAGACGCTCGCGGTCGTTCTTCGGGAGCGTGTCGCCGAGGTTCGTCGGGTGCTTGGCGATCGCGACCTGGCGCAGCTGGTGGCCGATGCTGTTGCGCATCTCGTTCATCGAGACGCCCTTTTGGCGCATCACGTCGCGGATCGTCGTGTTGCCGCCGGAGCGCTCGCGTACCTGCTTGTCGATCGTACGCAGGTGGTTCGTGACGTCCTGCTCGGTGACGCGCACACCGAGGCGGCTCGCCTCCTGCTCCACGATGCGCTCTTCCATCACCTGACGCAGCACGGTCGCGACGGTGCTGCCCGGGTTCATCAGCTCGTGCAGCTTCTGCTGCGCCGCCGTCTTGCACAGGCCGTCGAAGGTCAGGTCGCGGCCGACGACGCGTGCCACGACGTTCTCGGGCAGGGGCGGCAGGTCGGCGCGCTTCTTGTCGTCCTTGGCCGAGGCGGTCGAGGGGACGAACGCCAGCAGGAGAAGCAGGACGCAGGGGCTCCAGATCGACTTGGTCACGGTCTCGTCATCGCTCCATGGGACAGCTCTGCGTTGGTCGCACAGATGTGACGACCAAGGCGTACACAGTACGTTCAGTTCATAGGCGGTACGTCATGAATCGACGGTCCGTACCGCCCCTGGAGACGCCCGATGCGCCATGCTCCGTTCGCGATCCGTGTCACCGCGATCGCTCTCGCGGCCCTGTTCTTCGGGGCCGGCTGTTCGTCCGACGACGCGTCCTCGAGCAGCAGCGCCAACAGCGCCACGCCCGTCGCCGCGCGGGGCACGACGCCCGGGGGTAACGATGGCGTCACCTCGGCGCGGCGCGGCACACCGGTGAAAGTCACCTGGGAGGCGCTCGCCCACGAGCGCTACCTGTACGAGAACCCGCGCTTCGGGCGGCGTCCCAACGTGGGCGGGAAGCCGGACTTCGCGATCGTGCTCGTCAACGAGGCGCACCCCGAAGCCGACCAGATCCGCGAAGGCCGCGTGCGCGGCGGCCAGGGCGTGGGCTCGGGCGTGATCACGAACCAGCAGATGAAGGACCTGCTGGCGGGGCTCGATCAGATCGGCTACTTCAAGTCGGCGCGCGGAACCATGGCGCAGGCGCACCTCTTCAACGACGAGCGGGCGCGGGGTCGCGTCACGATCGATCGGCCGCAGGGCAGCGTGACGCTCCTGTCGGTACGCGGCCAGGGCCGCTCCGAGAGCACGAAGCACATCCCCGCGATCTACTCGCAGGCCAAGCAGGCGATCGCGATGCTCAAGAACCAGACGCGGACGCTCACCGTCGAGACGATCGGGCGCGACGACCTGCCCTACCGTTGACCCTCCGCTTCGCCGTCCTCGTTCCGGCGCGGCTCGAGAGCTCGCGCCTGCCGCGCAAGGTCCTGCTGGCCGAGTCGGGCAAGCCCCTCGTGCAGCACGTGGCCGAGCGCGCCGCCGCCGCACCGGGCAGCCCGCGCGTGATCGTCTGCACCGACAGCGAGGAGGTCGCCGAAGCGGTGCGCGCGTTCGGGACCGAGGCACACATGACCCGCGCCGACCACCGGTCCGGCACGGACCGCTGTGCGGAGGTCGCGGCGACACTCGACGAGTCGGTCGTGGTGAACCTGCAGGGCGACGAGCCGCTGATCGAGCCCGCCGACCTCACGGCGCTGGCCCGGGCCGTGGCCGAGGGCGGCGCGGACATCGCGACCCTGGGCCACCCGTTTGCCGACGCGGCGGCGCGGGCGAACCCCAATGCCGTCAAGGCGCTGCGCGGCAGCGACGGGTACGCGGTCGCGTTCCAGCGCGCGGATCCGGACGCCGAGCGCCTGGCCGCCTTGGGGCACCCCGAGGTGCTGCACCACGTGGGCATCTACGCCTTCCGCCGGGACCGCCTCCTCGCGTTCCCGACGCTCGAGCCCACGGAGAGCGAGCGCCGCGAGCGACTGGAGCAGCTCCGGGCGCTGGATCACGGCTGGCGGATCCGCGTCCTCGACGCCAGCCGGGAGGCCTTCGGCGTGGACACGCGGGCGGACTACGACGCCTTTCTCGCCTCCCTGGCGGGATAGCGCCCGACCGCATGTCCGTGGGCCGCGCTAGAAAGCGCCACCGAGAGGGGCGGCCCGTAGACTCCGCCTTTCCCGGGAGAATTCATACGTGACGAAGTACATCTTCGTGACCGGGGGTGTGGTCTCGAGCCTCGGCAAGGGCCTCACCAGCGCCTCCATCGGTCTGCTCTTGGAGGGGCGCGGCGTCCGGGTCCAGCACCAGAAGCTGGATCCCTACCTCAACGTCGATCCGGGCACCATGTCGCCCTACCAGCACGGCGAGGTCTACGTCACCGAGGACGGTGCCGAGACCGACCTCGACCTCGGCCACTACGAGCGCTTCACCACCGGCGCCGTGCTCTCCAAGGACAGCAACTACACGACGGGCAAGATCTACGCGTCGATCATCGCCAAGGAGCGCCGCGGCGACTACCTCGGCAAGACGGTGCAGGTCATCCCGCACGTCACCGACGAGATCAAGGCCGCCATCAAGCGCGGCGCCGGGGACGCGGACGTCCTCATCTGCGAGCTGGGCGGCACGGTCGGCGACATCGAGTCGCTGCCCTTCGTCGAGGCCATCCGCCAGTTCGTGCTCGATGTGGGCCGGCAGAACGCGATCATCTGCCACCTCACGTACATCCCGTTCCTGCGCCACAGCCAGGAGCTCAAGACCAAGCCGAGCCAGCACAGCGTGCAGAAGCTGCGCGAGATCGGCATCCAGCCGGACGTGCTCATCTGCCGCACGGAGCGCGAGCTCCCCGACGAGGTGAAGGCCAAGCTCTCGCTCTTCTGCAACGTGCCGCAGTCGCACGTGGTCGAGGAGCGCGACGTCCCCACCAGCATCTACGAGCTGCCCCAGATGCTCGCCGAGCAGGGCCTCGACTGGATCCTGGTCGAGACGCTCAACCTCCCGGCGCACCAGCTCGAGATCGAGGACTACCACAAGCTCCTCGAGCGCATCCGCAACCCGGAGGGCCAGGTCGAGGTTGCCCTGGTCGGCAAGTACATCGAGCTCACGGACGCCTACAAGAGCGTCTACGAGGCGATCGCCCACGGCGGCTTCCATGCCCGCCGCAGGGTGCGCGTGCGCCGGATCCACTCGGAGGAGCTCACGCCCGAGACCGTCGACGAGAAGCTGCGCGGGGTCCACGGCATCGTGGTGCCGGGCGGCTTCGGCCATCGCGGCATCGAGGGCAAGATCGAGGCGATCCGCTGGGCACGTGAGAACGGGATTCCGTTCCTCGGCCTGTGCCTCGGCATGCAGTGCGCGGTGATCGAGTTCGCCCGCAACGTGGCCGCGATGGAAGGCGCCCACAGCACGGAGTTCGACGAGCACACGAAGTACCCCGTGATCGACCTGATGCCCGATCAGGCCGGCCTCGAGAAGGGCGGCACGATGCGCCTGGGCGCGTACCTCTGCGCGCTGCGCGCCGGGTCGAAGTCCCGCGAGGCATACGGGGACGAGAGCGTCGCCGAGCGGCACCGCCACCGGTACGAGTTCAACAACGAGTTCCGGGACGAGCTGATCGACAAGGGGATGCGGATCGGCGGGGTGAACCCCGAGCGCGACCTGGTCGAGATCATCGAGCTGCCGAACCACCCCTACTTCGTGGGCGTGCAGTTCCACCCCGAGTTCAAGAGCAAGCCCACGCGGCCGCATCCGCTGTTCCGCGAGTTCGTCGCCTCCGCCATCCAGCACAAGGAGAACGCGGTGCCGGCCCTCGACGAGGCGGCGGAGACGCCCGAGGCGTAGTCGCCTAGACCGCGGCCTCGGTGGGACGCCCCAGATAGGCGTCGATCCAGCCCTGGGTGGCGTCGTCCAACGCGCGGAACGCTGCGAGCGTGCCCGCGCCGTCGCCCGCCTCGATCGCCGCGACGTACTGCGTCAAGGCGTCGCCGAACTGACGCCGCGCGCTCAGGAAGCGCGGCATGTCCTGGCGGCGGAGGTCGTTCGGGATGCGCGCCTCGAGCAGCGCCAGGCCCTCGCGCGCGAGCGGTTGACGGAGCGCCGTGACGCGCGCGACGTCGCCGGCCGCCGAGGCCGTGCGGCCCTGGCGCAGGAGCCCCGCGATGCGCGCGAAGCGCGCCGGGACCACGTCGCCGGGCGCCGCGCTCGGCGTGCTCGAGCCGCTGCCGTTGCACGCAGTGCCCGCGCACAGCATCAGGAGCAGCAGGGCGATCGGGGTGCGGAGCGCGCGCACGGCTATCGCGTGTAGCTCGCGACCTTGTCGGCGAGGAAGGCGATGAGCTGGTCCTCGGCGACGCGCTCCTGCTCCATCGTGTCGCGGTCGCGGATGGTGACCGTGCCGTCGGTCAGCGTGTCGGCGTCGATCGTGACGCAGAAGGGCGTGCCGATCTCGTCGTTGCGGCTGTAGCGCTTGCCGACCGTGCCGCCCTTGTCGTAGACGGTGCGGAACACGGGCTTGAGCATCTGGTAGACCGCCTCGGCGCGCTCGGGCATCCCCTCCTTCTTGACGAGCGGGAAGACGCCGACCTGGACCGGCGCGAGCTTCGGGTGCAGGTGCAGGACGGTGCGCGTCTCGCCGTTGGGCTTGACCTCTTCCTCGTACGCGTCGCAGAGGACGGTGAGGAAGCAGCGATCGACGCCCATGGAGGGCTCGATCACGTACGGCACGACCCACTCCTTCTTCTCCTCGTCGCGATAGGCGAGGCCGCGGCCGCTGTACTCCTGGTGCTTCTTGAGGTCGTAGTCGGTGCGGTTCGCGATGCCCTCGACCTCGTCCCAGCCCCACGGGTACTTGAACTCGACGTCACCGCAGGCGCGCGCGTAGTGCGCGAGCTCGTCGTCGCGGTGGGGGCGGATGCGGAGGTTCTCGGCGCGAACGCCGAGCGACTGCCACCAGCTCAGGCGCTCGTTCTGCCAGTAGTCGAACCACTCCTCGTCGGTGCCGGGCGCGACGAAGAACTCCATCTCCATCTGCTCGAACTCGCGCATCCGGAAGATGTTGTTGCCCGTCACGATCTCGTTGCGGAACGCCTTGCCGATCTGCGCGATGCCGAAGGGGATCTTGACGCGCGTCGTGTCCATCACGGACTTGAAGTTGACGAAGATGCCCTGCGCCGTCTCGGGGCGCAGGTAGATCGTCGCGGCGTCCTCGTCCACGGGACCGGCCTTGGTCTTGAACATCAGGTTGAACTGGCGCGGCTCGGTCAGCTCGCCGCCGCACTCGCCGGGGCGCTTGCCCTTCTTCTTCGGGCAGACCGACTGCTCCAGCTTGTCCTGGCGGAAACGCGCCTTGCACTTCTTGCAGTCGACGAGCGGGTCGTTGAACCCGGCCACGTGGCCCGAGGCCTCCCACACGCGGGCGGCCATCAGGATCGACGCGTCGAGGCCGACGACGTTCTCGCGCTCGCGGACGATGTTCTCCCACCAGTCGTCCTTGAGCAGGCGCTTGAGCTCGACGCCGAGGGGGCCGTAGTCGTACGTGGCTTCGAGGCCGCCGTAGATCTCCGACGAGGGGTAGACGAACCCCCGGCGCTTGGTGAGCGAGACGACCTTCTCCATGGTCTCGGACATGTGGGCTCCATTCGCGATCGAGCACGGCGTTGTACCCCGCCCATCTCGCGAGACCGCATCCGGGGCGGGTCTCGGCGCCTCCGGCGCCTGCCACGGGGTAGGGACAGGAATGCCTGTGACAGTTCGGTGACATTGGACGCGGGGTTGTGTTCGTATTCCAAACCGCCACAAGATATTGGGGTTCAAGTGCCGGGAACCTCCAACCGACCGCGATCCCTTGTGGATCGCCGCCCCCCGGAAGCGTCGTCGTAACCGCTGACACCACAACACTTTTGGGCTTGGTGCGCTGAACAGGCGGCAACAGGATCGGTCCCCGGACGGGCAGGTCCGGTCCGGGGGCGCCAACGCGCGTCTCGCGGGCCAGGCGTGCGCCGGAGGATCTCGGGGAGGGGGTCCTCCGGCGCCGCAGCCCGCGCGTCCGGGAGGTTGTCGTGCAGCACCGTTGTCAGCGCCGCCGGAGTCCGGCCGAGCCCCTGAGGGGGAACGGAGGCATGGCGTCGTGAGGCTGCCCACACCCAGTCAGCCCTCGGGTTCCGAGGGTGCTTCCGGGGCCGCTGCCCCCCGCCGGCGCACGCGCCGCGGACCCGACATGTCCGAGGTCTGGACCGCGTACAAGCAGACGGGCGACCCGGACCTCCGGAACAAGCTGGTCGAGGCCTACCACTACCTCGTCAAGGTGATCGGCAACCGCATCGCCGCCCGCCTGCCCCGCTCCATCGACGTGCAGGACCTGCGCAGCGCCGGCGTCTTCGGCCTGATGCGGGCGATCGACAACTTCGACATCGAGCGCGGCACGCCCTTCGAGAACTACTGCGCCACGCGCGTGCGCGGCGCCATCCTCGACGAGCTGCGCTCGCAGGACTGGGTCCCGCGCCTCGTCCGCAACCGCGCGTCGCTCTACAACGACACGCTCACCAACATGCGCAAGGAGCTGGGACGCGAGCCCAGCGACCACGAGCTCGGCAAGCGCCTGAAGATCTCGACCGCCGAGGCGTCGAAGCTCCGCCGCGAGTCGAATCTCACCAGCGTCTACACGCTCAACCAGCAGGACGAGCGCGAGGACGACCCGCGCATGCTGCGCAAGCTCGACGCGCTGATGGACAAGGGCAGCGAGGTGCCCTTCGACCGCATGGTCGCCCAGGACCTCGCGCGCTCGCTCGTGACCGTGCTCAGCAAGCCCGAAGGCACCGTGATCGCCCTCTACTACAAGGAGGGGCTCACGATGAAGGAGATCGGCCGCGTGATGGGCATCTCCGAGAGCCGCGTCTGCCAGATCCACACCAAGACGCTCAAGAAGCTCAAGGGCCACCTGGACCGCCTCACCGAAGGCTCCACCACACTACCTTCGTAGCGACCCCGCGCGGTACCGTAGTGCGCCCATGGACTGGTTCCGACACCGAGACGGGCAGCTCTACTGCGAAGACGTGCCGCTGGCGACCATCGCCGAGCGCGTGGGCACGCCGGCGTACGTGTACTCCGCCCGCACGATCGAGCACCACGTGGAGGCGATCCGCGAAGCCTTCGCCGCCGTCGACCCGCTGATCTGCTACGCGGTCAAGGCGAACGGCAACCTCGGCGTGCTGCGCGTGCTGCGCGAGGCCGGCACGGGCTTCGACATCGTTTCGGTGGGGGAGATGCACCGCGTCCTCATGGCGGGCGCCGACCCCACCAAGATCGTGTTCAGCGGTGTAGGCAAGACGGCGTCCGAGATGCAGAGCGCGCTCGAGGCCGGCATCCTCATGTTCAACGTCGAGAGCGAGGAAGAGGTCGAGATCCTCGCCGGCGTCGCCGCGTCGATGGACCGCATCGCGTCGGTCGCGATCCGCGTCAACCCGGACGTCGACCCGAAGACGCATCGCTACATCTCGACCGGGCAGGCCGAGACGAAGTTCGGCGTGGACATCGAGCGCGGCGAGGCGCTCGCGCGGGTCGTGGCAGGAACGCCCTCGCTGCGGCTCGTCGGGGTGCACTGCCACATCGGCAGCCAGATCACCTCCGTCGAGCCCTTTGCGCGCGCCGTCGCGCGTATCGCCGAGCTCGCCACGACGCTCCGCCAGGACATCGACACGGTCGAGTGGCTCAACATGGGCGGCGGGTTCGGCATCTACTACAAGGACGGCAAGGCGCCCGAGATGAGCGCGTACGCCGAGGCGATCGTGCCGCTCGTCCAGGCCACCGGGCTGAAGCTCATCATGGAGCCCGGCCGTGTGATCGTCGGCAACGCCGGCGCGCTCTTGACCCGCGTCCTGCTCACCAAGCAGAGCGGTACCCGCCGCTTCGTGGTCGTCGATGCAGGCATGAACGACGTCCTGCGTCCGAGCCTCTACGAGGGCTACCACCGCATCTGGCCCGTCCTCGGGGACGCCCCGCCGCCGCTGGGGGACGAGGGCGGCTTCGAGCCGTGCCACGTGGTCGGGCCGATCTGCGAGACGGGCGACTTCCTGGCGAAGGACCGCCCGCTGCCGGACGTCGGTCGCGGCGACCTCATGGCCGTGATGAGCGCCGGCGCGTACGGCTTCGTGATGGCGAGCAACTACAACGACCGCTGCCGCCCGCCCGAGGTGCTCGTGCGCGGCGATGAGATGGCCGTGGTCCGCGTGCGGGAGACCCTGGACGACCTCGTCCGGTACGATCGCGGGGACGCCCCCTTCGAGCAGGTGAACGCATGACCCAGAGCGAGCCGAAGCCGATCACGCCGTGCCGCGTCGGCGATGCGCAGGTGGGGCCGGGCGAGCCCCCGCTCCTGATCGCGGGCCCCTGCGTGATCGAGGGCCGCGACGTCGCGCTGCGCCACGCCGAGGCCATCCGCGACATCGCCGCGCCGCGCGGCTTCACCTACTGCTTCAAGTCCTCCTTCGACAAGGCCAACCGCACGAGCATCCAGTCGTTCCGCGGGCCGGGGCTCGAGGAGGGGCTCGACGTCCTCGCCGAGGTCCGGCGCGAGGTCGGCGTACCCGTGCTCACGGACTTCCACACGCCCGACCAGGCGGGCCCCGTGGCCGAGGTCGTCGACATCCTGCAGGTGCCGGCCTTCCTCTGCCGCCAGACCGACCTGCTCGTGGCGGCGGCCCGGACGGGCAAGGCCGTGAACGTGAAGAAGGGCCAATTCCTGAGCCCCGAGCACATGGCCCCCGTCGTCGGCAAGCTCGAGGAGGCCGGCGGCACCGACATCCTGCTCACGGAGCGCGGCGCCACGTTCGGCTACGGCAACCTCGTGGTCGACTTCCGCTCGTTGCCGATCATGCGCGGCCTGGGGCACCCGGTGGTCTTCGACGGGACGCACAGCGTCCAGCGCCCGGGCGGGCTCGGCAACCGCAGCGGCGGCGACCGTACGGAGGTCCCGCACCTCGTCCGCGCGGCCGCGGCCGTGGGGGTGGACGGCTTCTTCCTCGAGGTCCACGAGGACCCGGACAACGCCAAGTCCGACGGCCCCAACATGATCCGCCTCGAGGACCTCGGGGCGCTGCTCGACACGATCCAGGCCATTCGCGGGGCGCTCGCGTCCGCGCACGTGCCCTAGGGGAGGCCGGCGGGACTCCCCCCCTGCGCTCCGGCACGGGACTCGCTAGGATGCCGCTCCCTAATTTGGAGTAGCGAGCATGACGCAGTCGAAGCAGGCAGACCTGGCCGGTCCCGGAATCAGCACCTACGAGGAGGTCGCGAAGATCCTGCCCGAGGGCTATGAGCCGATCCTGTCGCCGCGCGACACGATGAAGGCGCTCTACGAGGTGAAGCGCTACATCGAGGACGGTCTCAGCGAGGCGCTGAACCTGATCATGGTGCAGGTGCCGCTGATCGTGAGCCGCGAAAGCGGCGTGAACGACATGCTCGACCGCGACGGGTCGCGGACGCCCGTGGAGTTCCCGTGCGGCCTGGGCCTCCAGGCCCCGATCAACGCGCAGGTCGTGCAGGCGGCCACGAAGTGGAAGCGCGTGGCGCTCAAGACCTTCGACTGCAAGCCCGGTGAGGGCATCAACACGGACATGCGCGCCGTGCGCAAGGACTACTTCCTCGACCACGACCACAGCGCCTACGTGGACCAGTGGGACTGGGAGCGCGTGATCACCGAGGAGGACCGCACGCTGGACTTCCTCACGGACGTCGTACAGCGCATCTGGAAGGTCCTGCGCGGCGCCGGCGAGCACGCCAAGAGCCTCTTCCCCGCGCTCGCGGACGATCGCTATCCGGCGATTCCCGAGGAGCTCCACTTCATCCACGCCGAGGACCTGCTCGCCAAGTACCCCGACCTCCCGCGCAAGAAGCGCGAGACGGCCATCCTGCAGGAGCACCCGGCGGTCTTCATCTACGGCATCGGCTGGCCGCTCGAGGACGGCTACCCGCACGAGATGCGCGCCGCGGACTACGACGACTGGATCACCGAGACCAAGACCAAGGACGGCCGCCCGATGCACGGGCTCAACGGCGACATCCTCGTCTGGAACCCGGTCACGCAGCGCCGCCACGAGCTCACGTCGATGGGCATCCGCGTCACCAAGGAGACGCTGGTCAAGCAGATGGAGATGGCGGGCCTGCAGGACGACCTGAAGCTCCCGTACCACCAGGCCATCCTGAACGACGAGATCCCGCTCAGCATCGGCGGCGGCATCGGTCAGTCGCGCGTGTACCAGTACCTCCTGCGCAAGGCGCACATCGGCGAGGTCAGCGTCACGGTGTGGCCGGACCAGCTCAAGGAGATCTGCCGCGAGCGCAACATCCACGTGCTCGAGTAGCGCCCGACTGAACGGCGTTCAACGACAAGTGCAGGGAGCGCAGTCCTGAACCGCGTTCAGTACGTCTCACCATGAGACGGTCCACGCGGGCACGGTGTGATGCCGTGCCCGCGTTTGCGTTCTCGTCTGTGGGGACTCGTTCGCACACGCTGCGTGGCCGGACCCACAATCGCGCGCCGCTCTGGGTGTTAAGGCGCGTTCACACCTCGCGCCTGCCCCCGAGCCGCGTTCTTTCGCGCTTTGGGGAGATCTGCGCGGCGTGTCCCGCGGGAGCAGCGCGCGCCTTGTGTGGCACGCCCGTTGCCATGCAGAGCCCGCCATGGGTTGCGCGGATCGTTCCGTTCGCGGTGGGCGGAGCCTCCACGCCCGCGCAGCGTGGCGCATGGAGGTACACACGATGCGGCGCCCGATGGGACGCCTCTTCCCCTTGGCAGCTCTGCTCGCCTGTCTGGGCGTTGCTGTCGCGGGGTGTGGCGGCAGCAGCGGCGGTGGCGGAACGACGCCCGGCGGAGTGACCGTCGGCCCGACGTCCGCCATGGATCACACGAACATCGTCCTGAAGGATCGGTTCGGCCAACCGATCACCTTGACCTCGAAGGAACCCTACAGCCCGAACGAGACGTGCGGCCCGTGCCACGACGTCGTCATGATGGCGAACGGGTATCACTTCCAGCAGGGGCGGACGACGGCGGCCGGCACGATCCAGACGCGCGACGACTTCTTCAGCGACGGTCGGACATGGCTCAAGTCCGACGGTATGTACGGGAAGTGGTGACCGCCTTCGTCGGATAGCAGCCAGTTGGCTGCGAAGGACAACGCGAACGTTTCCGACATCGACAAGACCAGCTTCTGGTGGGCGGGTCTGTGCAGCATCTGCCACCCCGGTGGTGGACCGACCGAGTACGACCGTGACGGCCACAAGTTCTTCGACGTGGTCACCGGCGAGTTCGGCTACGAGAAGCTCGGCAAGACTGCGGGCGACGTCACCCTCGACGGCGACTACGCCGAGGTCAACCACATGACGGGTGACCTGCGTGCCGCCCCGTGGGACAAGACGGGCGTCGCAGAGCCGGACTGCCTGTACTGCCACCGGTCCGATCGCATGATCGACCAGGGCAAGAACATGAACTGGATCTGGCGTACTGCCGTCCTGCGGTCCAAGGACAAGCTCAAGGACTCGCAGGGTAACGACGTCCCGGCCTACGCGTCGGCGTCGACGGCGGCCCAGGGCTGGTTCAGCGGCTTCGCGCTCAACCCGAACGTACCGGCCGGCAAGCCGCCCATGGCGACGACGCTCGACATCGACTACCAGGCGGGTGTCAACTCGGGCAGCCTCATGGTGGGGACAGACGGCAATCTGTACCTTCCCGAGACGCTCGTGACCCGCGAGCCGACCGACTACGCATGCTGGGGTTGTCACCTCACGCCGGATCTGAAGAAGCGTGGTCGTGTCTGGTTCGACCCGGTCAAGGACATCCACTACGCAGGCTTCAACAACCTGCTCGATGCGGATCCGTCCAACGACAAGCTGGCCGTCGAGAGCAAGGCATGCACGCGGTGCCACCCGTCTGACGGGGACCACAACATCGCGAAGGGCAACGCGACGCTCGGATCAGTACGAAACGACACGGACTACGAGGGCTTCCGGACCTGCCGGGACTGCCACGATCCGTCGAGCATCTACTACGATCCCAACGCCACACCGCCCACGCATCCGGTGCACACGATCCCGAAGCACCTCGACGTGATGTCGTGCGAGATGTGCCACATCCCGTTCAAGGAAGACGCGGCGGCGCTCGTCGTCGACAACGCCACGACGGGAAGCACGATCGGATACAACACGGCGGCGTTCCTCTCGGCGGATCCCCTGGATCCGACGAATGCGGACAAGTCGCGCTGGTATCCGCAGTTCGAGCTCAAGACCGATCGCGACGGCCAGGTCCGCCTGTTCCCGACCAAGCTCCTGCACTCCGTCTGGTGGGGTGACTGGGATCAGAACGGGACGCCGGGCGACCTCACGGACGACACCATCGCGCCGCTGGCGCTGTGGCGTGTGCGTGGGCTCACGACCGGGGCGCCTCTGGCGGGTGTGACGGACCACAACGGGGATGGCAAACCCGAGGTCAACACGCTTGCAGAGATCGAGGTCTACCTGCTTGCGCTCGAGAGCAACAACGACAAGCACGGCACGCCCCTCGCGGCGCGCGCGGTGCTCATCAAGGGCGGTCAGGTGTACTACCTGAGCGGTGCTGGCGGTGTCGCGTCCTTCCCGTACGAAGGCACGGGCATCCACACGGAGTCGAGCCATCCGTTCTCCGTGAACCACAACGTGCGTGCAGCGGGCGAAGCGCTCGGCAGCACGTCGTGTGGGGAATGCCACACGCAGTTCAACGGTGGTGCACCGACAACGGTCTTCGACCGGCTGATCCTCACCGATCCCTGGGACGTGAACGGCGATCCCGTCTACGAACCCATGCGCGATCACACCGGGATCGACCCCGACTAGTCCGATCCAACCCGGACTGGGCATCCCAGGCTGATAGCCGGCGACCAGGCTCCGTGGGCCCGCGGCCCACGGGGCCCTTTGAATTCAGGGTGAGCGGGCAATCCGGAACAGCGTGTCTGCCGTCGGCGGAGACCCGGATTGAGGGAGGGTCAGGCCTCAGGCGTCCGGCGTCGGGGCAGAAAGGACCCTCCCATGCGACTCGCCCTCTCCCTCCTCACCTCCAGCCTCTTGGTCTTCGGCGCGCTGGCCTTCACGGCCGAGCCCGCGGACGCCAAGGGCTTCTCCATGAAGCGCCTCAAGAAGAGCGCCAAGCGCATCTCGCGCAGCACGCGCCGCTCCGTGAAGCGCTACACGCAGCCCACGAGCTCGCGCCGGATGACGACCCGCAGCGTCACGCGGAACCGCGGCATCAAGCCCGCTCCGCTCGACACGCGCCGTCGCTTCTACAACCGCCAGTTCCCCACGGGCCGTCACGGCTACCTGCACCGGCCCAAGAACGGCCTGCCCGCGTTCGGCGCGCCGACCGCCACCGGCCGCACGCCGACCATGGCCGAGCGCTTCTACTACCGCAACCAGATCACGCGCAACGGCGCGCCGATGACCGGTGGCCGGTACGCCTCCCAGGCGCGCCAGGCCCGCCAAGCGCAGCAGGCCCGCCAGGCCCGCCAGTACCAGCAGTACCGCATGCCGGCTTGGAACCAGCGCAAGCGGTAGGCCCTCATCCGACGTCCGGAATCCCGACGCCGCGCGGCTCGCCGCGCGGCGTCGTCAATTGGCGTCGGCCTCGCCGTTTCCGTTCGCCTGCGGGTCGCCGCGACCCACGCGCAAGAGGCGCAGCGAACGCGGCATGAGCGTGACGGTGAGGTCGGTGTGCCCGGCGGGATCGCCGTCGGCCTGCACGGGGGCGCGCTGGTTGGTGGCGAGCTGGATCTGCGTACCCGACTCGAACCGCACGTCGTTGTACCGCCCTGCGCGCTTGCGGAAGGCGCCGAACATGACGCGGAACAGGTCGCGCGAGGACCGGCAGCGCA
>JASJAY010000153.1 GCA_030066775.1 Planctomycetota bacterium
CCGGGTCCGATCGTCGCGTCGCGCGACGCCATCTCGGGCGGCCGAACGTGGGAGCATCCCGGTCCGACGCTCTTCGCTCTCGAGCCCTACGGTCGCGGCCTCGTCACCGAGCGCGAGGCGTTCGTTCCGACGCGCGGGGGCATCGCGATCTTCGACCTCGGCAAGCGCGGCGCGGACCTCGGCGTGCTCGAGGTGGGCATGCTGCCCCGCGACATGCGCGACGAGTTCCCCGTGCCCTACGGCAACCTGATTCCCATCCCGGGCCGGGGCCTCATCGCCCTGAGCGCCACGACGATCACCTTCTGGCGCAAGCGCTGACGCGTCGAGGCGGCGCGGCCGTACCAACCGGCACCCCGGACATGCGTCCCGGGATTGAAGCGGGCCGGGCGCCATGGCGCCCTAGGCTGCCGACATGGCCGGAATGGACCTGGACCTGCTTCGCCGCCAGCGCCGCGGTGCGCTGATCACCGAGGTGATCTGCTTCAGCGTGGCCCTCATCGCGCCGGCCATCGCCTACTACTTCCTGCACGACAAGCTGGCCAAGATCACCCAGATCCCCGCCGCGCTCTGGGCGCCCCTGATCCCGGTCGTGCTGCTGACCCTGGCAGGCATCGGTTTCCACCGCCATCGCAAGGGAATCGAGCGCAAGCTGCGCGCCGCCACGCAGGGTTCCGGCGCCCCGCGCTGAACTCGCACAACCTGTGCAACAGGGGGGCGTTTTCTCGGCCCCTGCGCTCCCTCCTCCCCTGTTGCGTGGTTCAATGCCGCACCGGGCCAACTCCGGCCCCGTTCCCCTCCCCGACCCCGCCGGAGCCGCTGCATGACCGACGCCGCCACCCCCACGCCTGCCGACGAGGGCGGCCAGGGGCTCTCCGCCAACGACCTGGATGCCGCCAAGCGCGTCCAGGAGGCCCACAAGCGCATCCGCGCCGAGCTGTCGAAGACGATCGTCGGCCTCGACGACGTGATCGACCAGCTCCTGATCTCGATCTTCGCTCGCGGTCACTGCCTGCTCGTCGGCGTGCCCGGTCTCGCGAAGACGCTCCTGATCAGCACGGTCTCCAAGTGCTTGTCGCTCTCCTTCAACCGCATCCAGTTCACGCCGGACCTGATGCCCGCCGACATCACCGGGACCGAGGTCATCCAGGAGGATCGCTCGACCGGTCAGCGCGGCTTCAAGTTCATCCGCGGTCCGATCTTCGCGAACGTCATCCTGGCCGACGAGATCAACCGCACGCCGCCGAAGACCCAGGCCGCGCTGCTCGAGGCGATGCAGGAGCGCCAGGTCACGGCCGGCGGTCGCAAGCATCCGCTCGACCCGCCCTTCTTCGTCCTCGCGACGCAGAACCCGATCGAGCAGGAGGGCACCTACCCCCTGCCCGAGGCGCAGCTCGACCGCTTCATGTTCCTCGTCAAGGTCGACTATCCGTCGCTCGAGGAAGAGCTGTCCATCGTCGACATGACGACCAAGCCGATGTCGATCGAGCACAGCGAGGTCCTCACCGGCGAAGAGATCCTGAGCATCCAGGACGTCGTGCGCCGCGTGCCGATCTCCGAGCACATGGTGCGCTATGTGCTCAACCTCGTGCGCGCCACGCGTCCGAACAAGGACGAGGCGCCCGAGTACGTGCGCACGAAGGTGGCGTGGGGCGCAGGCCCGCGCGCCAGCCAGTTCCTCATCCTCGGCGCCAAGGCGCGCGCCCTGCTGCACGGCCGCATGTACGTGGCCGCCGAGGACATCCAGCGTGTCGCGTACCCCGTGCTGCGCCACCGTGTGATCATGAACTACGCTGCCGAGGCGGAAGGATTCACGAGCGACACGCTCGTCGACGAGCTGTTGGCCAACATCCCCGCAAGCGAGAGCGAGACCCTGCGTGACGAGCGACTCCCGAACGTACTTGGATCCTGAGGTCCTCGACCGGATCGCGGGGCTCGAGCTCAAGGCGCGTCACATCGTCGAGGGATACGTCTCGGGCCTGCACCGCAGCCCTTTTCGCGGCTTCTCCGTGGAGTTCGCCGAGCACCGGGAGTATGTCCCCGGTGACGACATCCGCTTCCTGGACTGGAAGGTCTTCGGCAAGACGGATCGGCTCTACATCAAGCGCTACGAGGAAGAGACGAACCTCGAAGCGAACCTGGTGATCGACGCCAGCGCGTCGATGCAGTACACGGACCGCGAGGACAAGCTGCCCTCGAAGTTCGAGTACGCGTGCTGGGCGGCGGCCTCGTTGGGCTACCTCATCACCATGCTCCAGCGCGACGCGGCCGGCCTCGTGCTCTTCGACGAGCAGGTGCGTCTCGCGCTACCGGCGAAGGGCGGCCCGGGCCACTTCCGCAACATGGTCCACGAGATCGAGCGCGCGGAGCCCGACCAGGGCACCGGCATCGGGCGTGCGCTGGCCGAGGTCAGCAACGCCGTGCGGCGTCGCGGCCTCGTGATCCTGTTCAGCGACCTGATGGACGACATGCGCGAGGTCGTGAAGGGCCTGCGCCAGATCCGCCAGCGGCACGAGGTCCTGCTCTTCCACGTGCTCGCCGAAGACGAGCTCTCGTTCCCCTTCCAGCGCCTGACGCGCTTCGAGGGGCTCGAGGAAGAGCTGAAGCAGGTCGCCGATCCGGCCGCGCTGCGTGAGGCCTACCTCGCCGAGGTGACCGGCTTCCGCAAGCGCCTGCGCCGCATCTGCACCCAGAACCACATCGACCTGATCGAGATGAGCACGGCCGACAGCCTCGGCGTGGTGCTGGCCGCCTACCTGGCCCGCCGCGCGGCGCGGAGGAAGGCATGACGCCGGCCGGGATCCTCCATGCCCCGTTCGCGTTCCTCGTGAACCCGCTCCTGCTCTGGGGCGGCATCGCGCTGGCTGCGATCCCGATCATCATCCACCTGCTCAACCGCCGGCGCGTGCGCACGGTGCGCTGGGCGGCGATGGACTGGCTGCTCGCGGCGCTCAAGCGCCACCAGCGTCGGCTGCGCATCGAGAACTGGCTGATCCTCTTCCTGCGCTGCGCCGCCGTGGTGCTCCTGGGGCTGGCGCTTGCACGCCCGGTGCTCACGGACTCGGCGCTGGCCGGCCTCTTCGGTCAGAAGCGCAGCATCTACCTCGTGCTCGACACCTCCTACAGCACCGAGGCGAAGTCCGCGGCGCGCACCGTGCTCGAGCGCGTGAAGCACGAGGCCGGGCGCGTACTGGACAGCCTCAACAAGGAGGACGCCGTCACCGTCGTCGTGACGAACGATCCCGACGAGGACAACAGCGACGGCCTTGCGCCCAGCGTGCTCGTTCCGCGCACGATCGGCACGGAAGGGCGTACGCGCGCCAAGGAAGTCGTCGCGAAGATGCGCCCGCGGCACGCACCCGCCGGCTGGGGCGAGACGCTCGACGTGGTGCGCGCGCAGATGCAGCCGGAAGACGTGAACCGGCAGCTGATCGTCATCACCGACCTGCAGGCCACCGACTGGCTGCAGCGCGCTCGGGTGCTGGCCGAAGGCACGACGGGCGATGCCACCGTCGGCGGCACGCGCGTCTCCGACCAGCTGCGCGTCCTGCTGCGCCAGGCGACGCAGATCCAGATCGTGAACGTGGGCGGCGAGACGCGCCGCAACCTGAGCATCTCCTCCCTGCACGCGCACGCAGACCGCGGCGCGTTCGTGGGCCGCCCGCTGCGCCTCGACATCGAGGTGAGCAACCACGGCGACCAGGCCGTCAACGGCGCCGTCGTGGAGGTCTTCGTGGACGGCCGCCGCGAGCCGACGCGCACCGTGCCGACGATCCCGGGCGCCGACCTCGCCCTGGGCCGTCCCGGCGTCGAGAAGATCAACGTCCAGCTCTCGCGCACGACCTTCGAGCGCCCCGGATCGCACGAGATCCGCGTCAAGGTCGGACCGCCGGCGGGCGATCCCGAAGCGGACAGCTTGGCGCTCGACAGCGAGCGCGTGCTCTCCGTGAGCGTGCGCCGGCGCATCCAGGTCGTGGCGCTGACCACCGACAGCCGACCGCCCCCGAACACGCGCCTGCGCGTGAAGCCGTACGCGGCACTCACGTATCTCTCCGGCATCTACGAAGGCGATCGGCCGGGCGACATCACCGACATCACGGCGCTCGGCTCGCTCTACAGCTTCGACGCCGTCGCCATGGAGCCGCAGCTCCTGGCACGCCTGCGCGCGCGGGACACGAACCCGGTGGACCTCGTCGTGCTCTGCAACCGCCCGCTCGCCGACGCCAACCTGATCGAGGCGCTGCGCGACTTCGTGCGCACCGGCGGCGGCCTGCTCGTCTTCACCGGCGACCAGTTCGCAGGTTCACCGGCCGCGTTCAACGAGGCGTTCCACCCCGAGCTCCCCGAGCACCAGCTCTGCCCCTTCGCGCTCGGGCCGGCCGAGCTGAAGCGTCTCGGCGAGACGTCGTTCCACTTCGACTTCGACCGCGACGACAGCAAGCACCCGCTGGCCGGGCCGTTCACCGGTCCCGATGCGGAGATGTGGATCAAGCGGAACCCGCCGCAGGTCCGCGGCCGCACGCCGTTCATCGAGCCGACGCGTCCCACGCCCGTGCCCGGCACCCCGGATCCCGGCGGCAGCACCGACGATCCCCCCGGCGAGCAGCCGAACCCGGGTCACGTCGTGCTGCGGTTCGAGGACGAGGGCGGCAAGCCCGCGATCGTCGCCGGCACGTTCGGTGAGGGCCGCACGCTCTGGGTCGGCACGAGCATCGACGACGGCTGGATGTCGAACCACGTCTTCCCGTTCCTGCCCGTCTTCCTCGAAGAAGGTGCGCTGTGGCTCACGCAGCCGCGCGACGAGGGCCGCAACCTCGCCGTCGGCGACATCATCGCCCGCATGCTGCCTCCCGGGGCCGAGGAGCCGCGCTTCTCGATTCCCGGCGGCGCGCAGGTCGGGCCGAGCCGACGCACGGACGACGAGCGCACGGGGCGCAGCGAGATCAGCTACGACACCGTCGGCGTCGCCGGCATGTGGAAGCTCACGTACGGCGTGCCCGAAGCCTCCGGCGCGGTGAAGAAGGTGGTCGACATGATCGCCGTGAACCCCGATCCGCGGGAGAGCGCGCTGGGCGCGGCCGACCCGCGCGACGTGCGTGGCGACATCCCGCCCGAGCGTCCGCTCTCCTTCCACACCTCGTACGGCGACACGGCCGAGGAGCTGCAGGAAGTGCGCGAGGGCGAGATCACGCGCTGGGTGCTCTGGATCCTGCTCGGGTTGCTCGTGATCGAGTCGATCCTCGCGTGGCGCTTCGGACGCCGGCGCGGGGGCAGCGTGGAAGGGGCAAGTTAGATGGACTTCGGCCTGTCCTTCCTGACGCTCCTCGCCGAGACCCGCACCGGGCCGCTGCGCTGGGCGTCGCTGCCGCCCGCCTGGCTGCTCGTGCTCGTGATCCTCGCGGGCTTCTTCTGGATCCGCACGCTCTACAAGTGGGAGCGCGGTCGCGCGGGCCCGATGCCGCGCCTGATGCTCACGCTCCTGCGCGTCGGCGTCCTCGTGCTCGTGCTGCTCCTGCTCGGCGGCCCCTACCGGGAACAGACGCGCACGGCCCCCGATCCGGCCCACCTGGTGGTGCTGATCGACACCTCGGCCAGCATGGAGACCGAGGACAGCTACGACGCGGACGAGGACCGGAAGCTGCGCGAAGGCGGGTGGCTCGCGAAGGACCGCCCCACCGACCTGAAGAGCGCCGGCATCAGCCGCGGCGACCTGGTGAAGCAGTACCTGACGGCGAACGACGCCGAGCTCCTGCGGAGCTGGGCCGACCGCTTCGTCGTGCACACGTTCGCGTTCGACGGCGACTGGCGCTCGCTCTCGGCCCCCATCAAGCTGAGCGAAGAGGAGACGCCGGTCCGCCGCGGCGAGGAAGACGTCGATCCGGTCGGCGAGCTGAGCGAGAAGATCGAGAAGCTCGCGTTCGACGGCGGCCGCACGCGGATCGGCGCGCTGCTCCGCAACCTGGCCAGCGAGTTCGGACGCCGGCAGGACCGCAACCTCGCGGGCGTGCTGCTCATCAGCGACGGCCGCGACACCAGCGATGGCGAGGCGCCGCTGGGCGCGCTCACGATGCTGGGGCCCGTCAAGGAGGACCTGCGCATCACGCCGGTGCTCGTCGGCAACCCGTCCAGCGGCAAGAACCTCTGGGTGGAGCGCATCCGCGCCAAGGACGAGGTGCTCGTCGGCGACGAGGTGCTGTTCGAGTCGGCCGTCCGCCAGAAGGGCTATCCGGCGGAAACGGACCTCTCCGACTTCTCCATCCCCGACCTGCCGGTGAAAATGACGGTGCTGCAGGTCGAGGACGAGAACAAGAACCGCATCGATCCCCCGCGTGACGTCACCGACCGGGTGCGCCGCGCGAGCCGCCGCACGCGGATCGAGACCCAGGTCGACGTCCCCGCGAAGGAAGACGAGCCCGTG
Source organism: Planctomycetota bacterium (assembly GCA_030066775.1). Lineage (GTDB taxonomy): Bacteria > Planctomycetota > PLA2 > PLA2 > JAEUHO01 > JASJAY01. The sequence goes on from JASJAY010000153.1 coordinate 6,416, forward strand.
GACGTACGCCTGCGCGCGACGTTCAACGACGCCGGCCGCTACATCATCCGCATCGCCGCCGAGCCGCCCGCAGGCGACGCGGTCGAGCAGGACAACGTGCAGGAGCATCGCCTGCGCGTGGTCAAGACGCGCATCAAGGTGCTCTACGTCGAGTACCAGCCCACGTACGACTGGCGCTTCCTCTCGAGCCACCTGACGCGTGAGCCGCGACACGACGAGAACGACCTCTCGAAGCGCAACCGCTACGCGGTGCAGGTGATCCTGCAGAGCGCGGATCGCAAGTTCGAGAACCCGCACAGCCGCGACCTGAAGAAGCTCGACCAGTTCCCGCGCACGCGCAAGGAGCTGTTCGAGTACGACGTCATCATCCTGGGCGACATCGACTGGCGCCGACTCCACAAGCTCGGCGAGGCGGAGAGCCGCAAGCTCCTGCAGCTCGTCGTGGACTTCGTCGAGGCCGGCGGCGGGCTCGCGCTCCAGGCGGGCGCCATGTACCGCAACCCGCTGCGCTTCCTCGACACGCCGCTCGCCCAGCTGCTCCCGATCGCCGCCCACAGCGACGACGAAGAGACGTCGGACGCGGCCGACCTGAAGACGCCGTTCAACATCCGGCTGACGGACGCAGGCATCGTGCACCCGATCTTCGCGATCGTGCCGGGCACGGCCGACGAGCCGATCCCCTCCCCCGCGCTCATCCAGAAGACCTGGATGGGCGAGATGCCGATCTCGGAGAACTGGTACTGGTACTGGCTCTACCGCGCGAAGGGCGGCGTCCGCCCCGGTGCCGTGCCGCTCGCGACCGTCAAGGCAGCGCCGGGCGATCGACGGCTGATCGACGACCGCGGTCAGCCGTTGACCGTGTTCGCGACGATGAACTTCGGCAAGGGCCGCGTGTTCTGGTCGTCGCTCGACTACATCTCGCGCCTGCGACGTGAGCACGGCGACGAGTTCTACGGCGGCTTCTGGGAGCAGGTGATCCGCTACCTAGCGACCTACCGACTGCTCGGCGGCAACAAGCGCTACAAGATCTTCACCGACAAGGACGAGTACTTCGTCAGCGAGCAGGCCGAGGTCACGATCACGGCGCTCGACGAGGACTTCGAGCCGCTGGACGAGGAGTTCCTCGACGGCGTGCGCGTCGAGCAGCCCGACGGGCAGACGATCGAGCGCATCGGCGAGAACCGGCCGCAGAGCCTGAAGCAGGAGGGCCAGCCCGGCCACTACCGCTTCTTCCTGCCGCTCAAGAGCGAGGGTGCCTACCGCGTCTGGATCGAGCACAAGAGCGCGGCGGTGACCGCCCGCGGCGGACGCGAGCGCGCGGAGAAGCGCATCGCCGTGACGTTCCGGGCCCGCGAGCGCATCGAGAAGATCCCCGACCTGGAGACCCTCGAGCGCATCGCCAAGGAGACGAACCCGGGCACGCACGACCTGGGCGCGCTGCGCCTGTACGAGCTCGAGGACCACGTCGGCCAGATGCAGGATCGCCGCCGCGAGCGCATCCTCGAGCGCGAGGACCGCTCCCAGTGGGACAAGTGGTGGGTCCTCCTGTTGATCGTCGGCCTCCTCGGCCTCGAGTGGGCTCTCCGCAAACGCTGGCAGATGATCTAGGGACCGGGGCCGGCCAGGGGCCTAGGACACCGTCCCGACCCGTACGCCCGCTGCCCGAGGGACGCGGTAGGCTCTAGGGCACATGCGCCCCCTTCGCCCCCTCGTCGCGCTGCTCCTGTGTCTCGCCTTCAGTGGACCCGCGACGGCGAAGGACCCCGAGTACGACCCCCACGAGCAGCCGCGCATGTTCGCGGTGCGCGACACGAGCACCGTGCGCAACCTGGTGGAGGAGTACCGCCAGATGCTCGAGCAGAAGCGCATCGCGGTGGGCTTGCGCACGGCCCAGCAGGTGCTCGACCAGCACCGCGAAGACTACTTCCTCATCCACGAGCAGGACGAACAGGGCTGGATCAGCACGAAGGCGTCGACGCTCTGGCGGGCGGCGGTCGAGGTCGTGAAGGACGAGCTCGCGGCGCTCCCGTCCGCGCAGCGTGCGGCCTACGAAGAGCTCGCGAAGCCGAACGCGGCACCGCTCCTGCAGCTGGCCCTCACCCAGCGCGACCCCGACAAGCTGCGCGAGGTGCTCGCCCGCTTCGGCGCGAGCCGCGCGGGGATCGAGGCGGGGCGCGTGCTCGCCTCGCTCGCGATCGCCGAGGGCCGATACCGCGACGGAGCCTGGTTCGCCGGCGAGGCGCTCCGGTTCGCGCCGACGGACAAGGTCCTGTGGCAGATGCGCATCGACGCGCTGGAAGCGGCAGGTGACCGGCGCGCACTCGAGGCCCTGGTGCTGCCGCCCGACCTGACCGTCCCCGACGGCGGCGGCGAGGACGTGGCCGCGCACCTCGCGGCCGCGGTCGAGCGCACCGCCCAGCCGGTCCCGCCGCGCGACCGTCCCGTCTGGGGCGGCGACGCCGGCCGGACGCTGCCCTTCCCCTACGAGTCGCCCGTCCCGCGCAGCCTGCGCTGGACCGAGTACACCGACTTCGTCGAACGCCACCGCGACCAGGAAAGCCCCTGGTACCGCGAGAGCCGGGCGCATCCGAAGTTCCGCGCCATGCTCAAGAACTACCGCCCGACGCATCCGGTCGTGGCGGACCGCATGGTCTACGCCGGCGACGGACGCTCGCTCCGCGCCCACGACCTGTACTCCGGACGCACGCTCTGGAAGTTCGACGCTTCGCGCTATCCGGGCGGACGCGGCGCGCCGTTCCCGATGCTGAACCCGGGACAGTCCTATGCCGGCCGCACGAGCATCGAGCGCGCGTTCGCGCCGGTCGTCGTCGGCGACCTCGTGATCACCACGATCGAGGAGCGCATCCCGTACATCGCGGACAAGCTGCAGCGCATCGAGATCAGCATGTACCTGCCGCGGCGCCGCCTGGTTGCGTGCGATCGCCGGACGGGCGAGCTCAAGTGGGTCTTCGCACTGCGCGGCCTCGATCGTCTGCGCTTCGGCCACTACTCCATCGCCGGCAGCCCCGTCGAGAGCGAAGGCCTCATCCTTGCACTCGGCTCGAGCTTCGAGGGCAGCCACAACCTCGTCTTCTTCGCCGTCGACGCAGAGACGGGGAAGCTGCGCTGGTCGCGTGAGCTCGGCACGGGGCAGCAGGAGCTGAACCTCTTCGGCGTCCCGGTGAAGGAGCTGGCGGCCAGTCCGGTGACCGTCTCCGACGGCGTGGCCTACGTCAGCACGGGCCTCGGCTTCGTCGCAGCGCTCGACGTGCGCACGGGCACGCCGCGCTGGCTGTCGTCGTACGAGATCATCCCGATCCAGGCCGTCGACTACTGGTACCGCGCGCCCCTGCGCCTGCCCTTCGTCGCCGCCAGCCCGCCGCTCGCGCACAAGGACGTGCTCGTCGTCGCCCCCACCGACGGCCGCCACATCTACGTGTTCGACAAGCACACGGGCCGCCTGCGCTGGCGCCAGCCCATCGTCGACACCGAGGCGTCGGGGCGCATGGACTGGGACGTCTTCGCGCACGTGCTCGGCATCGTGAACGACGGCAAGCGCGACGTGCTCATCACGACGGATCGCCGCGTCGTCGCACGCCACCTATTCGACGACCCGTCCACGCGCAGCGTGAACGAGGCCGGCATGCTCGCGTGGGCCGGCATGGAGGTGCCGCAGATCCGCGGACGCGGCGCGATCGCGGGCGACAGCATCGTGGTGCCTGCCGAGGAGGGCCTCTTCCGCTACAGCATCCGCGCGGAGGGCAAGCAGGAGAACGAGCACGTACCGTGGCCGGGCGCCGCGGAGCCGGGCAACGTCTTCCCCCTCGAGCGCGTGCTCATCGTCGCGGGACGGGACAACCTGCAGTGGTTCTACGACTGGGAGGACCTGGAGCGCGACGTCGCCAAGCGTCGGCGTGAGCGCCCGAACGACCCGTCGATCTTGCTCGAGGCCGGTGAGCTCTACCTGCGCGCCGGCGACGAGACGGAGCGCGCGCGGAGCGCATTCCAGGAGGCGTTGCGCATCGCCAAGCGCACGTCCGAGGCGCAGGACCACGCGGAGCGTGCGCGCCACGGCCTCTACCTGTCGTGGCTGCGCGAGGGCGAGCTGAACGCAGGAGAGATGTCGAAGGCGGTCAAGGCCTTCGAGAAGTCGCTCGAGTTCGCCGCCACGCCCGAGGAACGCGTTGCGGCGCGCATGCGGCTGCACGAGGTGCTCGCCGACGCCCCGACCGCGCAGCGCAAGAACCTCGAAGAGCTCGCTGGAGAGGCAGAGGACGCGGTCTACACCTTCGACCCGGAGGTCGGCCCCGTTTCCGCCCGCGCCCATGCACTGCTCTTGTGGGCCACGGCCCGGGCCGCAGACGGCGACGCACGCGGCGCCGTCGGCCTCCTGCAGGAGGCCATTCGCGAGCTGGGCGCCGAGGCCTACGGATCCGACACCGTCCGCGAGCGGGCGCAGCGCGCGATCGCGCGACTGATCGCAGACTCGGGCCGGTCGGTCTACGCCGAGCACGAGCGCAAGGCCCGCACCCTGGTCGACAAGGCCCGCCGCACGAACGACCCCGTGCTGCTCGAGCGTGTCATCCGGGAGTACCCGAACGCAGACGTCCTCGGCGACGCGTTGCTCGTCCGCGCATCACAGGAGCTGGCCGGCGGCGACGCAGACAAGGCGATCGAGCTGTTGCGCAAGGTGCTGGGCGGCCACGACGACCGCTCGGTGGCGGCGCCTGCCCTCGCGCTGCTC
>JASJAY010000029.1 GCA_030066775.1 Planctomycetota bacterium
GCCGAGTCGGTCACCTGCACCGTGAAGTTGAACAGGCCGTCCTCGAGCAGCACGCCGGCGAGGAACGCCGCGTTGCGCGTCCCGTCGTCGGCCGTGCCGAGCACGCCATCGAGACCCGGGGTCGGAACCACGCGGTTCTCGACGCCGAGGCCGTCGGGCATACCGCCGTTCACACCGCCCGAGATCACCTGGACGACGTACGGGCCGCCGCATCCACCGGTGAGCTCGATCTCGACGTCGACGACATCACCCGACAGAAGCGCGGGGAGCACCGTGGTCGAGATACCGAGGGGCGACGCGGGAACGCGGAAACCCTCTCCACCGCCGCCACACGACGGCGCGACCACCAGCGCCATCGCCACCAAGGCGACGCAAACAATCTTGATTCGAGGCATGGGCCACTCCTGGAAGTCGTCCACTCACGCGCGGACGTCCATCTACCTGCGCCGAAACTCTACTCGCTGGGTGCGTCTGCCGACAGGGGGACTGTCTGGCAATGCGAAGCGCACCTTTCAAGTCTCTCCAACCGAGACCAGAAGGTACACCCACCCGGCTTCAGCGGCTACGTTCCGAGTGCCTGGGGCTGGACACTCTTCGCGTGCGATTCCGTTGCCCCGCCGAGCCGCGTTCCGGACTAGATCCAGCGCGTCGGCGAATGCAAGGGAATCCCCGCCGCACACTTGAGAGCAATTTCCGGACCTGCACGCGCGTTGTTGGGCTCCGGACGTAACCTCATCTCGAGAAAGGGCTTACGATACCGTCGCGGGACGAGCGCGGGGGCGCAGGATCGTCCACGTGCCTGCACCGTGCGATAGCGCACACCCGGGTGCGCGCGGTCGGGACGGGCGTCCCAGGGGCCTGGCGTATCGAAGCCGAGACAGCCGCTTCGGTCGTCCGAGGACGGCTCCGGGGCCCTCGCCCCGGCGCCTCGACCGGCCTTACGGGCGCGCGATGCTACGGCGCTGCGGCGAGCGACTCGGCGGCCTGGGCCGCCCAGTCGTAGAAAGGCCCCATCGCGATGCCCATTCCGAGCATGCCGATGATGCCGATCACGAGCACGACCAGGGCCGGCACGCTCACGGGAACGGGCTTCAAGCTGCCGGCCTTCACGGCCTCCGCGCCCTCGCGCGGCGCCTTGAAGTACATCTCCTTGATCCACAGGAGATAGAAGTAGAGCGAGATCACCACGCCCACCGCGCCAACGAACGCGATGAAGACCATGCCCTCGTTCACGGCCGCGCGCAGGATCAGGAACTTCCCGAAGAAGCCCGACATCGGCGGCACGCCCGCGAGCGAGAGCAGCGCCAGGCACATTGCCAACGCCACGAAGGGCGAGCGCTGCGCCAGACCGCTGTACGCGGGGTGCTCGTGGGTGCCGAGCGAGCCCGAGACGAGCACGATCACGGCGAACGCCGTCGCGTTGGTGACCACGTACGCGAGCAGGTAGAAGAGCAACGCAGACGCCGCGTCGACCTGCCCCGCCTCGCTGGCCTTCACCAACGCCGTGATGCCCATCAACAGGTACCCCGCGTGGCCGATGCTGGAGTACGCGAGCAGACGCTTGATGTTCTTCTGCGGGATCGCGGCCAGCGTGCCGAAGAGCAGCGTGACCACCGCCACGGTGCCGAGCACCGCGACCAGCGAGACGCCACCCGCGGCGGCTTCGGCCGGCGCCAACAACGCCGTCCCGATGCGGATGAAGAGGATCAGGCCAACGCCCTTGGACGCGGTCGACAGGAACGCCGTCACGGGTGACGGCGCGCCCTGGTAGACGTCCGGCATCCAGACCTGGAACGGCACGCCGCCGATCTTGAACAGGAGCCCGCTCAGGAGCAGCGCGAGGCCGATCCAGAGCAGCCACGCCTTGGGACCGAGCGCCTCGATGTCGCCGAGCTGCTGGGTGATGAGATCGAACGAGAGCGTGCCCGTGGCGCCGTAGATGAAGCCGATGCCGAGCAGCAGCAGGGCCGTGCTCGCCGCACCGATCACGAGGTACTTGAGGCCGGCCTCGGCGGAGCGCAGGTCGTTGCGCTTGAAGGCCGCCATGATGAATGCGCTGATGGTGACCAGCTCGAGGCAGACGAAGAACGAGAGCAGGTCCGAGACCCCCGAGCTGAGCATCACGCCGAAGAGCGCGAAGAGCAGCAGGCCGTAGAACTCACCGTGGCCCTTGTCCATGCGGCGCGTGTAGGGCATCGAGAGCAGCACGAGCAGCATGCCGCCGAACGCGATGACCTGGCGGCAGAAGACGCTGAAGCCGTCGGAGATCCAGCCGGTGATGAGCGGCGCGCCCTCTGCGGCGTCCCCGGGCACGCGCATCGCGCGGCCGTCGTAGTCCCCGACGAGCAGCATCACGAACGCAACGGCGAGGCCGGCGAAGCACGTCCAGGCGACGGGCAGGGCGCGCCGGCCCGCGGGCAGCAGGAGCTCGGTCACGATCGCCGCCAGCGCGGCGGCGAGCACGATCAGCTCCGGCAGCATCAGGTGGAGGTTGAGATCGATGTTCATCGGTCGGCGCCTCCCTCTGCGCCGGCGTTCTCATCCGAGTCGAGGCCGGCGCCGCCTTCGGCACCGCTCCCGGGCGTCTCCACGTCGCGCACCAGGGCGCCCGTCTCGACCGACTGCTCGATGCCGTTCTCGATGCGGTAGTGCAGCGAGGAGACGCTGCCGTCCAGCACGTCGAGCATCGGCTTGGGCCAGAACCCGAAGAGCATCAGCGTGGCGATCAGCACCACGTAGGGCGTCTTCTGCAGCGGCGTCTTGACGTCCTGCAGCTTCTCCCAGCGCGGGGAGATCTCGCCGTACCAGAGGTCCTTGACCGCGCGCAGCAGGTACACGCCGGTGAGCACGAGGCCCCAGACCGCCAGGATCGGCGGGATGTACCACCACAGCGACGCGTTCGCGTTGCTGTGCCAGGCGCCGATGATCACGAGCAGCTCGCTCACGAAGTTGGCGAAGCCCGGCAGGCCCGCCGAGGCCATGGCCGCGATGATGAAGCCCACGCCCGCAAACGGCATCACCTTCATCAGCCCGCCGAGGTCGTCGAGCATGCGCGTGTGCGTCTGGTCGTAGAACCAACCGATCAGCGAGAAGGCGAGCGCCGTCATGATGCCGTGGGCGAACATGAGGAACACGGCGCCCTGCATGCCGATCAGCGTCATCGACGCCAGGCCGAGCAGCACGTAGCCCATGTGGCTCGAGGACGAGTAGCCGATGATCAGCTTCAGGTCGCGCTGGGCGATGGCCACGAGCGCGCCGTAGATGATGTTCATGCAGCACAGGAGCCCCACCCAGGGCAGGTAGACCTGTGCGGCATCGGGGAAGTACGTGAGCGCCACGCGGATCACGCCGAAGGCGCCCAGCTTCATGAGCACGCCGGCGTGCAGCATCGACACCGCGGCCGGCGCGGCGGCGTGGCCGGCGGGCGACCACGAGTGCAGCGGCCAGAGCGGGATCAGGCTGGCGAAGCCCAGGAAGATGGCCGGGAACCAGACCATCTGGAACGAGGTGTCGAACGCGACCTCTTCGAGCTTGACCATGTCGAAGCCCGCGCCGGGCGCGTACAGGTACACGGCGATCAGCCCGACGAGCGCGATCACGGCGCCCGTGGAGAGCAGCAGCACGAGCTTCATCGTGGCGTAGCCCTGGTCCACGGTGCGCGTGGTGCTGCCCCAGATCCCGATCAGCAGGAACATCGGGATCACGGCCAGCTCGTAGAAGAAGTAGTAGAAGAACAGGTCGAGCGAGGTGAACACGCCGAAGACGCCCGTCACGAGCGCCATCAGGCAGACGTAGTACTCCTTGACCCGCTCCGTGATCCCGAACGAGACGATCACGCCGGCGAAGATGATGATGGCGGTCAAGAGCACCATCGCCATGCCCATGCCGTCCACGCCGAGGAAGAAGGACAGGCCCAGATCCGGCACCCATTCGGTCTTCGTCGTCCACTTGAAGACGTGCTCGGACTCGAGCCCCTTGTTGGCGATGCCGACGGCGTCGTCCACGGGCGCGTTCGGGAACTGGATGAAGGCGAGCACGGCCGTGATCAACACGATCGTGGTGGCGAGCAGGCAGATGCCCCGTACCGCGGCGTTGTTGCCGCGCGGCACGAAGAACAGCGCCAGCGTCGCGATCGCCGGGACCAGGATGATGATGAGAAGGGGGTTCATGGTCTCTCTTGCCCTCCCGCTACATCCGCACCAGGAGCTGGATCAGCACGAGACCGACCAGCACCACGGCGCCGAGGACGAAGGAGGTGACGTACGTGCCCAGGCGTCCGCTCTGCACGCGGCGGATGCCGTCGCCGGCCAGCCGCGCGGTCTGCGCGGTGCCGTTGACGAGGCCCTGGATGACGAGCCAGCGCTCGACCCACCAGCACGCCTTCGCGAAGCCCTGCTGAACCACGCGCACGAGCCAGAGGTAGAACTTGTCCACGTACCAGAGCTCGTTCCAGAGCGTCCACACGCCGCCGAGCTTCGCCGGCAGCGGGTCGGTGCCCTTCGAACGCCGGTAGATGGCGCGCGCGGTCAGGAACCCGCCCCAGGCGATGGCCGTGCTGACGATGGCGAGCCAGGCGTGGAGCTCCGCGTAGGGGCCCTTGTGCCAGCTGTCGAGGAAGGCCTCGAACAGGTTCGTCTTCGTGCCGAAGACGTTGTTCGGGATGCCCACGAAGCCGATCACGAGGCTGAAGGCGGCCAGGAACCAGAGCGGCCCGGTCATGACCTTCGGGCTCTCGTGCGCCTCGTGGTGCCCGCGGTACTCGCCGTGGAAGGTCAGGTACGTGGCGCGGAACATGTAGAAGGCCGTCATGCCGGCCACGAGGAGGCCGATGCCGAGCACGATGGGCATGCCGGCGACCTGGTGGGCGCCGAGGTGGCTGCCGAGGATCTCGTCCTTCGACCACCAGCCGGCGATCGGGACCAGGGCCGTCAGGGCCACGGTGCCGATCATCCAGGTCTTGTAGGTCGAGGGCATCTTCGACTTGAGCCCGCCCATCTTGAACATGTCCTGCTCGTGGTGGCAGCCGTGGATCACGCTGCCGGCGCACAGGAAGAGCAGGGCCTTGAAGAAGGCGTGCGTCGTGAGGTGGAACATCGCCGCCGTGTACGCGCCGCAGCCGAGCGCCATGGTCATGTAGCCGAGCTGCGAGAGCGTCGAGTAGGCGAGCACCTTCTTGATGTCGCGCTGGGTGATGGCCATCGTCGCCGCGATGAACGCGGTGATGGCGCCCAGCCAGGCGAGCAACGTCGGCGCCCACTCGGCGAAGTGGAAGACGAAGTTGCTGCGGATCACCATGTAGATGCCGGCCGCCACCATCGTCGCGGCGTGCATCAGCGCCGAGACGGGCGTCGGGCCCTCCATGGCGTCCGGCAGCCAGACATGCAGCGGGAACTGGGCGCTCTTGCCCATGGCGCCGCAGAAGACGAGCGCGGCGGCCACCGCGGCGGCGAAGGTCGTGCCGAAGAGGATCTCGCCGCCGTGCACGGTGAACGCCTGCTCGATCACGCGGAAGTCGAACGCGCCGTACTCGGCAACCAATGCGCCCAGGCCGCCGACGTCGGCAGCAGCCCCCACCGCGGCCCAGACCATCAGGATCCCGAGCAGGAAGCCGAAGTCACCGACGCGGTTGGTGAGGAAGGCCTTCTTGGCCGCCTCGCCGGCGGAGTGCTTCTTCCAGTAGTAGCCGATCAGGAAGTACGAGCTCGCGCCGACCAGCTCCCAGAAGATGAACGTCTGGAAGAAGTTGGGCGAGAGCACGATGCCCAGCATGGAGAACGCGAAGAGCGCGAACTTGCCGTAGAAGCGGCCCATGCTCTCGTCGCCGTGCATGTAGCCCAGCGCGTAGATGAAGATCGCCGAACCCACCGCCGTGACGACCAGCGTCATCACGAGCGCGAGATGGTCGAGGCGCGTACCGAACGTGATGTGCGCGGCGTCGACCTCGACCCAGTTCACGATGCCCTCGTAGATGGGCATCTGCCCGCCGAGCGCCTCGAAGAAGTAGATCAAGGTGATGACGAGGCCGGTCAGCAGGCTGCCGATGGCCAGCGTGGCCGCGATGTTCGAGCGCTTGCGGACGACGGGCACGCACGTCGTGATGATGGCGGCGAGCAAGGGCAGGAAGAGGACGATCCACATCCCCCACGCCTTGAAGCCTTCCGTCACGATCGGGGGCGGGTCGCCGGCAGCGAGCAGCGGCAAGGTGAAGAGATCCATGACCTACTCCTCCCCTGCATCGTCGGCGGCGGACACCGGGGCGGGCGCGTGGGCCGCCTCCGTGTCCTCGCCGTGGCCGTGGTCATCGTGCCCGTGATCATCGTGGTGGTGATGGTCCTCGCCCTCGAGCGCGAGCGGCGCGACCGGGCCGTAGTCGACCTCGGCCAGCTCGTCGGCATCGTCGATGTCGGTCGACTGCCGCAGGCGGTAGACGGCGATGACGATCGCCAGGCCCACGGCCACCTCGGCGGCGGCCACGACCATGGCGAAGAAGACGAAGACCTGTCCGTCGAGGTTGCCGGTGGCGCGGGAGAAGGTGACGAGCGCCAGGTTCGCGCTGTTGAGCATGATCTCGACGGAGAGCAGGACGATCAGGATGTTGCGCCGGCAGGTGACGCCGACGAGGCCCACGGCGAAGAGGGCCAGCGCCAGGTAGAGCGCGTGCTGCAGCGGGACCGGCGAGGGCGCCGTGGTGGCGGCGAGCAGGAGGTTCACGTGAGCCTCCGCTTCGTCAGGATCACGGCGCCGAGGATGGCGCCGAGCAGGAGGACGCTGGTGACCTCGAAGGCGAGGATCCACTTGCCGAAGATCTCGCCGCCGATGTTCTCGGCCGTGCCCTCGATCTCCGGGCCCGTGGCGACCTCGTCGGGGAAGAGCGCGGCGGCCTGGCGGGCCTCACCGGTCTGCGGATCGGGGCCCGGGTCCAGGGATGCCGAGTGGACCGCGATGCCGCCGCCCACGAGGAACAGCAGGGCGGCGATGACGCCGACCGCCGGCAGACGCGGCGCGGCCGTGCTCTCGAGCACCTCCGTACGGAGGTCGAGCAGCATGATCACGAACAGGAAGAGCACCATGATGGCGCCGGCGTAGACGAGGACCTGCACGACCGCCACGAACCAGGCTTCCATCAGCACGTAGTTGGCTGCGAGCCCGAAGAACATGACGATCAGCCAGATCGCCGACGCCACGGCGTTCTTGCGCGTGACCGCGAGCAGGGCCGCAGCCAGCGCCGTCGCGCCGAAGACGTAGAACAGAGCTGTGGTCATTTGATCCCTGCGCGGACCCCGCGCCGCTCCCTCGAACGGCGCGCGCCCGTCGATCCCTCCCGCGCCCGCGCGCGGAATCCCTCTACTTGTTGCTCCACTTCTTGATGGGGTCCGGTCGGATGCCGCCCAGCTCGTACAGCGTCTCCTTGTCGTGAATGAGCTCCGCGCGCGTGGCCCCCCACAGCGCGTACTCCTTCGACATGAAGATCGCCTCCTCCGGGCAGGCCTCTTCACAGAGCCCGCAGAAGATGCAGCGAAGCATGTTGATGTTGAAGACCGCCGGCCCACGCTCCACGTGGGCGTGCTCGGGGTCCTCGATCTCGTCGGGGACGATGTAGATCGCCTTGGGCGGGCACACGTACTCGCAGAGCGAGCACGCCACGCACTTCGGGCGGTTCTCGTCGTCCTTCACCAGCACCGGCGCGCCGCGGTACTCGTCGCGTACCTCCCAGCGCTCCTCCGGGAACTGCATCGTCACCTTCTTCTTGAAGATGCGGCGGAAGGTGATGCCGAGGCCCTTGATGATGGCGGGCAGGAAGAGCCGTTCCTTGAAGGTCTGCGCCTCGCGGCGCACGGGCTTGACGTTGGCAGCCATCAGCGCTCCTCCCCGCCGGAGCCCGCGACGCCCACCAGCTGGGGCGCGCGCTCGAGCTTCGGCACGTCGTTGTCGAGGTCGCGGCGGTACTTGAACCAGGCGGCGATGACCGCGGCGGCGATCAGCGCGACCGGCAGGATGTAGAGCACCCAGTCCTGGTCGAAGGCCAGCGCACCGCCGGTCAACACGATGTTGAGCAGCGCGATGGGCAGGAACCAGGCCCAGCCCAGCGCCATCAGCTGGTCGTAGCGGAAGCGCGGCAGCGTCCAGCGGACCCAGATGAAGGCGAAGAGGAAGAACGTCGTCTTGGCCGCGAAGATGAGCACGCCCATGATCCAGCCGAGCTGCTCGAGGCCGAAGAAGGTCCAGCCGCCGCAGAAGAGCGTCACGACGAGCGCCGCACCGACGATCATGTGCGTGTACTCGGCCAGGAAGAACAGCGCGAACTTCATGGACGAGTATTCGGTGTGGTAGCCGGCCACGAGCTCCGTCTCGGACTCGGGCATGTCGAAGGGCAGGCGGTTCGTCTCGGCGTACGACGCGACGAGGAAGATGAAGAAGGCCACCGGCTGCGTGAAGAGCAGCCAGACCGTATCGGCCTGGTACGCGATGATGTCGCCCAGGCGCAGGCTCGAGACCATCAGCACGACGGGCACGACCGCGAGGCCGAGGCTCAGCTCGTAGGAGATCATCTGCGCGCTGGCGCGGACGCCGCCCAGCAGCGAGTACTTGGAGTTGCTCGCCCAGCCGCCGAGGGTGACGCCGTACACGCCGAGGCTGGCGATCGCGAGGATGTAGAGCACGCCGATGTTGAGGTCGGCGATCTGCCACGACTGGGTGATGTACTCGCCCGTGGGCTGCCCGTCCGCGCCGTAGATCGGCTCGTAGCTGCCCGTGAAGGGGATGACGGCGAACGTCACCATGGCGGGCACGAGGGAGATCGCCGGCGCGAGCATGTACATCCACTTGCTCGTGTGCTTCGGGACGACGTCTTCCTTGAACATGAACTTGCCGAGGTCAGCCAGTGGCTGCAGCAAGCCCTCCGGACCCACGCGGTTGGGGCCGAGCCGGTCCTGCATCCAGGCCGACACGCGCCGCTCCGCCCAGACCATGAGCGCGCCCACGATCAGGAGCACGTGGACCAGCAGGAGCACGAGGCCGATGCGGCCCATCACCCACCAGAACGTGACCTCGGCGCCGACCAGCGGCAGCCCCGAGCCCAGGGTTGTGAGGAGGTCCCCCATCAGCTACCCGCTCCCACCGTCTGGCCCGCTGCGACGCCCGCCGGGAAGGCGACCTCCGCGAAGGCCTTCTCGTTCTTGACCGCCGCCACGAGCTCGCCGCGATCGCGCGGCACGTGGTTGCCATCGAGCTCGCCCGTCAGCTCTTCCATGAGCGCGAAGGCGGGCGAGAGGTTGCCCGGGCCCACCTGGCGTGCGGCGCGAAGCTCCTGCACCCGTCCGTCGACGTTGACCAGCAGGCCGCTGCGCTCCGCCCACGATCCGTAGGGGAACGCCACGCGGACCGAGTCGGGCACGTTCGTCGCGTCCGTCACGAAGGCGACCACGGCACCGGCGCCGTCGCGCAGGGCGGCGGGCACGTTGCCGTCGCGCTCGACCACGAGGACCGCGGCCGGCGCCGCATCGGCCTGGCGCTCCAGCCCGAGCATCTCCGCGCCCTTCGCGTTGGCGCCCTTCTCGTTCACGATCAGGAACTCGTCGGCGTCGTCGCCGGTCGCGGCGGCGAAGCGCGCCTGTCCGCCCATGGCGGAAGCCAGCGCGCGCGCGGCCTCGAGCTCCTCGAGGGTGGCGCCGCCGTCGAGCAGCACGTCGTGGCTCTCGCGGGCGTCCTTGAGCGCCGCGCTCGCCGCGACGATCGCCTGCTCGAAGGTGGCCGGCTGCCACTGGCCGTTCGCATCGCGCACGGCCGGGGTCGCGAGGCGCGTCTCGCTGTTGACGTGGCCGTAGCCGAGGCGACCGGGGTCGCACATCCACCACTGGTTCACGTCCTGGTTCTCGCGCGGCTCCATGCGCATGAAGCGCCCGCCGCGGCCGCCGATCGTCACGTTGCAGCCGCGTGCGCAGCCGGTGCAGAGCGACGGGGTGAAGTCCATGAACCAGAGCCGGCTCTTGAAGCGGAAGTCGCGCGAGGTGAGCGCGCCCACCGGGCAGAGGTCGACGATGTTCATCGAGTAGTTCGTCGTGAACTCGCCCTTGGAGGTCATCACGACCTGCTCGTTGTCGGAGCGGTTCGCCATCGCGAGCTCACCGGTCTTGGTGATCTCGTTGCAGAAGCGCACGCAGAGGGTGCACTTGATGCAGCGCTCGGCGTCGTAGACGATCTCCTCGCCAAACGGCACGTTCTTGGGCAGGTGCGTCTTGGGCGTCGTCGAGCGGCTCTCGCCGTGCCCGAGCTCGTAGCTGTACTCCTGCAGGTGGCACTCGCCGGCCTGATCGCAGATCGGGCAGTCCAGCGGGTGGTTGACGAGCAGCATCTCCATCGTGCCGGCGCGCGCACTCTGGGCGAGCTCGCTCTCCGTCTGGACGGCCATGTTCTCGCCGCAGAGCTGCTTGCAGCTCACGACCGGCTTCGGCCAGCCCTCGACCTCGACCATGCAGATGCGGCAGTTGCCCTCGGGCGACATGCTCGGGTGGTAGCAGTAGTGCGCAACGTCGATGCCGTTGCGGTGCGCGACCTGGATGACGGTCTCGCCCGGCTCGTACTCGAGGTCGCGGCCGTTGATCTTGATCGTCGGCATCAGCTCACCCCCGCCGTCTCGCGCGCCTTCTCTGCCTGCGCTTCCTTCTCCGCGGCCTGCTCCTCCGGCGTCATCTTGGCGACGAACTCGTGGCGGAACTTGCGGATGATGGAGCGCAGCGGCCAGACGGCGGCGTCGGCCAGCGCGCAGATCGTGCGGCCCTCGATGTTCACGAACAGGCCCTCGAGCAGGTCGAGGTCGGACCGCGTGCCCTGGTTCGCGTTGAACTTCTTGAAGATCTTCTCCATCCAGTGGCAGCCCTCGCGGCAGGGCGTGCACTGGCCGCACGACTCGTCGGCGAAGAAGTGCGCGATGTTCTCGGACGCCTCGACCATGCAGCACGTGTCGTCCATGACGATCGCGCACGCCGTGCCGAGTCCGCTGCCGACCTTGACGAGGTCGTCGAAGCCCATGGGCACGTCGAGCTCGTCGGCGGTGAGCACGGGCATCGAGAGACCGCCAGGGATGACCGCCTTGATCTCACGGCCGTCCAGCGGCCCGCCGGCGTAGTCGTAGAGCAGCTCCTTGACCGTGATGCCGAACTCGAACTCCCAGCAGCCGGGCGTCTTGATGTCGCCCGAGACGCCGAAGAGCTTCGTACCCGTGCTGCCGTTGCTGCGCGGGTTGTCGGGATCGGGCGCAATGCCCTGCTTCGCAAACGCCTCGCCGCCGTGCTCGATGATCCAGGGCACGTGGGCGAGGGTCTCGACGTTGTTGATCACCGTCGGGCAGCCGAAGGCACCCTCGACGGCGGGGAAGGGCGGCTTGATGCGCGGATGGCCGCGCTTGCCCTCGAGGCTCTCGAGGAGGCCCGTCTCCTCGCCGCAGATGTAGGCGCCGGCGCCCGTGTGCACGTAGGCGTTGCACGAGAAGCCCGAGCCCTGGATGTTCTCGCCGAGGAACCCCTTCTCCTCGGCCTCGCGGATCGCGCCCCACAGGCGCTCCTGGCTCAAGGGGTACTCGCCGCGGACGTAGATGTAGATCGTCGAGAGGCCGGTCGCGTACGCGCAGATGAGGCAGCCTTCCAGCACCATGTGCGGGTCGAGCTCCATCAACCAGCGGTCCTTGAACGTGCCGGGCTCGCTTTCGTCGGCGTTGAGCGCGAGGTATTTGGGCTTGTCCACGTCCTTGGGGACGAAGCTCCACTTCACGCCGGTCGGGAAGCCCGCACCGCCGCGGCCGCGCAGCCGACTCGTCTTGACCTCTTCGATGACCTGATCCGGAGTCATCTCCTTGAGGGCCTTCTCGAACATCGTGTACGCGCCGTTCTCGCGCGCCACGTCGAAGGTCCAGGAGTTCTCCTTGTCGAAGTTCTTCGAGAGGATCTTCGTCTCGGGGTATCGCTTCTTCGCCATCGTTAGGTTCGGGTTCCCGTTACTCGCAAGCGTCCATGAGCTCGACGAGCTTCTCGTTGGTCACGTTCGTATGGGCCACCCCATCAACGAACACGGCGGGCGCGACTTCACACAACCCTAGACACTCCATGTTCTTCACGAGGAACTTGCCGTCCTCGCCCACGACGCCGGCGCGCTCCGCCTGCGCCTTCTCGAGCGCCGTGTCGCGCAGCTTCGCAGCGCCGCGCAGCCAGCACGTGAGCGTGCGGCAGACCCACACCTCGTGCTTGCCCGCGGGCTTCAGGTTGAACATCGAGTAGAAGGAGAGCACGCCGCGCACGTGGCTGTCGCTGACGCCGATGTACTCGGCGACGCCGGCCTCGACCTCGGGGCTCACCCAGTTGTCGTAGTGCCCCTGGGCCAAGAGCAGGATCGGGATGAGCGCCGCCTGCCGCGTCGGGTAGCGCGAGAGGATGGCCTCGCACTCGTCCTTGAGCGCCGCCGGCGGGAACGCGACGGGCGTGGGCGCGGGCTGGCGGGCCTCGACGTCCTTGGGGGCGGCCGCGGGGGCTCTCGGAGGGGTGGCGCTCACTTGTCGCACTCTCCCATCACGAAGTCGAGCGACCCGAGGATCGCGACGATGTCCGCGATCATGTGCCCGGGCACGATCTCCTTCAGGATCTGCAGGTTGACGAAGCTGGGGGCACGCATCTTCAGGCGCCACGGCGCCGCCCCGCCTTCGGAGCGGATGTAGTAGCCGTGCTCCCCCTTGGGGTTCTCGATGTAGCTGTGGATCTCGCCCTTGGGCGTGTCCATCTCGCCCGTGACGAGCATGAACTGGTGGATCAGCTGCTCCATGCCCGTGAGCACGTCGTACTTCTCGGGCAGCACGAACTTGGGCTCGTCCGCGAGGATCCGCCCTTGCGGGATCTTGTCGATCGCCTGGACCACGATGCGCGCGCTCTGGCGCATCTCCTCGAGGCGGCAGAGGTAGCGGTCGTAGGCGTCGCCGCGCTCGCCGACGGGGACATCGAAGTCGTACTGCTCGTAGCCGAAGTACGGGCGGTCCTTGCGGACGTCGTAGGGCAGGCCCGAGCCGCGGCCGATCGGCCCCGTCAGGCCGAAGCTGATCGCCTGCTCCTGGCTGATCACCCCGACGCCCTCGTTGCGCAGGCGCCAGATGCGGTTCTTGGTGAGCAGGTTCTCCCAGGTGTCCACCTTCTTGTGGAACTCGTTGCAGAACTCGCGCACCTCGGCCAGCCAGCCGTCCTCGGCATCGCGGGCCACGCCGCCGACACGCGTGTACGTCGTCGTGAAGCGCGCGCCGGTGAGGTACTCGAAGAAGTTGTAGAGGCGCTCGCGCTCCGTGAACGTGTAGAGGAACACCGTCATGGCGCCCACGTCCATCGAGTACGCGCCGAGCCCGAGCAGGTGGGCCGACATGCGCGCCAGCTCGCAGACGATCACGCGGATCGCGTTGGCGCGGGGCGGCGCCTCGATGCCGCAGACCCTCTCGGCCGCCAGCGCGATCGAGCAGTTGTTCGAGAGCGGCGCCAGGTAGTCCAGGCGGTCCGTGTAGGGAATGAAGCGGTGGTAGCCGAGCGACTCGCCGAGCTTCTCCATGCCGCGGTGCAGGTAGCCCACGTCGGGTGAGACCGACACGACGCGCTCACCGTCGATCTCCAGAACGAGCCGCAGCACGCCGTGCGTGGACGGGTGCGAGGGGCCCATGTTGAGCACCATGCGCTCGCCGAGGTCCTCATCGGAGTCGAGCCGGATGTCCATCACGTCGACCTGCGGGAGCTCGTCGAGCTCGGTCCCCGCGGTCGGTGCGGCAGGGCTGTCGGAAGGCACGCTCATGGGGGTCCCCGGGGGGTGGCCAGGGCGGACCGATGGCGCTGTCCGCCTGGCGTGGCGACGGTCGAGCGGAGGGTACGCCGGGGCCGCCCGAGGGAGAAGGACAGACGGGCTGCTCCGGGGGGGCGTCCGAGACGCCGGGGCCCGATTCAGTCTTGGAACCTGAGGTGTCCTTGCAGCGGGAAGTCGCGCCGCATCGGCCAGCCGTCATAGTCCTGGGGCATGTAGATCCGCGAGAGATCGGGATGCCCCTCGAAGGGCACGCCGAACATGTCGTACGTCTCGCGCTCGGCCCAGTTCGCGGCGACCCAGAGCGAGGTCAGCGAGGGCACGCTCTCGCCCTCCGCGGCGCGGCACTTGAGGATCAGGCGGTCCTGGGTCTTGAGGTTCATCAGCACCGTCACGACGGTGAACCGCTGCGGCTGCCGCTCGGGGTAGTCCACCGCCGTGTTGTCGACGTAGAACGCGAAGTCGGCCTTGTCGTGGAGCGCCTGGGCGGCCTTCAGGTAGTCGGCGCGATCGACCTGGATCCCCGGGTAGCTCCCGGCGAGCGGGTGCACCGACCCCTCGCCCCCGGACCACTTGACGTCGATGCCCTCGAGGGCGGCGATCGTGGCCTCGGCGACGCCCTCGGGCGCGGTGTCCTGGTACGTGATCGAGCTTTCGCTGGGGCCGGGCACGGCGTGTCTCCGCGCGCCTAGCGGCGCGTCTCTTCAGGCTGGATTCCTCGGAAAGCGCGCTTCTGCGGGCCTTCCTCGGTGAAGCGTTCCTTGGTGGTCGAGAGGGCGATCGGGGGGCCTTCGCCGCGGCCCGGCAGGATCGGGGCCTCGTCGAGCGGGAGCGGGGCGCCCTCGTCCTCGGGCTTGAGCGCGAGGCGGTAGGAGCGGTCCTTCTCGATCTTCTTCTGCAGCTCCATCAGGCAGTTCAGCACCGCGTCGGGGCGCGGCGGGCAGCCCGGGATGTAGAAGTCGACCGGGATGAACTCGTCGATGCCCTGGACGACCGGGTAGCTGCGGAACATGCCGCCGGAGGACGCGCAGGCGCCCATGGCGATGACCCACTTGGGCTCGGCCATCTGGTCGTAGAGGCGCGTCATGACGTGCGCCATCTTGTAGGTCAGCGTGCCGGCGACGAGCAGCAGGTCGGCCTGGCGCGGCGAGAAGCGCGCGACTTCCATGCCGAAGCGGGCCATGTCGTAGCGGCTCGCGGCCGTGGCCATGAACTCGATGCCGCAGCAGGAGAGGCCGAGGGGCAGGGGCCAGACGCTGTTCTTGCGCGACCAGTTGGCCATGGCCTGGACGCTCGAGAGCAGGAACGAGCCCTCGCTGCTGCCAGTGGCCTCGAGATAGTCGGCAACGACGCGGTCGGATGTCGTCGTCATGGTGGGTCTCTCTTTGGTTTGCCCTCAGGCTAGCCGCCGGTCGTTGGCCCGGCCCGAAATCATACCAATCTTGTCCGGATTCTCCGGGACGCCTACTCCTGGGCCCAGTTCACGGCTCCCTTGCGGATGACGTACCACCACCCCAGGAAGAGGATGCCGATGAAGATCAGCATCTCGACGAACAGGAACGCCTTGTCCGCCTCGAACTTCACCGCCCACGGGTAGAGGAAGACGACCTCGATGTCGAACAGGACGAAGAGGATCGCCACCAGATAGAACTTCACGCTGAAGCGCTGGTGGGCGTCCGAGATCGGCGGCATGCCGCACTCGTACGCCATGTCCTTCACGGGGTTCGTGGGCGCCTTCTGGCCCAGAAGGAACGAAGCCACCAGGTTCAAGGCCGCGAACGCGAGCCCGAAGATCAGCATGACGAGGACGGGGATGAACTCCGCCATCTCGCTGGCCAAGGGCAACACGGGTGCGAGGTCGAGCACGTTCAAGGGACGCCTCCGGAAACGGCACGTCATTGAACGCGCCCCCGGCCCCCTCGTCGACGAATTCCGGCCTTCCCCTACGGATCGTCCGAGCGCGACTTTCGGTAGCGTACGCGCCATGGACCGAGCGACCGCGCGCGCCGAGCTGCTCCGGGGCCTCCAGCTCGCCCACGCCGGGGAGCTCGGGGCGATCCGCGCGTACCTGGGCCACCGGCTGGCCGTGAAGCGCCCCGCGGAGCGCAATGCGATCACGGAGATCCTGAAGGACGAGATCCGCCACCGGCGCTGCGTCGGCCGCATGCTCGCGGAGGCGGGCGCAGCCCCCGACCCGCGCGCCGAGAAGAAGCTCGACCGCGTGGGGCGCCTGATCGCCTGCGTCTGCCGCATCGGGGGCTGGTTCATCCCGATGTACGGCGCCGCACGGCTCGAGAACGACAACATCGTGGAGTACGAGATCGCGGCCCGGCTCGCGTGGTTCGCGGGGTTCGAGGCCTGGATCCCCGAGCTCCTGGAGATGGCCGAGGTCGAGTGGGATCACGAGCAGACGCTGCGCACCCTCGCGGCACGGCACTGGCTCTGGAAGCTGGCGCCCAAATGGACGCCGCCGCCGCCCCGCGCCTCGATCCGGGAGCAGTTCGACAACTGGACCCGGGACCCCGTCGCCGTCGAACGACAACGCTTCCGGCTCGTGCGATAGTCCGGCTGGACCCCACCGGAGGCCCCCGTGCGCCAGGCGCTGCTGCTGCTCCTCGTCGTCGCCCTGATCCTCGTGGTGCCGCGCCTGCTGCCGCAGGACGAGCCCAAGGGACCGGGGGAGCCGCCGCGCCGCACGAGCGAGGTCTACGCCGCCGACGGGACGTACATCCTGGGCAGCGCCCCGGAGATCCAACCGCGCAACCTGATCCTCCTGCTGCTGGACACCGTCAATCGCGATGCGGTGGGCTTCGGTGACGAGCCGGCCCGGGACATGCCAAACCTGCGGGCGCTGGCGAAGCGGGGCGTGGCCTTCCGCGAAGCGGCCACCGTGGCTCCCTGGACGATCCCCACGGTGGCCAGCGTGCTGACGGGCCTCCTGCCGACGGAGCACGGCTGCCGCACCGACGGGCCGGCGCCGCGGCTGCTCGAGTCGATCGTGACCTACGCCGAAGCGCTGCGGACGACCTTCGGCTTCCAGACGGCGGCCTTCTCCGACGTGCCCTGGTACCGCGGCTCCAGCTGGTCGATCCTCCAGGGGTTCGAGGCGGGCTCGGCCGGCCAGGGCCTGCAGGTCCGCCCCCGCCGCCCGATGGACTCGGGATTCTGGCTGCACGGCGGGATCGAGATCCTCACGCCGTGGATCGAGGGGCTGGACCCGAAGCGCCCCTACATGCTCTTCCTGCACACCTACGACGCCCACGACCCCTACGGCGAGGAGAACCACCCGCCGGCGATCCTGCCGATGATCCAGGATCAGCAGGCCTACGCGGAGGCGGTGGCCGCCGTCGGCGACACCACCCAGATGGAGCCTTGGGAGATTCTGCGTCTCGTTCTCACGAGCCAGGCGGGCCGCCGCGCGCTGATCCAGCAGCGCGGGGCCCAGATCCTGCACGAGGGCACGCGCTACGCCTGGCAGGGCTACCGACAGGCGCCGCGCCCCGACCTCGCCGAGGAGCTCCGGGCGAAGTACACGGCCGGTGTGCGCTGGACCGACGAGGGCGTCGGCAAGCTGATCGCCGGGCTCGAGGCCAAGGGCATGCTCGAGAACACGCTCTTCGTGGTCTTCAGCGACCACGGCGAGGCGTTCGGCGAGCACGGCCTCATCGGCCACGGACGCCAGCTCGACGAGGAGCTGATCCACGTCCCGCTCGTGATGCACGGCCCCGGCCCCTTCGCGGGCCCCAAGGTCGTGGACGGCTCGGTGAGCGTGGTCGACATCATGCCGACGTTCATGGACTGGATCGGCGCGCCGGACCTGGCGCGCACGCGCGGGCGTTCCCTGCTGCCCCTCCTCCGCGGCGAGGCCGAAGGCCATCCGGCCACGGCCCAGGCGCGGGTCGTGCCCGAGACCACGGCCACCGACGACAAGCGCCTGCTCGAGGCGGTGCGCGACGAGCGCTGGAAGTACATCGTCGAGTACGACATCAACCGCGGCGCGATCGAGGAGCGTCTCTTCGACCTCGACGCGGACCCCGGGGAGCGGACGAACCTCCTCGCCGGCGGGAAGCCGCTCCACGCCCACGCGCTCTCCAAGGCCTTCTGCGCAGCGGTCGAGGCCTCTCGCGACCGCATCTGGGAGGCGGCGGACGGCATCCGCGAGCGCGGCTTCACCGCCTACAGCGCCGGTGTCCCGACCACGGAGCAGAAGCGGCCTGCCCCCTGCGGCGGTCCCGAGGCCGCCGGCCGCTGACCCGCTGACCCGCCAGGCCGGGGCCCTGCGGAGCCTCCCCCGCCCCCTGCGTCCGAGCACCGCCGATTCGGCTGCGCAGGCGTCCCCAATTGGGGCGAAAGCGCCATTCGATGCGCGTTTCGGGCGGCCGGGACTCAAGTCCACCCGCTGGCATGGCCGATGCGTGCGGGGACTGCGCCGCGGGCTCGCCGCGGCCCAAGGAGACCGGACGCATGATGCGACTGAACTGGGTTCTCGTAGGCCTCGTGGCCCTCGGCCTGACCGCCTGCGGCGGCGGCGACAACGACACGATCCTGCTCGGCAACGACCCCGAGGCGGCGCTCGACCAGACGCTCACGGCGATGTGCGACGACGCCGGCGTGACCCGCACGGGCGCGCCCCTGCCGGAGCATCCGGCCCTCGTGGAGCTCGGTCGCGCGCTCTTCTTCGACAAGGAGCTCTCGGGCAACCGCAACATCTCCTGCGCCACCTGCCACCACCCGGTCGCAGGGACCGGCGACTCGCTGCCCGTCTCGATCGGCGAGGGCGGCGTCGGCCTCGGCGCGACGCGCGTGCAGGCCGGTGGGCACCTCATCCCCCGCAACGCACCGCACGTCTGGAACGGCGGTGTCACCGGCGTCGACTCGATGTTCTGGGACAGCCGCCTCACGCGCGATCCCACGACGGGCGTGCTCACGACGCCCGAGCCGGGCCTGAACGGCGCCAGCCCGACGCTCGCCGACCACGCCCTGCCGCTCACGAGCGCGCTGGCCGCGCAGGCCATGTTCCCCGTGACCTCGACCGAGGAGATGCGCGGCACCGGCAACGAGGTCGCGAGCGCGCCTGACAACGCCGGCGTCTGGGCCGCGCTGATGGCGCGCCTGGTCGGCACGAACAACGGCGCGGTGGGCGGCATCGCCGAGTACCGCAGCCTGTTCCTCGCCGCCTTCCCCTCCACGACGAACTTCGACGACCTCACCTTCGGCCACGCCGCGCAGGCCATCGCCGCGTTCGAGCGCGACGCCTTCACGGCGCTCGACACGCCGTTCGACCGCTTCCTCGCCGGTGAGACGTCGGCGCTCTCGCCGGCCGCCAAGCGCGGCGCGATCCTCTTCTTCGGCGAAGCGCG
Source organism: Planctomycetota bacterium (assembly GCA_030066775.1). Lineage (GTDB taxonomy): Bacteria > Planctomycetota > PLA2 > PLA2 > JAEUHO01 > JASJAY01. The sequence goes on from JASJAY010000029.1 coordinate 19,176, forward strand.
CTGCGGCGAGTGCCACAACGGCCCGATGCTCAGCGACTTCGAGCACTACGCCATCGCGGCGCCGCAGGTCGGTCCCGGCAAGCACGGCGCCTTCGAGGACCTGGGCCTCGGGGCCGAGACGCTGAACCCGGCGGACAACTACAAGTTCCGCGTGCCCAGCCTGCGCAACGTGGCGCTGAACGGTCCCTGGATGCACAGCGGTGCGTACACGACGCTCGAGGGGGCCGTGCGCCACCACCTCGATCCGGCCACCGCGCTCGACACCTACGACCCGACGCAGCTCCCGCTGCTCTTCGAGCCGACGTTCGACATGAACGTGGCGCGCAACGACGCCCGCAAGGCGGCCATCGATCCGATCCTGGACCCGCCCGTCATGCTGACGGACGCAGAGATCGCCGACCTGATGGCGTTCCTCTACAGCCTCACGGACCCGTCGTCGCTCAACACGCTCCACGAGATCCCGGACAGCGTCCCCAGCGGACTGCCGGTCCAGGACTGACGCGCGGCGCGCGCTACTCCGACTTCGGATCGAAGGCCTTGAGCTCCTGGGGAACGGCCTTGCCGGTCTCCCGGTCGAGCACGTAGAGCTTGCCGGGCGTGAGCCCCTTGAACTCGGTGCTGACCCGGTCCTTGCCGGGCCACACGACGCGGATGTCGCAGGTCTTGGCCGCGCCGAGGCCCACGTGCAGGCGCGGGTCGTCGGAGCCCAGGAACGAGGCGCAGCGGACGTTCGCCACGGCGCTCGTCTTGCCGTCCACGGTGACGTAGAGCGTCGCGCCCAGGGCGTCGCGGTTGAGGCCGGGCTGCTTCAACACGACCTTCAGCCATTCGCCGGCCTTCGAGCTGTTGAGCAGGAGGTGCGGCGTGGCGTTCATGTTCTGCACGAAGATGTCGACGCGACCATCGTTGTTGAAGTCGGCGAAGGCGCAGCCGCGTGAGCAGCCCTCGAGCGCCATGCCGGGGCCTGCATCCAGGTCCGGGGGCTTCGCCCCCACCGGCGCGTTCTGCTGGCCCTTCGTGCCGACCTCGCGGAAGCCGAGGCGCGCCGCATCCATGCACTCGAAGAGGCTGTTGAGCTGGTCGTAGTTGGCGCCCGTCTTCTCGAAGAGATCGATCTCCTTGTAGACGTGGCCGTTCGCGAAGTAGAGGTCGAGGTCGGCGTCGTTGTCGAAGTCGTGCCAACCGCAGCCCCAGGACAGGTCGTAGAACACCGCCTGCCCCATGACCTGCAGACCGCGGTCCTTGTACCAGTAGGTCGCGTGCTTCCCGCCCGACGTGTGCAACAGATAGATGTTGTTGTAGTCGTGGCTGAAGTTGGTGACGAACATGTCGAGGTAGCCGTCACTGTTCACGTCGGCCACCGAGGCGCCCATGCTCGCCTGGGCGGAGTTGTTGTAGCCGTACTTGACGCCGATCGTGTCGGAGGTGTCGCGGAAGCGGATGTTGCCGTCGGCATCCCGTTCCTGCTCCCACATGAAGTTCTCTTCGGAGTCGTTGGCGACGTAGATGTCGATCAGCCCGTCCTGGTTGTAGTCGTACATCAGCACGGTGAAGCCGTACTTGCCGACGCGCGAGACGAGGTCCCACTTCTCGGTCACGTCCTCGAAGGTGCCGTCGACGCGCTGCCGCAGCATGACGTCTTGCTGCCCCAGAAGGCCAACCGGACCGCAGTACGCGCGGATGCTGCGCCAGCGGCAGCTGCGGCCCGTGATCGCCTCGATCGGCGTATCGAACGGGAGCCGGAGCTCGCGTCGCTGCCGCTCGACCTCCTCGGCCGGGTCCGCGTACTGGGCGATGTAGATGTCGAGGCGCCCGTCCCCGTCCACGTCGCCGATCGCCGCGCACGTGGACCAGGCGGCGGGGTGCCCCGCGGCGCCCACCTTCTCGGCGATGTCCTCGAAGCTGCCGTTGCCCGAGTTGAGCCAGAGGCGGTTCTTCCCGAAGTTCGAGACGTAGATGTCGGGGTGGCCGTCCGCGTCGTAGTCGAACACGTTCGCGCCGAAGGACCAGCGGTCGTCGTAGATGCCCGCCTGGCGCGTGACGTCGGTGAACGTGCCGTCGCCGTTGTTGCGCCACAGCTTGTCCTGGAACACCTCCGCCTTCTTCGCCTTGGGCTTCAGCAGCGGGTGCTCGACGCCGTCCTCCTTGTAGGTGTCCAGCGTGTAGTTGCTGAAGACATCACCGTCCGGCACGTACAGGTCGAGCAGGCCGTCGCCGTCGTAGTCGAGCCACGCGGGCCCCACGCCGACCGCCTCGAGCAGGAACTCCTTCACGCCGGCGCGCCCCGAGTGGTTCGGGTAGTCGATGCCGCACGTCTTGCTGAGGTCCTCGAAGCGGATCCGGGTCGGGCCGGCGTCGCCCCATTCGTAGATGCCCGCCTCGGGCCGCTCGGCCAGACCCTCATGCGTCCCGCTGGACATGCCGTCGCGCGCCATCTTGCGGCCGGTGGTCACCGGCACGCCCTCTTCGGGATCGCCGCAGCCGCCCAGGCCTCCCAGGCTCGCGAACAGCAGCACGACAAGGGTCCAGGTCGAGAGTCGGGTCATGGGGCGCCATCCAAGGGGTCGCCCGAGCAACGGGCGAGCCACCCTGGATCATCCCGGGCCCCGGACGATTGTCACGCGGCGCGGGAGCGCCCCCTGAGGCCTGTCAGAGGGAGGGGCGCTGCTCGGGGGGCAGCTCGGGCGGCGGCGGCAGCGCGCCGGCCTGCTCGGCGGTTCCGCCCTCGGGCAGGAAGATCGGCATCAGCACGGCGCCGATGTTCTCGCTCGCGTCCGAGGTGAGCGTGATGCGCAGGGTCTCGCGCACGTCCTCGGGGATCTGCGGCAGGTCCTTCGCGTTCGCGTTCGGCAGGAGCACCTGGGTGATGCCCGCGCGATGCGCCGCGAGCACCTTCTCCTTGATGCCGCCCACCGCGAGGACGCGGCCCTTGAGCGTGATCTCACCGGTCATGGCGATGTCGGCGCGCGCCGGGCGGCCCGTGTACAGGCTGGCGAGACACGAGGCGATCGTGACGCCGGCGCTCGGCCCATCCTTGGGCGTGGCCCCGTCGGGCACGTGCACGTGCAGGTCGAACTCGTTGAACCGCGTCGGATCGATGTCGAGCTGTTCCGCGGCGCTCTTGACGTAGGACAGCGCCGCCTCGCAGCTCTCGCGCATCACGTCGCCGAGGCGGCCCGTCACGCGCATGCCGCCCTTGCCGGGGACCAGCGTCGCCTCGAAAAGCAGGAGATCGCCGCCGACCGGCGTCCACGCGAGGCCGGCGGTGACGCCGACCTGGGGGTTGCGCGCCCGGTCGGCCGGCTCGAAGCGTCGCGGGCCGAGCGTGGCCTCGATGCGCTTCGGGTCGACGAGCGCGCGCTTCTTCACATCCTGGCCGCCCGTCGCCACCTCGAGCGCCCGGCCGCGGCACAGGCGGCCGATCTCGCGCTTCAGGCTGCGCACGCCCGCCTCGCGGGTGTAGCCCTCGATGATCGTTCGCACGGCCTCGTCGGTGAACGCGAGCTGGCGGCCGGTGAGGCCGTTGCGCTTGAGCACCTGCGGAATCACGTGGCGCCGCGCGATCTCGAACTTCTCGTGCGGCGTGTAGCCGGAGAGCGTGACGATCTCCATCCGGTCGCGCAGCGGCGGCGGGATGTTCTCGAGCACGTTCGCCGTGCACAGGAAGAAGACCTTCGAGAGGTCGTAGGGCACGTCGAGGTAGTGGTCGAGGAACTTGTGGTTCTGCTCGGGGTCGAGCACCTCGAGCATGGCCGCCGAGGGATCGCCGCGGGCGTCGGAGCCCATCTTGTCGATCTCGTCGAGGCAGAAGACGGGCGCCATGCTGCCGCAGCGCTTCAGCTCCTGCAGGATCTTGCCGGGCATGGCGCCGACGTACGTGCGCCGGTGGCCCTTGATCTCGGCCTCGTCGCGCATGCCGCCGACGGAGACCCGCACGAAGTCGCGCTTCATGGCCTCGGCGATGCTCTTGCCGAGGCTCGTCTTGCCGACGCCGGGCGGCCCCGACAGACAGAGCACCTGGCTGCCGGCGTCCTTCGTGAGACGCCGTACGGCGAGGAACTCGAGGATCCGCTGCTTCACCTCGTCCAGGCCGTAGTGGTCGCGATCGAGGATCTTGCGTGCGCGGTTCAGGTTGACCTTGGGCAGCTTGCCCGGGTCCCAAGGCAGGTCGAGCAGCCAGCCGAGGTAGTTGCGCACGACGTGGTACTCGGATGACGCGGGCGTCATGGCCGCCAGGCGATCGACCTCGCGCGTCGCGGCCTCCATCGCCTCCTCGGGCATGCCGGACTCGCGGATCCGGTCGCGCAGCTCCAGCGCTTCCTCCTCCGCGTCGCCTTCGAGACCGAGCTCCTGCTTGATCGTCTTGAGCTGCGTGCGCAGGTAGTGCTCGCGCTGGCGCGACTCGAGGTTGACCTTGACCTTCTGCTGCACCTCGTGGGCGACCTGCACGCGGCCGAGCGACTCGCGCAGCACGTCCTCCACGACGCGCAGGCGATCACGCACGCTCTCCGTGGCGCAGATGCGGCGCTTGACCGCCGCCGGCAGGTTCACGTGGGCGCCGACGAGGTCCGCGAAGCGGCCTGCGCCGGCGATGTTCATCCGCAGGATGTTGACCATCTCGGGCGGGTAGCCGCCCTCGGCCTTGACCAGCGTGTCCACCATCTCCATGCAGCGGTAGATGAGCCCGTCGATGTCGGCCCCACGCGGCTCGCGGGTGTCGACGGACTCGACGCCGAGTTGCAGGTAGGGCTGCGCCTGCGCGACCTCCTGCAGCCGGATGCGCCTAAGGCCCTGGAGCACGACCTGGACGCTCTCGTTGGGCATGCGCATGCGGTGGATCACGCGGCACGCCACGCCGATCGGCATGAAGTCCTCGGGGGTGTTGACCTCCTCGACGGACTCGTCGGCGGGGAAGAAGCACCCGACGATCACGCCGTCGCCGGGGTTGGCCTCCACCATGCGGATGCTGCGCGGGTGGTCGATCGGCACCGAGACGACGTCGAGCGGGAAGACGACCGTGTTCCGCAGGCAGATCCCCGGAACCTGCTCCGGAACGGGAGTCTGCTCGAACGGGATGCCTTCGGACTGGGTCACGCCACTGATCCTATCGGCCCCGGGGCGCTCTCCCTCCATGCGCTTCCGCATGCATGTGTGCGAGATGAACGCCTATCCTCCGTGCGTGAGCCCCGATGACATCCGCTTCCTGGCCTCCGACGCGGGCCGCGCGCTCTTGGGACGCGCGCGCGAGACCCGCGCCCTGGCCCCCCACCAGCGCCCGGCCGCCCTGCGCGCGGATGCCGGCGACGGCGCGGATGCGGGCGCCTGGGCCCGGCTGGCCCTGCAGCAGGACGACCTGCGCGTGCGGGCCGCCGGCAAGCTGCCCTTTGCCGAGACGCTGCTCTACGAGGCCGCGGCGCTCGAGCAGGCGACGCCCTGGGCCATCGCGGCGGAGCGGGCCGCGCGCTGGCCGGGCGCGCCGGGCGACGCGCTGACCGACCTGACGGCGGGACTCGGGGTGGACGCGTTCGCCGCCGCCCGCGCGGGGCGCCCGGTGCGCGCGATCGAGCGGGACCCCGTCCGCGCCGCGCTCCTCGAGGCCAATGCGGCCGCACTGGGGCTCTCCGATCAGATGGAGGTCGTGGCGGGCGACGCGACCACGCTCCCCGCCACCACGCCGCTGGCGTTCCTCGACCCCGACCGCCGCCCCGACGGCGTGCGCACGCGCGACGCCGAGCAGTTCGCCCCGCCGGCATCCAGCTGGCCGGAGCTGCTCGGCGCATACCGCGCGAGCCAGGTGAAGCTCGCGCCGGGAACGCCGCCCGAGGCCCTGGCCGGCCGGCCGTTCGAGGTCGTGAGTCTCGCGGGCCGCGCGCGGGAGACGCGGGTGTTCCTCGGCAGTTGGGATGCACGTCCGCCGCGCCGCGCGCTCGCGCTTCCCCGCGGCGCTGCGGTCGCGGGCGACGGCCTGCCGTGGCCGCGGGCCGCCGACGTCGAGGTGGGTGCGTGGCTCTTCGACCCCGACGTCGCGGTGGTGCTGGCCGACCTCGTCGGCGACCTGGCGCAGCAGGAAGGCCTCGCGCCGGTCCACCCGCGCATCGCCTATCTCGTGGGCCCAGCGCGCACCCCCACCGAGGCCGGCACCTGGATGCGCGTCGAGACGGTGCTGCCGCCCAAGGCGAAGCCCATCCAGGCCTGGCTTGCAGCGCGCGAGATCGGCAACCTCACGATCCGGGCACGCGGCATCAAGGAGCCCGTCGAGGCCTGGCGGAAGCGGCTCCGGCCCGCCGGCCCGAACGCAGGAACCCTGGTCCTGACGCGCCGCCGGGACGATCGTTGGGTGGCCTACGGGTGCGCCGAATGACCACCCCGTGACCATGTCGCGCGACCCTCTAGCGCATGAACCGTTGCATGCAATTGGGCACTCTGTTGCTTTCCCTCGCCCTCCTCGCGCTCGCCGGCTGCTCGTCCGGACGGGCCGACACCACCGGCCAGAAGTCGGACGGCTTCCCCGCGCCGAGCCAGGACATGGTCTACCAGGCCGCGGTCCGCACGATCATCGAGCAGGGCTTCGCGCCGAACTACGACGAGTCGTCGGAGCGCAGCGGCGTGCTCAAGAGCCGCTGGAAGACCCAGCTCGGTCCCTTCTCCGGCTCCGGCACGCGTGAGCGCGTGACCATCACGGTCACCGAGGTCGCGGGCTACCAGAGCTACTACCGCGTCGAGACGAACGTCATCCGCGAGCAGAACGTCAACATCAAGAACCCCTCCGACCCGGTCTTCGCCGAGTGGGAGAACCCGACGCGCCTGCCCGAGCTCGAGAACCTGATCACGCGTCGAATCGAGATGTCGTTCCTGCCGAGCACGGCGAGCCCCGAGTGGCGCGCCGGCCAGGGCTTCGATCCGCGCTCGCCGCGGCTCGAGAACCTCGATCCGCCCGAGAAGAAGCAGGAAGGGCCCCTGGGGCTCGGCCCCCTCGACCTGCCCCCGATCCGCTAGCGCCCGCCCAGCGATTCGCGCCGCGGACGCTTACGTCCCGGTTGCACGGCGGCGGATGGAAGATCCCGGCCGCCCGGCCGTTACCGTTCTCGGGTCCCGGACCGAGGCGGAGCCGCCATGAAGCGCACCCTCTACGCCCTGCTGATCTGCGTCGCCGCCGTGGCGGTGGCCCTGGTCGTCTCCCTCGGCTTCGAGCGCGCCGCCGTGCCGTCCGAGGTCCCGCGCTTCCTCGCGACCGCCTTCGGGGAGGCACCGGACCAGATCATGGGTGTGCTGCGCGGCACCCAGTCCCCCGAACGGGTCATGGAGCTCACGAAGCGCTACCGCCACATGCTGGGCAACTTCGTCGAGATCGAACGCGAGACGGGTCGGCGCCGCATCGGCGACAAACGCCTGGAGCTCGACCTCGACGTGAAGTTCGAGAAGACGTCCGCGCCGGTGCGCATCCGGCTGGTCAACGACCCGGAGGGCTACCTGATCGACGAGCTGTCGATCGACGCGCCCCCCGAGTTCGAGATGCCCGCCACGCTGAAGTCGCTCCGGCGGATCTCGATGCAGGTGATCGAAGGCCTCGCGCAGCAGCGTCCGCTCGAGCTCTACGACCACTTCACGGACGCCCTCCGCACGGAGACGCCGCGACGCGTATGGCGCGATGACTGGGATCGGCGCGTCGAGCCCTACGCGGTGTTCGACCGGGTCGAAGCCATCGGCGAACCGGAAGAGCTCGAGAAGCACGTCTACGCATACGGGCATCGCATCGTGTTCGAGAAGGGCACGATCGTGCTGCAGGAGCGTTGGCGCTACCAGGACGTGCAGTGGATCCTCGAGGAGCTCACCGTCGAGGAGAGCCTCTAGCCCGGCCTACCGCGCGCGCGGATCGAGCGCCTTGCGCAGCCCGTCGCCCAAGAGGTTGAAGCCGAGCACCGTGACGGCGATCGCCGCACCCGGCGGGATGAACACCCACGTCTCGTCCGCGATGATGTGACGGTCGAACTCCTTGAGCATCACGCCCCACTCGGCCACGCGCGCCTCCGGACCCAGCCCGAGGAAGTTGAGGCCCGCAGCGCTGAGGATGGCGTTGCCCACGCCGAGGGTGCTCAGCACGATGATCGGCGCCAGGCAGTTGGGCAGCACGTGGCGGAAGAGGATGCGCAGCGGGCGGATGCCGAGCGAGCGCGCCGCGACGACGAACTCCATGTGCTTGACCTGCAGCACGCTGCCGCGCACCTGACGCGCGACCTGCGGGATCAGCACGACGCCCACGGCGATGATGACCGTGGCGACGCTGCGGTCGGCGAAGAGCGTCGCGATGGCGATCGCCAGGACGACGCTCGGGAACGCGAGCATGACGTCCACGAACCGCATCAGCGCCCAGTCGACCTTCCCGCC